>JAFGHD010000180.1 GCA_016939365.1 Bacteroidales bacterium | reverse complement strand
TACTGAAGTTTTTGTTATTTGTGTGACTGAAAAGGTCGCGTGGCCGAGTGGCTAGGCAGAGGTCTGCAAAACCTCGTACAGCGGTTCGAATCCGCTCGCGACCTCAAGTGGCAGGCGGGGAATCCGCTCGCGACCTCAAGGGCAGGCGGGGAATCCAGGCCCGCGAAATGTTGAAATGAATTCCGCTAGCATGAATTTCCTCCATCAGAGGACGGTTTTCAAATAATGAAAAGAGAGAGACGACGGAGGGTAATTTTTTTAGCGCCATACAGTTCCGTACTTATCATAATAATATCCGGAGGGCGGATGGCACAAGGCCATCCGCCCTCCGGTTTGTTCCGGTGGTTTCTCATTCCCCCTTCTTTTCTGATTCACGTGTCTCTACATAGATCCTGAAGGCCTTCTCTCCCTCCTCATGCCAGAAATCGTCATAATACTTCCAGTTTCCGCTTTTATTGCTGAATGTCCCTGTGGTCTTGTGCCGGAAATGTTTGTCATGATCGTTTTTGTCATGATTGCCGTGCCCGAATCCCCCGAAAATCAACCTGGCCAGGATGATAATCCCGAAAGCCATCCAATAACCGATCTCGGGCAATCCGAACAGTGCCGGCATGATCCAGTTCCAGAGCAGCATCACGAAATAGCCGAAGAGAAACGCCAGCACTACCGCCAGTATGATACCGCCGATCACCCATCCCACAATACGGAATACATATGGGACCATGTGCCTTTTTCTGGTAAATACTTCTCTGTGTTCCATGATCAATCCTCCTTTATTTTTTTGTTTTGTTTTCATATGGGTCTGCCAACATGCGGTGCAACTTTCCCATAGCCCTGTGTTTGCGTGACAGCAGCGTACCCAAAGGAATTCCCCACTTACGGGAAAGTTCTTCAAATGTGCATCCTTCCAGTTCGGTGGCTACCAGGACTTCCCTTTGATCTTCCGGCAGATCCTCCAGTTTTTTCATCATCAGCCTGATTAGATGTTCCCGCTCGGCAACTGATTCCTGATCGATCTCATCGGATGCCATTTTACGCAGTAGCAGGTTTTCCCCTTCAGGATCATCATATGCCTCAATAGACTGATGGCTTTTTTTTCTTCTCAGGTCAATGATCCTGTTTCTCAGAGCGCGGTAGGTGTAGGCCAGAAGATTTTCGATGGGTGAAGAGAAGTCGACCTTGATAAATAAGTTCAAAGCTACATCCTGCAGGATGTCCTCTGCGCCAGCCGTGCCGTCATCATCCCAATGTTTCCGGACATATCCGAGCAAACGGTCGTGTTCCCTGGTGATGAAGGCTGAAATCCTGCTGCGTTCAGAAATTTCCGGGCTCATGGCTTTATAGACGAGAGTAAAGCGGATTATTGCAGGCCGCGGGAACAATTTTTTGATCACAGGAATGGTAAAGGGAACAGCCGGTTATTCATGATTACCTGTTTACCTGAAGATTTCCAAGGATTTCCATGGTTTGTCTGAGCATGTCGTCATTGAAATCCAGGTGGGTCACCATCCGGATCGTTCCCGGTCCGAATCCGATTGCCAGTAAATTGTGTTGTTTCAGTTTCGTGAGGAATTCATCGGCGGAGAGATGATCCTGTAATCTGAATACGATGATATTTGTTTCAACAGGCATGACCTCTTTGACGTAGGGGAGGTGATGCAAAAGTTTTTCCAGCTGGTTGGCCCGCTTGTGATCATCCCTGAGCCGGTCGACATGATGATCCAGCGCATAAATACCGGCAGCGGCAAGGTATCCTGCCTGCCGCATTCCTCCACCGAAGACCTTTCGGATTCTTCTGGCTTTTCTGATGAATCCGGCATCCCCCAGAAGCAGCGATCCTACGGGGGCTCCCAACCCTTTTGAGAGGCAAACGGAAATAGTGTCAAAAAGCGGCCCGACTTCAGAGGGAGTCGTCCCGGTGGCTGCCAATGCATTGAAGATTCGGGCGCCGTCAAGATGGATTCGAAGTTGCCTTTGTCTGCATAACCGGCTGATGTCAAGCAGGTTGTGACTTGAATAGCAACTGCCGCCTCCGCGGTTTGAAGTGTTTTCGATCACGACCAGGCGGCTCACAGGGAAATGAATATCGTCCGGATTGATCTCAGCTTCCACCTGTCCGGCCGTTATCCGGCCCCTGTCACCCTTGATGAGTCTTAAAGAGACCCCTGAATTCACAGCGGCACCTCCTCCTTCATATCGGTAAATATGAGAACCTTCATCGCAGATTACTTCATCGCCCGGTTGGGTATGGGCTTTGAGCGCAATCTGGTTGGTCATGGTGCCGGACGGGCAAAAAAGCCCGGATTCCTTTTTGAAGAGTCGCGCCGCTTTTGTTTCCAGTTCGATGATCGTCGGATCATCACCAAAAACATCATCTCCCACCCTTGCATTGAACATGGCTCCAAGCATCCCTGGGGTCGGTTGTGTGACCGTATCGCTGCGCAGGTCAATAAGGTTGCCGGAATTCATGGGTTATAGGTATCGCTTCTTCGTTTGCTAACGGGTGTACTGATTGATCACCCTGTTCAGGGCATTCTGACAAACAGGGCAGAAATCATTTTTGTTGCGTGTAAACATGATACAGTCGGCCGACGGTCTGTAAAGGCCAAACTGGTGGTACCCGGCGCCTTCAAAGGCACCTACACTACCCGAATACTGCATGTGATGCAGTATGGCCGAAGATTGCTCCCGTTCCCTTGAAAACAGGGCCTCCATCATCTCCTCAGGAGAGTGGTCTGCCCTGAGCTTCACCCTTTCCCTTTGTATCCCCATGCTGAACTGATCATACTCCTCCTTTTCCCAGGGAGTGGGGACAGGAGTGTCCGGCGAAACCAGATCTTTCCATTTGAGGGTTTCGGGATCAGCCAGGGCGGTGATATTCAATTCCCATGGCTCCGAAGTGATCTCCTCAATTTCGTAAGATACTGCAGAGGTATAGTACTCGTCTGCCAAAGCGGCCATATGGTGTCCCAGCTCATGGATAAAGATGTAGCCTGAGAATTGATTGTCTGTGCAGACCGTAGTGTAAAGCTGGTATATCCCACCGCCGCCATAGGTCCGCTCATTGACCAGAATGATTGTGAAGTCATATGGAACGGCCGATGCAATATCTCTCACCTTCTTGTTGTCAAAGGTGAGGGCATACCTTTCAGAGTCGAAGGCTCCAAAGCTTACCGAAAGCGGGCTCCTTTTGAACACGCCGGAATGGGGCCGGTTCACCCCTGAGATATCGGCCGGTGTTTCCACCGCCCGGATGTTGAAGTCGGAACGCCTGCTCATGAAAGGCTCCACCTTGAATAATTCACCGGTGAGCCGCTCAATATCATCATGATACTTCTCCATCTCACCCTGGGTATAACCATCCCCCAGGATAAGGATGTCCACCTTGGTTTCCGGAGGGCCGTTCTCCATGTAAGTCCATGTGGAATACCCGGGATTCAGGATGGACGGGTTGACGAACCGGGAATCAGGGTCAATGTGGCATTCCCAAACGTCGGTAAAACGGTTCTCCCTGTCCCGTTTTAGTATCAGCAGCCTCACAGGATTTACCGGCCATGGGAAACGCACCGATTCATGAAAGGTACCCCAGCCTGAAGAGGCCTCTGGAGTGGTTTGCCACTCTCCGAATATGCTGCAAAACCCCCGGCTGAAGATCACCATACCCGTTTCTGCATCCAACACCTCAAACCGGTAGAGACCCAGGTTCAGCTCATCCAACAGGACAGTCCGGCTTCCGGACCATATACCATCATTCAAAACTCGATCCAGGGAGAGGTGTTCTTCCCCGGAAGTGCCGGAATGAAAATAATCCACCCGCATGGTGTTTCCAGAGAAAAGAGTGCTGTAATCCTGTGCTGATAATATCAAAGCCAAAATGTTCATGAGTACAAACGGCAGAGTGAACTTACGGGTCATGGGACATATGGTTTATAATGAATACACAAATGTATCAAAATCACCCTGACCGGACGGTGAAGAACAGGTTACCTCAAAGGAAAGGTATTATTCCGCCGAAATGCAGGTTAAAACCGTTTACTGCCAGCACCGGGGATTGAATTTGGCAGGGGTGGGGGTTGGATCAACCCGGATCGGTGGATTCAACCGGGAACCTGAAATCAGGGATTGCCAGATGAGCGGGACGATCCATTCCATAATGACCTCCTTGTTTGGTTGAGAGTTCCTTTCAGACACCATGTGTCTTCCCTGCCAAATGCTCTGCGACTATAAAGCGGGGAAACAACAAAAAAAGCCAAAATGATCTAGCTGAACGAATATAAAACGCTCCTGCTAAAAAAATAACGATTCATCTTTTTCCTTAGAAATATGCGATAGCTGAAATTTCCCTAACTTAGGCCTCAAAGATCAGCAAATCCGGTTGGGTTCGTATTTTGTCCATTAATATCAACAACCATGAAGCCTTTTACCCTGATATTGTTACTTATTCCACTGCTGTTATTATCCGGTGCCTGTAAAAGGGACAGGGAACCCATAGTACTGGATTTGTGTGTCGACTGGAAATTCACCCCGGGGGATCATCCGGATTATCGCCTGCCTGAATTCGATGACACCGGCTGGCGGACCATCCGGATCGACGATACATGGGATCATCAGGGTTTTCATGAAATGTTGGGATTTGCCTGGTACAGGCTGACGTTGTCCATACCGGGGGATATGATCAAGGAATCCTTTCTCAGTGACAGCATCCGTTTCCGGATGGGAAAGATCGATGATTATGACCAGGTTTTTCTGAACGGATATTTGATTGGTCAGAATTGTCGTGTTATGCCGCCGGGTAGCAGTGTGGGGGAGAACTTTTACAATCAGCGCAGTCCTTGGTGGATACAAAGGAGTTATACGCTTTCTCTTGATGATCCACGGATCATCTGGGATTCGCTGAACACCCTGGCCGTAAGGGTTTACAACAGCGGAGGGCCCGGGGGAATGTTTGGCGGCATCCAACAGGTGGCGATGGCGGATCTCAGCGATTACCTTTCCGCTGACTACCAGAGGGTGCCTTTTCAATACCTGGGGGATCAGATCGAAAAGAAGTTCTTTTTGAAGAATACATCCAAATTCCTTCAGGTTGAAGGGCAATTCCGGACAATCACAGCTGCCGTGCTGACGGGAGCAGTTCTCAACAGGGACAGGATGCGTGTGAAACTGGCTCCGGGAGATTCCGTTGAGATCGCATGTTCCCTTCCTGTTCCGCACGAACCGGTTTGCCTGTGTTATCAGTTCAGGCAAAAGGGATCCGGGCATATGGTGGAGATGCGTGAAAATACACCTTACCTTTTGACACCATTACCCGGGCCGGCTCCCAGGATCAACGGGCCTGAAGTCACCGGGGTAAGACCGGAACACCCTTTCCTTTTTTATATCCCGGTAACCGGCCGGCGGCCTGTAACATATAAGGCGGATCTGCTCCCCGACGGATTGACACTGGATGAGAAAACAGGTATTATCTCCGGAACGCCGGATGAACCGGGTGAATACCGGGTTACCCTGAAGGCCTCCAACGATGATGGAAGCGACACCTCTACCCTGAGGATCATTGTGGGCAATGACATCTGCCTTACGCCTCCCATGGGATGGAACAGCTGGAATTGCTGGGGGCTGGACGTTGATCAGGGGAAGGTACTCGAATGTGCCAGTGAGTTCCGGCGAAACGGGCTGGCTGACCATGGCTGGAATTATATCAATATGGATGATGGATGGGAAATTCCCTATGACTCTCAGGTAAGAAAGCGTTCAGCCGGCGGAACCATCCTGACCAATGAAAAATTCCCCGATATCAAAGCCCTTGCTGACAGTATCCATTCACTTGGACTGAAAATCGGCATCTATTCGTCACCCGGTCCGTTCACATGCGGAGGATTTACCGCCAGTTATGGTCATGAATCCCGTGACGCATCCACATACGGGGATTGGGCGATCGATTACCTGAAATATGACTGGTGTTCCTACGGACGGATCGCGAAAGACCATTCCAGGCAGGAGCTCATGAGACCTTACCAGAAGATGCGAAGGGCTCTGGACAGGGTGCACCGTGATATAGTCTACAGTTTGTGCCAGTATGGCATGGGAGAGGTCTGGGAATGGGGCGCTACCGTGGGGGGCAACCTGTGGAGGACTACAGGTGACATCGTAGATACATGGGAAAGTATGAGCCGGATCGGTTTTAAACAGACGGATAATGCACCCTATGCTGCTCCCGGTCACTGGAATGACCCGGACATGCTCGTCGTCGGATGGGTGGGATGGGGTTTGCAGCAGCACCCATCCCGGCTTACACCGGATGAGCAATATACCCATATCAGCCTTTGGTGCCTCCTTTCAGCTCCACTCCTTCTGGGCTGCAATCCCGTAATGATGGATCCCTTTACCCTGAACCTGTTAACCAACGACGAAGTACTCGCCGTAAACCAGGACCCCCTCGGAAAGCAGGCGCTCCGCATGATCAAGGACGACCCGGTTCAGGTCTGGATGAAGGAGTTGGAGGATGGCCGGCATGCAGCGGGTATTTTCAATCTGGGGGATAATGTTACCGAATATCCAATGGACCTGACCCGTCTGGGCTTCACCGGCGGGGTCCTGGTGAGGGACCTGTGGAGGCAGAAGGATCTTGGAGAATTCCCGGGCACCTTTACTGCTGTTGTACCCTCCCATGGTGTATTGTTCGTGGCACTCACCGGGAATCGTCCGCGGTAGATTCCGTTACAAGGGAAATCCGAATTACATTTTATCCCGGTTGTTTTGGGACTCACTTTGTTTGTATTTATTTCTATAATCTACTGAATTTTATTTCGGTTATACTTTTATTGCCGCCACTAACCCTGCTCAATTCTGATGAACAGTCAAACCATATCCAGAAGTGGAAAACCGCTGTTCTTAAACCGCAACCTGATGATCCTCTATGCTGTTACCCTGACAGCGGTGATGGGAGTGGCCAGCATTACGCCTGCCTTTCCTCAGATTGCCAGGGAGCTCGCCATTTCTGCAGACAGGGTGGGATGGTTGATCACAATCTTCACACTTCCCGGAGTCATACTTACACCCGTGATGGGCATTCTCGCCGATCGTCTCGGGAGGAAGATCATACTGGTACCTTCACTGCTGCTTTTTGGTGTGGCCGGTACCTGCTGTGCACTGACACGCGACTTCGGCATGCTGCTGGTGTTCCGCTTTTTGCAGGGTGTCGGTGCTGCCTCTCTGGGATCCCTGAACGTAACCCTTATCGGAGACCTGTTTCATGGCAGGGACAGGGCCGCCGCCATGGGATACAATTCCAGTATCCTGAGTATTGGTACGGCCGTTTATCCTGCTCTGGGAGGGGCTTTGGCGGCAATCGGATGGCATTATCCGTTTTTCTTCCCACTGCTGGCCCTGCCCGTTGGATTTCTGGTATTCCGGTACCTGAACAATCCTGAACCATCCCGCCATACCGGATTCCGGGAATACTTCAGGAATGCCCTGAAAGGGATTTTAACCAGAAAAGTACTGGGGATTTTCATTCTTAGCATTGCAACCTTCATCATCCTTTATGGCTGTTACCTCGTTTGCTTTCCACTGCTTATGGATGAACGCTTCAGCGCCTCAGCGCCTATCATCGGCGTGATCATGTCGGTCATGTCACTGACCACCGCCCTGATCTCCTCGCAATTGGGCCGTCTCATGGGATTATTCTCCGGAAGGATTCTCATGATCTTCGGATTTGCACTCTATTCCCTTTCCCTTTTTCTGATCCCGGAAATGCCCAGTACCGGATGGGTGCTGATCCCCGTAATATTATTCGGGGTTGCACATGGCCTGAACATCCCCTCGATACAAACCATGCTGGCAGCGCTCGCTCCCATGGAATACCGTGCTGCCTTCATGGCCATTAACGGAATGGTGCTGCGCATCGGTCAAACCCTTGGACCGATCGTCATGGGATTCGCTTTGTCGACCGGCGGTTTTTCCATGGCTTTCATCACGGGAAGCCTTCTGTCCATCTCAATGATAATCCTCATCCTTTTTGCCATCCGGTAAAATCAATCCGTGGGGATCTAATAAATATTTATCTTTGATCCCTCAGTCGGTTTCCCCACCGGGGAAGTTTGATTTATAGAGAAGGGTGGAGAGATCAGGCTCCGTGAAACCCTGGCAACCTACCGGCTTCGGAAAAGGTGCCAATACCTGACCCGGCGCCGGTTACCCGGTAGGGGGAATTATAAATCGTAACTGCAATGGAAAAGATCATACCGCTCTGTATGCTTTTCACGGTGAAATACCCGATCCCCTCCTTTGTGATTATGTGCATGTGCAGCACAGGGTAATACACTGCACTTACCCTGTATTTGATCCAACCGGGAGGAATGTCCCGGTCATCGTTCACAACAATTTTTTCATTTGACCTGATTCGGAAAAGTCACTTCCATGATAAGAAACATCATTAAATACGGGGGTTCAAACCTCAAAACCCCGGAAGGTACCAAAAACCTTATTCGTATTGTCAGTTCCTTTCCCGATCCGGTGATCATCGTCGTTTCTGCACTTTCCGGAGTCACGGATATGCTGGACGAAACAGTGAAAATACCGGCAGACCGGGATATTCTGATGCCGCGCCTGGATAGCCTGAGGGACCTGTATAACCGTCACATGGAGCAAATCATTCCAGATCCCTTGCAATGCCGTTTGATTGCCCAGAAAATGGATGTCCGTTTTGAAGAACTGAAGCATCTTCTCCTGAGTGCATATCATCCGGGATTATCGCCTGATGGTTTGTACGACAAAATATTATCCTACGGGGAGAAGCTGAGCTCCCTGCTGATCAGTGAAATGCTTGCTTCGCGGAATATTCCGTGCAGGGAAGCCCTGCCTGAAGATATCGGGCTGTATACCACAGGTGTTTCGGGTTATGCTTCTGTAGATTTCCAGACTGCTTCACCAAATGTTTCCAAAGCGCTTTCCGAACCCCTTCACTATGTCATTCCCGGTTTTTATGGTATCGACTCCAACCGGCAGATCATTCTTTTCGGGAGGGGAGGCACCGATTACTCAGCGGCTGCCATTGCAAGGTGTGTAGGGGCAAAATCGCTGCATATCTGGAAGGATGTCAGCGGACTTATGACGGCTGATCCGAGGATCGTCCCAGGTGCGGCCAGTATCCCAAGGTTAACATATGATGAGACGGCCGAGCTGGCTTATTTCGGAGCACGGATCCTGCACCCGAGGACTGTGGAACCCTTGGTCAGGAAAGGCATCCGGGTTTTTATATATAACAGCAGCGATGAAAACGGCCTGCTGGATCCGGTTACCGTGATCTCTGCTCACAAGAGGCCAAACGGCAAGGTTTTCGAGAGCGTAACATTCAGTGACCATTTCGCCATACTGAACCTGACAGGAGCCGGTATTGGGATCAAGCCGGGTATCCTGGCCAGGATTACCACGGCGCTGAACAACAGCGGTATCAATATCAGTTCAGTGATCACCTCGCACATCAGCATCAACCTTTTGCTTGAACTGAAGGATATTGACAGAGCCGAGAAGACCTGCCGGACACTGGATTTGCCCTTTGTATCGGAGATCAAGACCATGAGGAATATATCGGTACTTGCCTTGGTAGGGCAGGGAATGGTTGTCCGTCATGGGATTGCATCGAAAGTTTTCGGGGTGCTGGCTGAAAGGGGTATCAATGTGTATATGAGTTCCATGGGGGCGTCGGAGGTCACTACATATCTGGTGATCGACCGGTCAAGAAGACTGGAGGCCGTAGAGGCCATCCACGGGGAATTTTTCAGAGCAAAGGACTAAAAAAAGGACCGGATGATGAAGGTAGCTGTTATTGGTGCCACCGGCCTGGTGGGTACACAAATCCTCAGAGTGCTTGAAGAAAGACGTTTTCCCCTCGACGTGATGATTCCCGCCGCATCGGAAAAGTCCGCCGGCAAAACCTTGCGTTCAGGAGGGAAGGACATCCCTGTGGTTACTCTGGAACAAGCGCTGGAAGCCGGACCGGATATCGCCATCTTTTCAGCCGGCGGTGCGGTATCGCTGGAATGGGCCCCCAGGTTTACGGATTCGGGATGCCGGGTGGTAGACAATTCATCCGCATGGCGAATGGACGAAAGGGTAAAGCTGGTCGTTCCGGAGATTAACGGATCTTCCATACAATCTTCAGACATGATCATAGCCAATCCGAACTGCTCCACTATCCAGATGACATTAGCCCTGGCCCCTTTGCATAAAAGGTTTAGAATCCGGAGGATCATCGTATCCACATACCAGTCGGTGACGGGATCCGGCATGAAGGCGGTCAGGCAGCTGGAGCATGAAAGGGCAGGCATCGTCCCCGCACCGGCCTACCCCCATCCCATTGATATGAATTGCCTGCCCCATTGCGATGTGTTCCTTGAAAACGATTATACACGGGAAGAGATGAAGCTGGTCAACGAAACCCGTAAGATATTCGGCGATGACGGGATTGCTGTTACTGCAACAGCCGTCAGGGTTCCTGTAATGGGAGGTCATTCTGAGTCGGTCTATGTCGAGTTCGAAAGAGATTTCACTATGGAGGAAATCCGCGATCTCCTGAGCCGTGGGGAAGGGATTGAAGTGTATGACGATCCCGGGAAGAACCGGTATCCCATGCCGGTGATGGCGGCAGGCAGTGACCAGGTTTTCGTCGGCAGGATCAGGAAAGACCTGTTCCATCCGAAAGGGCTGAATCTATGGATTGTGGCGGACAATCTGAGGAAAGGAGCTGCAACCAATGCAGTACAGATCGCGGAGATCATTCGCAAGAAGATGATGCCATAATGGTTCCCGGAAGCGCAGTTTTTACAGTTCAATCGTCATCTCCCAGGGTTGTCTTAGCCATTCTGCAAGAATCAGGGATTGGCTCAGCCTGAGATCAAATACATGGTCCGGTCCTTGAGGCCCGTGATTTGGCGGATGGTTGAGGGTTGCGGGAGCACAGAGGGTGTCTGCCGGTCCGGAAGCTTCATACCGGCCCAGGATTTTCAGACCGGGAGTCCATGTGAGGGCTCTTGACAGGTGTGTGTAGGCTTCCGGTTCAAGTACGAACAATACCCTTCCTTCATGACCGGCCCACTGTCTGACATCTCGGAGAAATGTATTCAATCGTGCGGGGCCTGTCAGGGTTTCATATCTTTTTTGCGCATCGGCATTTCGTATGGCGGTGACTGCCGGGGGCTGTCCTTCGGGAAGTCCGGGATGTTTCAGGAGCGGCGGAGATGGAATCCGTATATCTGCCAGCTTCCACCGGCCGTATGTATCCAGTTGCTGGCACACCCCCTCGCCAGCTACGATCAGGTCACCGGGACGGGTCTGTTCCGAAATCCACCGTGCGATACCCGACAAAGCGGTCTGCTGCCGGTGGAGGCCCTCCATTTTCCTGAAGGATTGTGGAAGTCCCCACAGCAGTACCGCAACCAGGGTGACTGAGACCCAGACGATCCGCGATTTGTTCCATTCAGGGGTCAGCCGGAATATCAGGTAGACCGCAGCTGCAGACCAAAAGGGGAAGGTGGGTATCAGGAACCGCATGGATTGACCATCCACCCTCCAGGCCAGAGAAACATAGAGGATCAGGGAGGGTATGGTGAGCAGCAGGAACATGGTCCCTGAAGGTCGGCCATTGCTGGAAGTCAGGGCCAGGATCATACCGGTAAGCCCCAGGATGAAAAGCGGCCCGACTCCCTCGGACATCAATAGCGAAACATACTGGGGAAAGTGATTTACGGCCTCCTGTAATCCAAACAATGGCCTGTTTGGCGGGAGAAAATATCCGGTCTGCCAGAAAGCCCCGAATGTGGAGTGGTTCCTGACCGCCAGAAAAGCCAGGGGAATAACCACCCCCCCAAAGAAGGCAGCCGCAGATAACCAGTGCATTTTTCTTTTATGCAGGGTAAATAGTGCATACACAATGATGCCAATGGTGAGGAGTATTTCAGGATACCTGATCACCGGTATGAATCCGGCCATCAGGCCAGCGGGCAGGGCCCACCAGACGGATCCGGTTTCAAAATACCTCTGAAGGGCGGCAAGACTCCAGATGGTAAAAAATGCAGCGGCGATGTGCGCATCCCCGAAAAGGGCATGTTCATTGAAGAAAGGAAGGCATGCCACCATGAAGGCTGCCATCAGGGCGCCGCCGTTTCCCAGCGAACGCCTGAATGCCAGGAAAATCCCGGGAAGGATCAGGGAGGCCAGCAGGGGATTGAGCAAAAAAATGAGTGCCGGGCTGATCGAATACAACAGGGACATCAGCAGGGGAAAGCCGGGGGCAAAGGTAGTATAGTACCTGTTGAGACCGGCATGATGCCAGTGTGGGCCGATATACTGCGTCACCGACTCTGGCTCCAGACAGGTCTTCCCGGTCCGGGCAATGATACGTGCCTGTGTATAATACCCCTGTGCATCAGGAGTGGATATGGCCGGAGCATACATGGACAGAAGCCATGTGAAATGCAGGGCGGTCAACAGAACTACCCCGTACCGGATTATACTTGGATTTGAGGTCGTCAGGCCGGAATGTTTGATCATGGTAAGTTGAATGAGAATACGAATGCCTCCCGAACTTAGATGGAAAAGTGTTGTTTGGGTTTAATCCTCCTTTGCGTTCCGCCTCAGTGAACGAGAAGGTATGGTTTATTTCCCCCGCGGCTTGTCCCGGAAAAGAGGGTCCAAGACTTGTCCTGGGGTTTAATGCCATTTATTCTGTCCACGGATATATTCACCCCATCCTGTCGGCTAGAAGGCCCGTCTCGCTGGACAGCCTGGAAGCTTTGTACGCAAGGGAAAACAGCATCAAGGCCAAATACGCTTTGGCTTTTCTGTATCTCGATTCCGGGGACTTACAGGCAGGACAATCCGTGATGGATGATATCCCCGGGCAGTTCCAGCCTGACGGCCCATCGATGGCTGAATACCAGGCCATGTCCGTATTCTATGGGTACCTCAGAACCCTCATATCTGAAGGTAAAAGCATCCATGAATCGGACAGCGCCCAGATAGCCACCCTTTCCGGCATTTGCTCGTCAGCTTCGGGACTGGCAGGCTTCTATGCCATGAATGTGCTGCTGGCCCTGAATGAGCTGTCCTATGATGAACCAGTGATCCTGCCAGGCATTCTGAAATCATCACCGGTGAATCAGCCCGGATTCAACCATGCAGGCAATTCTCCGGAATCTGATGTATCTTTGAAGGTAATGCCCAACCCTGCAAAGGATTTTATCATGGTGGAGTATGAATTGAATCGGGATGGCGAAGCGCTGTTGCAGGTTCTGGACGCCACAGGATTAACGAAGTACAGCCACAAACCTTCAGGGAGAAGCGATGTGATGGTTGTCAGCACATCAGGATGGAAACCGGGCGTCTATATCGCTGTACTCAAATTGAATGGTAATATTATGGAAAGCAAGAAGTTTGTCATTAATGAATAACCACAAAGGCCCCGGGCAATCTTGTCCGGGGCCTACATTTATTTTTTGAGAAATGACCAGATTGGCAAATTTGATCCAGTTACTTGTAATTCTGATCCCCATTGGCCTTCAAAGCCAGAAATGGGAGGTGCATCTGGGATTATCGAACCAGGATGAATATGCTGCTAATATCATTGAAGATTACGACGGCGGTTTATACATAATCGGGAACTACTACCCCACCACAAATAATACCATTTATGGCTGGCATATAAAAACTGATGTGAACGGCAACCTGTTGTACGATAAAACATTCACGCATAACGAGTTTAAAATAAATGAGATTGCAGGTGCATCAGACCAGCATGGCAACAAGTATTTTTGCGGCACTAAGTTTAATAATACTACCATGCCTTATGTCATCAAGCTGGATTCATGCGGCGGATTGGTCTGGTGCAAGTTGCTGTATGAGGGCAATTTTGAAGAAGGCGCTGCTTTGGACATATTGATCAATGATATCGATGAATTGGTTGTACTTACCTGGTTCGATACAGATGAAAAAATTGATATTATCTATCTGATCGGCATGAGCATGGAAGGGGATGTACTTTGGAAGAAACCCTATGCCTCCAGGAATGATTATCCCTGGATCAGGTTACCGATCGGATATGATATGGAAATGGTCAATAACGAGTACTATATATCCGGCGACTGCTATTATCCCTATCCCAGCGACACCAACCATTTCTTTCTCCGGCCGCTGTTTATAGGAGTGGACAGCCTGTTCAATGAGAAGTGGGTGATGCCGTTCATGGCTTTGGATTCTGTTTTTGGGCTGGCTAGTTGCACAGTTCCCCTGAACGATACTGTTCTTATGGGCATAGGTAGCAGGTGGGCTTACGGATCAATCCCGGAGGATCGTGGGCTTTTAATGTTTTACAATACGGATGGAGAAGAACTGGGCTATAAATGTATTATTAATCAGCATATTGGGCCTGACATTATTAGTAGCTGGTTCAGGGATATCGCAAGGATCAACGATTCTTTATTTATGGTTGCTGCAAGCTTTGGCCCCGATGTAATCGATAATCCCAATGGCGAACTTGTCATTGATACGTCCTGCAATGTTTACTTTTCTCAATCCATGACTAATACACTTTTCCAGGCAAGGGTGATAAAGACTTCTGACGATAATTATGTCTTTACGACAAGCATCAGAGAAACCAAATCTTATTGGGATGTTTATTTATACAAGGTGAATGAGAAACTGGAATCCGTCCCCTTCGACACCACGTCCCATACCTACGACAGCCTCTGCCCACACCCGATAACATCCGGTGTGATCGACCTGACAAGCTGCCTGGTGTATACGGATATCGGCGAGAT
>JAFGHD010000179.1 GCA_016939365.1 Bacteroidales bacterium | reverse complement strand
TTGACATCATTCAGCAACATGATCAGAACGGGGAAAAAGATCAGGATGAAAACGGTACCGATGGCTACTCCATACGCCAGGCTGATGGCCATTGGAATAAGGAATTGCGCCTGGTGGCTTTTGGCCAGAACGATGGGGAAGAGTCCCACAGTAGTTGTGATAGACGTCAGGATAATGGGCCTGAGCCTGACTTTTCCCGCCTCGATAACTGCCTCCACCACTTTTTTGCCCTCTACCAGCAGTCCGTCATATTTGGCAAGGAATACGATGGCGTCATTGATGACCACCCCCGTCAGCGCGACCATCCCCCAGAGGCTCATCAGCGATATTGGTTTCCCATGTATTCCATGGCCCCAGAATACCCCCAGCATGGACAGCGGGATCATGGCAATGATGATGATGGTCTGGTTAAAACTCCG
This sequence comes from Bacteroidales bacterium, assembly GCA_016939365.1. GTDB lineage: Bacteria > Bacteroidota > Bacteroidia > Bacteroidales > JAFGHD01 > JAFGHD01. Next base: position 2,777 of record JAFGHD010000179.1, on the reverse strand, counting down.
GAAATGCATGATCATTACCATGACAATGACAATGAAGGCCACGCCGAAATACTTGTATATTTTGTCTATGGCCTCCCTGCTAAAGCGTCTCTGTCCGTGAAATATATAACGGATCCCCGAATATTGTGACAAAATATCAGGCATGATGCTCAACTCGATCTGTTCAAGTATTTCCGGTACGGATGCATAAGGATCAACGGTTTCGGCCTCCACCCGGATCTCTCTTGAACCGTTATACCGGTTGATGGCTACCGGTCCCCTTTCCATATGATAATCGGCCAGTTCACTCAGCGGGAACTCACCGGATGGCGTCTTGATCTTCATGTTTTCCATCTGTCCTATCGTCAGCCGGTCCTCCTTCGGATAACGCACCCATATGCGCAATTCGTCCCTTCCTTCCTGCAACCGTTGTGCCTGTCCCCCGTAAAATCCCTGCCTGACCTGCCGGGTAATGGCATTTTCATCAAGGCCCAGAAAATAGGCCTTTGGCTTCAGATCCAGCCTGATCTCCTGCTTTCCAAGCGCAACATTTTCATTGATGTCCTTTAATTGGGGCATTTCACCCAGGCGGTACATCATGTAGTTTTTGGCTTCCTCCAATTCAGCCAGGTTCCTGGACATCAGGCCGATGGATACAGGCGAACCCCATCTGTTCCTGCCGGCGACCGTGTATTTGCGGGCTTCGGGGACCGGCCCGATTTTTTCGCGGACCCTGTTGGCGATGTCAAAACCTGTGATCGGAAATCCTTCAAGGTCCCGCGGATAAACCCTTATCTCACCGGCATGTGCCCCGGATTCCTGGCGCTCGAAAGCGTCCCCCACGCTGGTCTGCACCCTTTCAATAATGTCTTCCTCAAAGTCCAGTTCTGCTTTCAGATCCTCATTTACCTCCCAGATGGCCTTTTCAAACCTTCTCAGAAATTCTATGGTCTGCTTTTCACCATCTCCCGGGGTAAATGCGACATTTATCTCAAAACTGTCAAAATCAACAGATGGGAAGAAGGTATTTTTAATATAGCCTCCCATCCACAGACCGGCTGTAACAAGCATCAGGGCAACCGGAATGGCAATCACTGCATGCCTCCATTTGATCAGCCAGCCCAGCATGTGATGGTAGATCCTTTCACGCAGCCAGACGATAAACCCTTCAAAATATTTTTTAATCCCCGTGGTCTTCCTTTCCAGACTTTTGCGGTTCAATACCTTCGGATTGGAAAGATGGGCAGGCAATATAAAAAATGCCTCGAAAAGTGAGAAGGCCAGGCAGGCTATGACCACAAGGGCAAGGTGCGACATAAACTCCATTGTGGTTCCCTGCATGAACAGCAAGGGTGTAAAAGCGATGATGGTGGTAGTAATGGAAGTGAGCACAGCGGGATATACTTCCATGGTCCCATCCACCGCGGCTGTCATGGGACTTTTCCCCCGCTCAAAATGCAGGTAAATATTTTCCGCGACCACGATGCCGTCATCTACCAGGATCCCGATCACCAGTATCATCCCCATCAGGGACATCATATTGATGGTTATTCCGTAGAAATAGGCAAATATGAACATGGCCAGAAAACTGAAGGGAATGCCAAAGGAAACCCACAGTGAAACCCGTAAACTTAAAAACATGGTAAGGCAGAGGATGACCAGGAACAAACCCATGAGACCGTTCTTTGCCAACATGTCCAGCCGGCTTTGTAAAATATCAAGATAAGCCCTCGACATGCCAAGTTCCACCCCTGCATTCCTGGCATTGAAATCTTCCATGTATGCACGGGCAAATCTTGTCATGGCCTCCAGGTCTTCCTCAGGGAGTTTTTCGACCCATATTCTCACGGCAGTTCTTCCATTCAGCCAGGATTTGTCCGAGGTATCGGCAAATTTCTTCTTCACCTCGGCAACATCCCTGATCCTCAGGTAACCTCCATCAGGCTGACCCCGAATGATGATGTTGCCGATCTTGTTGGGGTCCGTGCTCCGGGAACGAAGGCGGATCAGTAATTCTTCTTCATCCGATTTGATCTGTCCACCGGAAACATCCTGATTATTATCCTGGATCGCATTGGAAATATCATCAAAGGTGATATTATATCGAAGCAGCATCTCTTCTTTTGCCTCGACGGAGATCTCCGGCTGCGGGTATCCGGACAGTGATATCTGGCTCATCACCCCTGAATTGTAAAAATCCTCCTCGATCCGCTGGGCATAATCCTTGAGGGTCATCAGGTCAACCTCTGCACCCTCAATCGGGGTAAGGCTCATATAGAGTCCGGGGGCCCTGGATCTCTGTTTTGCAACAATGGGTCTTTCTGCGGCGGATGGCAGGGCAGAAATACCATCAACCGCATTTTTAACCTCGATCAGGATCTCATCGATATCATATTCGCCAGTTGTTTCGATGGAGACCCTGGACCGGTTCTCAACCGATGTTGAGGTTACTTCCTTGATGCCTATCAGTCCCCGTACAGCCTCCTCAATACGGGAGGTAACACCCTCCTCCATCTCCACCGGTGAGGCACCCGGATAATAGACGGATATGCTGATAAAACGGCTTTCCGTTTCCGGGAAAAAGGACTTTTTTAAGGAAGTGAATGCAAAGACTCCGGCAAGGATGATGAAAAGGATGGCCAGATTTGCATAGATCGGATATTCAACGAATCGTTCGACTATCTTCTTCATTGCTTCAAAACTTGCGATTATTCAGGTTGTCCCTGATCCGTTTCCCCTTTATTTTCGAGGGCTTTATCTCCCGGTTCTGCAGGTTGATTATCGCTGGTCTGATCCCA
>JAFGHD010000032.1 GCA_016939365.1 Bacteroidales bacterium | reverse complement strand
GGTACAAAAAAAAATGAAAAATCTTTAACCCTCAATAATGACGGGCTTTATAAAGCATTTATAGGGGGATTTTTTCAGGAACTTCGGACTAGAACCATTGGTCATTCGACATTTGGATTTGGGAATTCATTAGAAATCAGACATTAGGTCAATCAGGTATTAACAAAGCGATCACGATCACGATCACGGCCAGAATCAGGACCAGCATTGATATTCGATTGCAGATTCCCGCCTGCCCAAGGGTACGGCGGGCCCGTCTATCCATCCGGACAGGCCCGTCTGTCCATCCGGACAGGCCCGTCTATCCATCCGGACAGGCAGAACAGATTTTCGACTTGCGATCTGATCCCCTTCCGAAAATACTGGTCAGTTCCGTACACCCGGTGTGCCGGATCCGTCCACAAATTGAGATTTTCAATTCAGCAATTACCCTCATAACACACTGTATATCAACGCCATAATGCGAGTGGTACTGTTTTTGAAAATTATGTAAGCGCTTACATAATCGGTATGCGGGCCGAAAATGGTATCATAAAAATTAAGCTCCATGTTCGGAAAATTTGAAGCGATCCTTACTGCTATAAGCCTGGCGCTGAGCGCCCTTTTTCTCTTTCTGATCATCCTCCGGATCAGGAATGTTTTTTTCAGGTATAAACCCAGGATATCCATACGGTCCGGAGAGGTGGGCATCATATACAAAATATCCAGGCTGCTCATGGCTATAGCCCTGATACTGATGGGTGCCGGCATCCTCTATTTCATTTTCATCGTGCTGCTGCCTGCCTCGGTCATCCGTGTTTATGCCAAAACACTATTCATTATCTCCTTCAGTTCCTGGATCCTTCTGGAAGTATACCTGTGCCGCACCATTTCCAGGATACTGCTTTCAGGTCACCTCTTCCGGCGCATACTGTATTTCACTGCACTGGCGGTTTCCGCCTCCGGTGCGGTATATTTTTTCCCGATGATCCTTCGTTCACTGCCTTTTCCACAGGAAGCCGAGTGTGTTATACTGGAACTGCCTGTGAGGGGTAAATGGCTGGCAGGCCATGCCGGGGCCACTGAGCTCACCAACCCGCACACCACCAACCTGTATGCCATCGATTTCCTGAAACTGGGAAAGGACAGCCGTTTTTACAGCGGCAACGAGGATACCGTCACTGATTTCTATTCCTTCAATGAATTCATATACGCCCCTGCCGACGGGGTGATCACCCAGGTCACCGACACGCTGGAAAGCGACCTGCTGGGACACAGGGACAAGGAACACCCGGGTGGCAATTTCGTGATCCTGGATATCGGAAATGAAAGATATGTGTATCTGGCCCACCTCAGGAGTAACAGCATCGGGGTACAGGCCGGCCAGAAAGTCAAGGCAGGGGATGTCATCGGCCGCGCAGGGAATTCCGGTAACAGCACGGTTCCCCATCTGCACATGCACGTTCAGAATAAACCGGTCTCAAACAGTGAGGGAAGGATCACCTACCCGTTCCGTTTTTTGAATCTGCACCGCAAAAGACTCCTTTTCTGGAGAGAGGTACACAATGCGGCCCTGATCAGAAACGACCTGGTCAAAACCTTATGAATTAACTATTCCCAGGTAACGCAACGGATCAATTGGATACGAAAGATCAATCAAACAAATCAATGCTGCTGCTGATCAGAAATCAGCTTTAGATCAATCACTATAGTCCAGCGAGACCGTTTGGCAATTTACTAAACATGGATTGAGAGACTGTTTAATTTTTACTTATACTGACGAAATCAGACAGTTGAAATTTGCAAACCTGATTTCCGTCAGTATAAAAGAAAGATTTATTGTGGGTTATGTTTTTGTGGAGTTTGGTGATTTTGTTTGTTTGTGGCAGGTAAATTTATGCCACCAATACCCCAAAACACGAAATCCCACTTAAGACTCCGTTATGTGTGAGAGAATTTGAAATAACAAATTCACAATAAATGGTATTAACCCCAGGGCAAGCCCTATACCCTCTTTTCCGGGGCAAGCCCCGGGAAATTAAACCATACCTTCTCGTCCGCCGAAGCGGAACGCGAAGGAGGATTGAATCTGAACGAATGGTCGCATATTCCTTATTTTTATACATGTACTATTCTCAACGTCAGCTATGTCCGGATGAATTAGTATTTTTACAAAACATACATCATACTATTTGTCGTGACCGGAGAGCAAAAAGATATCCGCTGGCAGCAGCGACTGATCAGCTTCAACAATGCCTTCAGGCAACTGGAGCGGTTCCTGGAACGGGGCGAGCTGAACGAAATGGAAGAGCAGGGGCTGATCAAATCCTTTGAATACGCATATGAGCTGGACTGGAATACTCTACAGGCCCTGTTGAAGGAGAAGGGATACATGGGTATCACCGGACCTAAACCCGTGATCGAACAAAGCTTCAGGGATGGCTATATCGAAAACGGCAAAGCCTGGATCCATATGCATGAAAGCCGCAACCTCACCAGCCATACCTATGACCAGGAAACGGCACGGGACATTATCGGTGAGATCAGGAGGGTGTATTTTCATCTGTTCCAAGGCACTGCACCGCCGCCTTGAAGAGGAAAAGACAGGAACTAAACCGCTTGCAGGTGAATGACTCCGGCACATATGGCCTTGACCCTGCCGACATTGAAAGCATCGTCTCCGTGCTGCGCAAGAACGAACGGATCACAGAGGCGGTCCTGTTCGGGTCGAGGGCGAAAGGGAACTGCAGTCCGGTCTCCGATATCGATATTGCTTTGAAAGGCGAGGGACTGAGGGTGGCCGATATCGCTGAGGCCCTGGCGGAGATTCATGAACTGCCGATCCCCAACAAGACCGACCTGGTCATCTTCGACCGTATCGAGGAGCCCGCCCTGATCGGGCATATCAACAGGGTGGGTATTACTCTTTACAGGAGATCATCCTCCGGATAGTGATCCTCATCTGCAGTATCAGGCGATCCTGGTGTACGCTATTTGTATGATATTTGTCCTGCGCACAGACATCACAGATGAACGACATCTACCGGCAGACCATGAAAACGCTCACGATCCTGATCATCCCGATTCTGGCCTTTCTGCATACCCTCAGGGCGCAGGAACAGTTTACCCGTCAGGAGATACTGGCGGACATGGACAGTCTCTCTTCCATCATCCTCGACATCCACCCGGACATGTTCGCAGGCATCTCGCGGGAGGAATTCGTGGAGCGGCTGGAGCATGCAAAGGGGCATGCAGTGGACGGCATGACGCGGCTCGGGTTCTTCAGGATCGCAGCTCCCCTTGTTGCGGCGCTGGGTGACGGACATACTGCCGTCTATTTCCCCTGCGGGGAGCTGGAATACCCGCATGTCAGGCTGTTCCCGGTAAGTGTTGAGATCGTGCATACCGATTCCTCCGTCATAGCCCGGGCAGATCATTCAGAAGCCGGAGCGTGCATACCCGGGGGTGCTGAGATACTGTCTGTCAATCAGATCATATCCACGGAGCTCGTGGGGCAGATGCTGACGTATGTCAGCGGGGAACGGTTGTTCTACAGGGCCACCCGGCTCCGACGCCGCTTCGCTCCCCTGTTGTATGCGATCTGTGGCGATACGGTCTTTGCTGTCGAATACCGTACCGGGAGTGACACGCTGCAGGCAACGCTTTCCGGCCTGTCCTGGGAGGAGCTCTCCGGCCGGATCCAGCAGAACCTGACCCCTGTGAAAGGCAACTCATTATCCATCGATGAGGTGAACCGCATCGCCGTCATCCATTTCGAAGAGATGGAGGCGCTTGACCGTTTCAGCCGCTTTGCGGATTCAGCTTTCCGGGTCATCCGTGAAAGAGGTGCCAGCGACCTGATCATCGACATCCGGGAGAACGGCGGCGGTGATTCGCGTGTGGCGGACGAGCTGTTCCAGTACATCTCACCGGTTCCCTTCCAGCAGGTCGGCAGCCTGACCGAGAAGCTGAGCCGGCGGCAGATGCACTACCTGGAGACCACTTACGGCGTGCAGTTCGGTCCCGGCGACACCACCGGTATCCGCACCTATGATGCGCCGCCATTGATCCCCCTGCGAGACAATCCGTGGCGGTTCACAGGGAACACTATCCTGCTCACGAGCCATAATACCTTCTCTGCCGCAGCCGACCTGGCCTGGACCTTCAGATATTTCAGGATGGGTACAGTCGCCGGCGAGGAAACGGGCGGGATGGCCGTCAGCTTCGGGGCTGTCATACCGCAATCCCTGCCGCATACCGGTATCGAGATCGGTGTGTCCAGCAAGCTGGCTTGCAATTACGGAGCGACCGGTGAAGAGATTCACGGCGCACTGCCCGATCACGAGGTACCGGCAGAACAGGCCATGGAGCTCGCCATCAGGCTTATCACAGTAGCCGAAGACTCTCAGGAGTGATCCCCTCAGTGTGGATACACAAATAAAAAGATCATCTTTGAAGCTTGAAGTGGATAGACTGATGAAATAATTCCACCCGTATCTTCGATAACCGTTCACTTCGACTTCAATAGTGACACAAACACCGATGATGATATTCCTTTTCTTCAGGTCGACGGAGTGGGTTTTATCAGGAGTCTCTTATCACGCAGGCCTGCCGGCCACCTTCCTGCTTACCAATGCGGGCCTGCACAAATGCTGTTCAGTAATGAACACCCGGTGTGCGGTTCCCATCAAATATTTCACCATCCTATCAATATGAACAAGCACAACCGCCTGTTAGTTAAATTAATACAGCTCATGGTATCCTTTTTGATTTTTTGTAAGTGCTTACATATTAAGTAAGGAGGTGCTCCAGCAATCAATCCGCACAAATCGTAAGGAAGGATTGTTGAAATAAAAAACCAATGGGATCACACCATTTGTCGTCCGTCCCTATCGGGAAGTACATCATCATAGTCGGGACATGCATGTTTATCCCGGATCATGATGTAATATTGCATGCACTGACGTATATTTGATCTACATACAAAGTGTTGCATTGATTGTATGCGTGAAATTGCACTGACCGGTTTTGTCCAGACCCTCTTCTTCTCCCTGCTGATCGCTGTCAGGAGAAGGAAGGAGATAAAGGACTGGCTCCTCATGGCGTTCCTGATGCTGGTCGGGGCGGAGTTGCTGTACCGCTACCTGATCAGGACCATACCCGAATCCGGAGCTCCGTGGATCGTCCTGTTCGATATCACCTACTGGGCATTGTTCGGACCGGTCACATGGTTCTATATCCTCTTTACCATCAACAGGGTAAACCATTTCAGGGCCGTTCACCTGCTCCACCTGATCCCTCTGGCCATCGGCCTGTTCGCTATCAGCGGATACCTGGCCGGGAACCATGCATATGATTCGTTCGGTCAGTTCTTTACAGAAAGCAAGGGATTGACACTGGTCGCCCTGCATATATGGGATTCAGCCAGTCCCTTATACATCGTCTGCTCCCTGTTCGTGCTGATCCGCCATGGCCGTACCGTCAGGGAATATTTCGCCAACACGGAGAAAAAGGATCTGAGGTGGATGCGGTGGTTGATCACCGGGTTGCTGATCTACATCTCCATTTACTATATAAGATGGATGATCGAGACCGTATTCCAGATAGATATTCCTATGTACACGCTCAACTTCCTGCCGGCCATGCTGACCGTGTATGTCTTTATCATGGGCTTTTTCGGTTACCGTCAGACGGGGATATTCTTCGATGATCCGGCCAAAAGAAAGGCCCGGCCGGTAAGTTTACCCTATACCGGCAACCCGGAAACCGGGAAGTATGAAAAATCGGGACTGACAGATGAAGAAAGGCGATCATTGACCCTGAGGCTCAGGGAGCTGATGAAGACCCGGAAGCCTTACCTCGAGAATGATCTGAGCATCAACGAACTGGCCGGGATGCTTGACACCACCCTGCACAAGTTGTCGCAGACCATCAACGAGTCATTCCATCAGAACTTTTACGATTTCATCAACACCTATCGCATCGAGGAAACCAAACGGATGCTGAAGCAGCCGGAGACGGAGCAGTACACGATCATCTCCATCGCCTACGATTGCGGGTTCAGCTCCAAATCATCCTTTTACAATGCGTTCAGAAAAAACACAGGTATCACTCCGGGCGCTTACCTGAAGAAGGCAAAGTCTCTTCAGTCCGGGGCGATACTGAATTGAAATTTGTCCATCCCGATGGGAAAGTACTCCTGATATGCCAGCTGATATTATGTTCGTGCCTCAATGATCCGGTGCGGTGATCAGGCGGTGGGATCCACCGGCCGTTACCGGTACCGGCGAACAAACGACCAATATCTGATGTATGAAAAAACCGGTTTATTACAACTATCTCGTTTTTCTGGCATGTTACCTGGTTTCCTGCACTCCGGGCGGAAACCGGGATAATGAAGCCTATGAGGCCGTTGCCACCGCCATCAGAAGCAATATCGGCTGGGCGCTGACCAAGGATACCGCTCTGATGTACAGCACCCTGGCTCATGATGACCAGTTGCTCATCATCAATCCCGATTCCTCAATGGTCGAAGGCATCGATGCCCTCAGGAAGGTCGCGGAATCAGAATGGCTGGATCCACGGTTCAAAGCCACCAGCTTCGAGGTGAGGGACCTCAGGATCACTTTTTCGCGGAGCGGCAGCGTGGCCTGGTTCTTTTGCCGGCTCGACGACTTCGGGGAATGGGACGGCCGCAGGATCGGATGGAAAAACGTTCGCTGGACCGGTGTGCTGGAGCATATGGACGGAAGATGGCAGTTCCGGCAGATGCATTTTTCGTTTCCCAAACCATGAAACCAATCTAATCAAATAACAGGAGAACACTGCCATGAAAAGACCTATGTTACTAATGTTGCAGACCGTATTCCTGTTTGGAATATGCGCTGCCCAGATACCAGACACACTCTGGTCGAAAATACTCGATATCACCAACGACATTGACGAGGCCAGGAGCATTCGTCAGACCGGTGACGGAGGATTTATCATCGCAGGATCGTGCGTTCCGGATGGAATGACATCCTTTACTGATGTGCTGCTTTTAAAGACCGACGCCTCAGGGAATGTGGAATGGGCCCGGACCTATGGCCAGGGCTTCTTTGAGCAGGCTTTTTCGGTAGGGCAGACAAATGACGGCGGATATTTTGCAGGGGGAATCCTGATGACGGGAGTATATCCGTTCATCGAACCTCCCGTAAGCGATGCATGGCTGCTGAAAACGGACCCGGGAGGCGACACCCTGTGGACCCGCAAGTATGGCGGCGAGGGGAATGACTATTGCACTTCCGTCCAGCAAACCACTGACCAGGGATTCATCCTGACCGGTGCGAAGAAAGCGGAGAACTGCAATCCCGTGTGGGAAGTCGACGAGCTCATCCAGCCGGACACCGGGGCTACATGGCTCGTTAAAACGGATCCGGAAGGTGATGTGGACTGGACCCGATCGTATTATGAAAGAAGTAACGGTAATTATGTGATTCAGGTCTCCGGCGGCGGATACCTGGTCACCGGGTGCATCTTCCCTGACTCGAAAAGCAATCAGAGTGACGTACTGTTGATCAGGACGGATGAAGATGGTGACACGGTCTGGACCAGGGCCATCGGATCGCAAGACCTTTATGAGGTGGGATTCTGTGTCAGGGAAACACCGGACGGGTACATTGTTTCAGGACAGTCCAAAGAGCCCGGTCATCCCTACAACGCCCTGCTCGTAAAAACCGGTTTCAATGGCGAGGTGCTCTGGACCCGGACATTCGGCAGCGAGGGAAGTGATGCAGCCTTCAATATTGAAGTTGCGGAAGAGGGCTATTATGGCTCGGGATCGACCAACGGCACCTGGTGGGTGACCAACAGCGCAGATATGTGGATTTTCCATACGGACCCTGACGGCAACCTGCTGTGGGAACAAGTTTATGATATCAATACCTGTGATATTGGTTTTGGAGGTGCTTTATGCGAAGACCGCGGTTATGCCATCGCCGGCATGACCAGCTACGGATTCGGTGGCAACATCTGGCTTGCAAGACTGTGTCCCGAACCTGCAGGTATTGCTGACCGGGATGATGGATCCGTTGCGGATGATGTGGTTTTATACCAGAATGCACCCAATCCCTTCAGTGAAAAGACCACTATTTCCTTTGAGCTGAAAAGACCGGCCATCGTTTCGCTGTCGGTATATGATGCCGCGGGCAGCAAAGTAGAAACTGCGCTCAGGAATACCTCCTTTCAGCCCGGCGTTTACTCAGTGGAGCTCAGTGCAGACCGGCTGGCAGGTGGATTCTACACCTATCATTTAGCCACACAAAAGGGTAGTCACAAATCACGAAAGATGTGTGTCGTTAAATAGAATAACGAACTGAAAAAAAAGAAAAATGAAACATACCGTTTGCCTGTTTTGCCGGGGAGATATCCATTTCGAAAGGCAATGCGCTGTTCTACCCGGTGAACCATATCCAGATGACCGGCAATGACCTCTTATGTACGTTTGAAGTGGACGGGATCAGGAACAGGCTGCTCGAGGTGAAAGCCCATATGGACAATGATGCCATGACGACGACGCTATGCGGAATGGAAGACCGGTTCGGCCACTTTCTTCTGTTCAACGACAGAGACTAACAACTTAAATGAAAGGCATAAAAGTCATAATGACATATCTCACAGAGAGGCTAAAGGCAGAATTCTTGGTTACCTTAGGAATGCTAACAATCCTGTTGCAGGTTTCAACCGCTGATTGCCAAACCAATCAAAAGGATTTTCCGGTGTTAAAAGGACAATATCTTGGACAAAAACCACCGGGAAATCTGCCGGAGATTTTTGCACCGGAAATAATGACATCACCTCAAGGTTATCATTACACAATAATTTTCTCTCCTGACATGACCGAAGCGCTATGGAGTCTCATGCAAGATGATTATAACCATACATTATTTTCCAAAGCAGTTAACGGAACCTGGTCAAAACCTGCAATTAATGATTTTGCTGAAGGATTTGATCCCTTGGATCTGTTTTACTCCTTAGATGGCAACAGGATCTATTTTCTTTCATTCCATCCCGATGTCCCCGGAGGTGTTGAACGTGAGAGAATCTGGTATGTTGAGAGATCAACCAATGGCTGGTCGCAACCTGAGCTGGTTGACAGGATCATATACGAGCATCCGACGCATTGGACGTTTTCACTTTCCAGGAACGGAAACTTATATTTTACGTCTGAGATTGCCGGTTCTGACAAACAGGATATTTACTTCTCAGTATTTGATGGCAATAAATATTTGCCCCCGGCAAATCTGGGTCCAAACATTAATACTGAAGGTAAGGACTTCACTCCATTTATAGCTCCTGATGAAAGCTACCTGATCTTCGCACGAAACGGAACAGATACCCGGAAATCGGATCTGTTCGTCAGCTTTAAAAATAATGACGGTACCTGGTCAAAGGCAATAAGCATGGGGAGTCATATTAACTCCGACAAGCATGATCTTGCGCCTTATGTAACACCCGATGGCAGATATCTTTTTTTTATTAGTCAAAAAGAGGTTATGAATGCCATGTATTGGGTCTCAACAAAAATCATCGAAGATATGAGACTGATGAATAAAAATCGTGAAGAAAAACGGAAATGAAAATGATCTTAATCACACCGGGCTTATTTCCCCATTTACAGTCTGCTGATATGTTATTGCCACAATAATTATCCCAATAACAAAACACTATGAAAACAGCAATCGCAATATTAACCATTCTTTGTATGGGTTATTATGGATTTTGCCAGAAGATAGATGATGCCAGGCTTGAGTATTCAATCTACAGGTGTGACAGTCTGATTGTACACAGTGACCGGGTTTTCTTTAAAAACGTTGAAAGTCTGGTTGTATATTCCTGGGGTAAAGTTCTGTTTGAAAAATATTATAACGGATTTAATCAGGATTCCCTGCATCACATCCAGTCTCAAACAAAAAGTCTTGTAGCCCTGCTGATGGGTATTGCAATTGACAAGGGGTATATCGAAAGTGAAACCGAACCGGTGTCAAAGTATTTCCCTGATCACTTCGGAAGTGAAGACTCTCTGAAATCAAGTGTAACCATTCGCGATTTGCTCACCATGTCTGCCGGATTTGAGTGGGAAGAGATGATAGCATTTGATGATCCAAAAAATGATAACATGAACATGTACCGAAGTGGCAAATGGCTTGACTATGCGTTAACCAGACCCATGGCGAAAAAACCGTATACTGAATTCAAGTACAACAGTGGTTTGCCAATGATTGTTGCCGGGATTATCGAAAAGGCAACTGAAATGAAGCTGGATGAATTTGCCATGAAATACTTGTTCGAGCCGCTACAAATCAAAAAGTTCCGTTGGCTGCAAGACTCAACAGGCTTTTATCATGCAGGAGGCGGTCTCTATCTGAAACCATTTGATATGGTGAAAATAGGAATACTGGTGATGAATAACGGAAAATGGGAGCATCAGCAAGTAGTTTCGGAGGAATGGATAAGAAAAACGATCAGTCCGCACTTTTCAACATCTTTCGATATCAGTGAATACGGTTATTTCTGGTGGATACGAGAGATGGAACTCGGCAATGGAAATACAGCTGAGGTGATCTCCGCGGAAGGGGCCGGAGGTCAAAAACTCTATATATTCCCGGCGAATAGATTGATTATAGCTTTTACCGAACGTAACTACAGTACTCCACAGGTAAGTCCACTATTCATTAAGGAATCCATTCTGCCTTTACTCAAATAGAACAGGCTGAAAATGATTGTGAATTTCAGGAAAACAAAGAAAGATTGCCAGAAATAATACAATACAAGCATTGCTGCTGATTTCCACCCATTAAGAAAAAAAATAGAAGCATGCGAAATTATATATTCCTAACAGTTCTGATCCTTGTCGTTACGCTCTATACATCCGGCCAGAAGCCTGAGCTACAGCTGACCTTCACGGCACTCAATAACGCAGCCTGGGTTCAGCTCGACAGTATCAGAATCATGAACCGTACACAGGGAGGCGATGCCACGGTATACTGGCCCGACACAACCGTATCGGCCTGGGTCACTCCGGGTGATATCATGCTGTATGTTGGATACGCCACCTCCCAGTCAGTGGATATTCCGGAGACCGGTCCGGAGGTTCAGGCGTTCCGGTTGTCTCAGAT
>JAFGHD010000178.1 GCA_016939365.1 Bacteroidales bacterium | reverse complement strand
TTTGACTAATCTGGCTTGCCCGACGGTGCCTACAGAGAACAGAGCAGATTCAGGTCTGGCTTAGTCGGGCACCTGTCCGCCGAGTCCGGTATTTGGTGCCCAGACGTCGTTCTTATCGCCGTTGTTCACCTCGCCGTTCATATCGAAATCTCCGGCCTTGTAGCCACTCGAACCTGACTGCTGTACCCATACCTCATTCTTGTCGCTGTTGTTGATCTGCCGGTCGGCATTGCCGTCAGCGCCTGTCATGCCCCATATGCCCGGAGCCAGCTCCTTGTGGGCGAGGAAGCCTCCGTATGCCTGTCCCATTCCGGTAGAGAAGTCGTATGTATAAATACCTCCGGTTTCTGTGAGCGGACCGGAAGACATGATACCCAGATGGTTCCGGTGCCAGATGACGGCAAAAAGGGAGTTGACCGGGATGTAATCGAATGAGAGCACTGAGGAACCATCCAGGCCAACAACAGAGCCATCCTTCAGCAGGAACGCAGCCTGACGTGCCACAATGGTGGCAGAGGTTGCCGAGGCCGCATCGGGCGCATCGCGCAATTCGACCAGTATCCAATCAACAACATCATTATTTGGAATGGTTGCCACAGCTTCTGTTCCCGTGTAGTTCCAGGGGGCGGTGTTGTAGGGCTGTGACAGCGGAAGATAATCCGAAGTATTCAGCAGGGTTCCCATGCCGGTTCCTGCGAACGGGCCCTCAAGGAAAGCAGTCAGATCGAGCGCGAGTGCCGCCGAAGTGCCCTGGATCATGAAGTCATCCACGGCGATGTCGCTGGTGTAGGATGATCCGGTGATACCCCGCAACCTGAGGGTGACGGGTGCGCCCACCCATTGTGTCAGGTCCACGGTGCGTTCATGCCACGAATTACCCTGGTTGCCCGAGATCACGGGCATGATGTCGTTCACCCATGCACCGTTGTGCAGGATATCCAGATGGAGGCTGCCCATCGCGGTTCCGTACATGTGGTACCAGAAATGTGCCCCGGCATCGGAAAAACCGGTCAGATCAAAGGCAGGAGTCATCATGGAGGCCACCTTGCCGGGATAATTGGGGCTGGACGACTCCACATAGATGTAATACCCCGATCCGGTGGTATGGTCACCTGACGGCCCGGTGTTGTTGGTGGGGGTGCCTCCCATATTTACGATCCAGTCTATGTCGTCCGACAAGCTATTATGCCAGGCCTCAGGTAATGAGCCCCCCAGATCGAAGTCGGTGGTATAAGGTACTGCCAGGGGTGGAATGGCTTCCGTTGCCGGGAACCTGATGTAATCGATCCAGGCACAGTCGGAGCCGCCGGTGACACCCTGATCCTTGGTATAGGACCATTGGAAGGTATGAATACCCTGTGTGACGGAAAAGGTGACCTGGCCCCAGGATACCTCTCCCGACCAGGAATCCATTTCATTGCCGTCAATCAGAAACCTGAGGTAATCGTAGTCGGCTTCTGAGCTCACTTTCCGGTAGAAGCTGATCTCCCCGGCCGCTACCACCTTCATCTGTACCGCCAGGGTGGTGATGGCATTGTCGCCGATGCTGCCCGACCGGGCGCAATACTGTCCCTCCCAGGGATTGCCGGTGACTACGCTCCACTGGCTGCCGCCTCCGGTTTCCCAATCGAATTTGCTCAGATCGCCCGTCTCGAAGTCCTCGACGATCAGACCGACGATGAAGTTCATATCCAGGTTGTAATTACGGGGGCTGCCGTTTGATATACAGTTTACATCGAGGCTGCCTATTATCGGATGTCCCTCGGGCGCTGATGCGGAGACAGAAAAATTCAATATGGCCGTTCCTTCCTGGCCTGACGGGATATTCCCGAAACTGAGGATTCCGCTGTTCACTGTAACATACGGATCGGTGGTCTGGTAAGCGCCTGTGACGCTGTTGGCGTCATACAAACCGTCGTTAACCAGGGTAATAACGACATCCACCGTTTCACCCGGATCGATCAGGCCGTTGTTGTTACCGGTCGGATCATGGATCTCCACCTCCCCGATCTTTATCGAGTATCCTTTGACGGTCAGGCCTTTGATGCAGAAGTTCCCGGTGTTCTGGAATCCTGAGGGATCATTGTAGTAGTAAAAGTCTTTCCATATGCCGGCATCCTTGTAAAAGCTTTCCTCGGGGGCAGCGGTGGAGGGGACGATCGTTTTTGTACCGCCGCCCAACAGAACCGGGACATCGGAGGTCCTGTCGTATGGCATACCACCATGGGAGAGTGAGAGGTAAATATAAAAATCATCCCCGGCGGTCAGGTCAACCGGCTGTGTAAGTGCAACGGTATGCAGGCCGGTGTAATCAAAGGTGCCCGATAGGGATGAAAGTTCGTTTTGAAGAGTACCTCCCACGTAATTGTCATAGATTTTCACCGTGAAGCTGACGTTATCGTCGGCCGTGAAAAAGTTGACCGAATGCAGCACGTCGTCAGATATGGCCTGGAAGGCATTGAATGCCTCAGTGGTATTGGTTTTTGTATCCCTCCATCCGTGATAGTCATGGTAGTATGCGTTATCAAACGGATACAGGATGACATCCTGGAATGAGATGGCGCCCATTTCGGGGTGGTGGCCGCAATGCTTGTCGTAGTAGGATATCCAGAAATAGCCATTGTTACCCCAGCTTGCGCCCCAGCTGTTCTTGCACAGCCATGCACCCGGCTGCGGCGCCTGGGTCACCCGGTTGTCGTCCCAGCCAATGATGGCCACGGCGTGGTTGGGGTCTGAAGTGCTTGTGGGCGGCTGGTAGTGTTCAAACTCCCCGTTGATGAACTGGCTGCTGTAACACATGCAGGTGCCCATCACCCCGTGGTTCATGATCATGGTCTTCACCAGGCCGATATTCTGCAGATTCTGTCCGACGGTGTACCATTCGATGTGCAGTGGGTAATACAGGTGGTAGTAATCTTCATAACGTGATGGCGCTGATGAGTAGGATTGGCCGTCGGTGTCGCGGACAGCCCCTTCGCCGCGGGAGAGATAGGCCGAGGTGACCCGGTAATCACCGCCTTCATGCACGGTCAGGCCCGTACCTGTAGGAGGGGTCATGTCTTCATTGAAGAACTGGTTGAATCCGTTCCACCAGTCGAGGTGGTATTCGGCCAGGTTGGGCTCACCGGTTTCACCGGCTGCCGCCCAGTTGCCCGTCATCAGCAGGTTGCCCTCCATAGCGGCCATAGCGCCGTGCGTCCAGCAGGTGCCGCCCTGCTGGTTTTTGACCGAGGTGACATAGTTGTTGCCGTTATAATTCCTGAGGTCAAACGTCGCCGGTATCTGTGCCGACAGTACAAAAACCGACAGGCAGAACAAAAGAATAATCGTATTTTTTTTCATAGTTTGAAAAATTGATATAAAGGATGTTCGGGGAAGCTCTGTACGAAAATACAAATTTTCCGGCTGATGCCTCATGTGTATCTGTTTAAAGCCTTTCAGGAAGGTTAAAGCACACCACTCGGGGTTCTGTCATCTCCTGGAGGGCAAAAACGATCCCTTCACGCCCCAGGCCTGAGT
>JAFGHD010000031.1 GCA_016939365.1 Bacteroidales bacterium | reverse complement strand
AGGCAGGCGAAGCAAAATTTTACAGATCAGCATATTTCAGACGATAAATGTCTGAATTTTAAAACTGACGAAATCAGACAGTTTAAACTTGCAAACCTGATTTCCGTCAGTATACCTGGCCTTTGTATGCCGTTGAACCGAAATTAAATACCGGAACCGCAAAGTGCGACAAGATCCCGCCAGGATCGCCAGGGGTGTGCTATATTGTATCGAAGGGCGTCCGGACAGCATACATATGATGCGTATCTTCATTGCGTTCTTTGCTCATTCTTGGCGAACATTGCGTATAAATGTTTTTCTATCAGGAACGGCTGTAAATTTTAAGTTTTCATCATGATTAAGATTTTCAAAATTTTAACTGTCTCTGAATCCCCTCCTGTAAATTCTTGTTTGATGTTTTTTCAGGCGAACTGTTGATCCGCAAATATATTATTAATTCAAAGCATTTCCTCGAAAAGGCCATTGCTTTCGTGTCCATAACCGAACAATAACTGTATTCTACTGAACATCCGTCCGGATCAAGATTTTGGGATATATTTGTGACCTTTTAACAATCAATCTCTTAGAAAAGTGGCATATTTTTGGCAGACCTCAGAATGCATCAAATCAGGACCCATTCATCATCATTAAGATACGGACCATGAAGTTAACAAGATCGAATTTGTGGCACAAGTGGTTTCAAACCGGCTTATCCCTGCTGTTGACGGTTGCCGGATCGCAGGTGACGGCACAGGAACAGAAGGTCTGGTCATTGGAAGACTGTATCACCTATGCCCTGGATAACAACATTGACATCAAGAAGCAGCAACTGAACCTGGACCTGATGGACGAGACCTTGCTGCAAAGCAAACTGGGGATGCTTCCCAGCTTGAACGGCTATGCATACCATGGGTATAACTGGGGTAAGAGGGTGGACCCCTTCACCAATGAATTTGCCACCGACCGGGTACGGTCAAACAATTTTTATGCCTCTGCCGATTTCACTATTTTCGACGGTTTTCAGAAACTGAACACAGTCAGGCAGAACCAGCTCGAACTGCTGGCCACCCGTTATGATCTGGATGCATTCATGGATGACATTTCGGTGATGGTAGCCACCTACTACCTGCAGGTGCTGTATTATATGGAGCTCCAGGGGATCGCCAGAAACCAGCTGGAAATCACCACATTACAGGTGGAACGGACATCGAAGCTCGTCGAAGCCGGGACACTGGCCAAAGGGGACCTCCTGGTCATCGAAGCACAAATGGCGACCGAGCAGCTCGCACGGGTTCAGGCAGAGAATAATCTTTCGCTGGCCCTCCTCAATCTGACCCAGTTGCTCGAACTGCCCACACCTGAAGGATTCAGCATCGAGAAGCCCGAACTGGGATTGCTGGAGATGCCCGAACAGGTGCTGAAGCCGGAAGAGGTCTTTGGATATGCCGTCATGAACCGGCCTGAGATCAAAAGTGCCGAGCTGAGGGTGGAGAGCTACGATAAAGGCCTGAGCATTGCAAAGGGTAGCCTCAGTCCAAGGCTCTCGCTCAGCGGAAGCTATGGAACAGGATTCTCCGGTGCCAACCAGGTAGGTATCGATCCGGTCACCTTCACACCCGTCATCGGTATCACCGAAATCTCAGGTGAAAAGGTCTACTCCATCTCCGATTATACCACCTACAGCTCATATGAAACCAAAGGCTTCCGGGACCAGCTGTCCGATAATGTCAACCGGGCCCTGGGCTTCAGCCTGAATGTACCGATATTCAACGGATGGACAGGCAGATACACCATTGCAAGGGCAAAAATCCAGCAGGAACAGGCACAACATGACCTGAAACTGAAGAAGAACACACTCTACAAAACCATTCAGCAGGCATACAATGATGCCCTGTCGGCCTTGAAACAGCATGAAGCAGCGGCAAAAAAAGTAAACTCCACCAGGGAGTCCTTCAAATACTCGGAGCAAAAGTTCAATGTCGGAATGATCAACTCGGTGGACTACAACAACGCCAAAAAAGAGCTGAACAATGCCGAGTCGGAACTGCTACAGGCCAGGTATGATTTCGTTTTCAGGACCACCATTCTCGATTTCTACATGGGCAAACCCCTGACACTGAAGAGATAATCCTGTAAAACCTCTTTTCAGGCAATTTTTCTACTTTCGCATAAAATTTAGCTTTATCCTGGGTATCAGGGTTCAGGTGAGGATAACCGGGCCTTGGCAACCAATCAAATATTTCTGGGAATGAAAAAACTGTTTCGTGGGAAAAGGTGGATTATCTGGACAGTGGCCTTGCTGTTCATCCTGCTGATCATTCTGGCTGTCGGTAAGAAGAACAGTTCCGGCGAGATCAGGGTGACCATGGAAAAGGTGGAACGCAGGACCCTTGTGGAGACCGTTTCGGCCAACGGAAAGATACAGCCGGAGACTGAGGTAAAGATCAGTCCATACATCTCGGGAGAGGTGGTCGAGCTGTATGTTCACGAAGGTGATCAGGTCAAGGTAGGGGATCTTCTGGCCAAGATCGATCCCGAGATTTATATCTCCAGTTATGAAAGGACGGAGGCCTCCCTTGAAATGCAGCGTGCCAATCTGGCCAATGCCCGGGCACGGCTGGCACAGGCCAAGGCCCAGTTTGTCAAGGCTGAGGAGGATTATAAAAGAAACAGGCAGCTATGGGAGCAGAAGGTGATCTCAGATGCCGATTACGAAAGTGTACAGGCCTCGTTCAATGTGGCCCGTGAGGAAGTCAGCGCTTCAGAGGAAAATGTCAAAGCGGCGGAGTTTACCGTGAACAGCGCCCAGGCATCCCTTAAAGAGGCCAGAGAGAACCTGACCCGCACTACCATCACCTCTCCCAATAACGGAGTGGTTTCCAGGCTCAGCGTCGAAAAAGGCGAGCGGGTCACCGGCGCCTCCCAGTTCTCCCCCGGAACAGAGATCATGCGTATCGCCAATCTCGACCGTATGGTCGTCAATGTGGAAGTCAATGAAAACGATATTGTCAGGGTGAGCCTGAATGACACCTGCCTGATCGAGGTGGATGCCTACCTGAAAAGAAAATTCAAGGGCATCGTCACCGAGATCGCCACTTCGGCCAATACCACCGGTGTCAGTGCCGATCAGGTGACCAACTTCGAGGTGAAGGTGCTGATCCTGACCGATTCTTATCATGATCTGGTGAACCCGGAAGATCCCATACAATCACCCTTCCGGCCCGGAATGTCTGCCACAGTGGACATCCAGACCGAAACATCAGCAATGGTGCTCACCGTACCCATTCAGGCCGTCACCACACGCCAGGACACCACCATGAACGAAATGGCGGCCAATGAGAATGAAGACGAAACGAAAGAAGAAGAAACCGAAACCCCAAATGCGGCCGCACTGGAAGATTATACGGAGTATATCTTCACCATCAGGGAAGGAAAAGCCAACCGGGTGGAGGTAACTACCGGCATCCAGGATAACATGTACATCGAGATCACCGAGGGCCTTAGCGAAGGCGATGAGGTGATCACCGGACCTTACCGCGTGGTCTCCAAAACACTCAAGGACGGTGACCCCGTTGTGGTTGTGGATAAAAAGGAGCTCTTCGGAAATGACTGACAGGTCGCTTCCATTTATTTGCGCATGAACAACACCTTGCCAAAAGAGGACATGATCTCCCATACATGCCGGAGAAAAAATTCACACACCCAAGTCTCCTGTATTCCGAATTCTGAATCCTGAATCCTGAATTCTTTTTTATTAACAATGCCCCTGATCCTCCATATCGAAACTGCAACCCCTGTCTGTTCCGTTGCGCTGAGCAGTGGTGATACAGTGCTGGCTGAAAGGGTTTCCGAAAGAATGAATGCACATTCCGAGATGCTGACCCCCTACATCCGGGATGTCATGAAGGAGAAAGGCATGGAATTCAAGGCGCTGGATGCCGTTACCGTCAGCTGCGGTCCGGGTTCATATACCGGTCTCAGGATCGGTGTTTCAGCAGCCAAAGGCCTCTGCTATGCCCTGAACAAACCTCTGATCGCTTTGGGAACGCTGGAATGCCTGGCTGCAGAAGCCCTGACAACAGGTCTCATCCCGGAAAACGAATGGGACAAATCCCTGCTCTGCCCCATGATCGATGCACGAAGAATGGAGGTCTATTCGGCCTTGTATGACTGTGACGGAAAAGAAGTACGTGAAGTGCGCGCAGAGATCATCGAAAGGGATACTTTCTCCGGTTTTCTCGCCAACACCCACCTTTACTTCTTCGGAACGGGAGCAACAAAATGCCGAAACCTGATCGCCCATCCGAATGCCATCTTCAGGGGACCCGAATACCCCCTTGCCGCTTTTATGGCTGAGGCTGCCACCGGAAAATTCATCAATAAACAATTTGAAGATACCGCCTGCTTCGAGCCTTTCTACCTTAAGGATTTCATCCCCGGAATTCCAAAGGTAAAGGGACTCTCATAGCAAAAACTGCCCTGACTTTCTCATATAAGTCATGACCAGGCTGATTATTTTTTAATCATTTTTTTGACGTATTTTTAATCAGGGCGGAGATAGAAATGCCCGAATCCGCAAATTAAATGCAACCCCTGTAATCACCCGGACTATCTTCAGTATTATTGTGAAAAAACTTGGAATTGAACAAGCCATTGATCCTGCTTTGCATGACTCTGATGCTGGTCTCATTTACTCCCGGGCAGGATTCACTTGATCTGATCTGGTGGATCACATCGACCATGTGGTCGCGGTCGCAGGGATCGATCACGTCGCTATCGGCAGCGACTCCGACGGAGGAGGCAGGCTGGCCGATTGCAATGATGTCAGCGGGCTGGGCCGGATCACACTCGAGTTGGTAAGGCGGGGCTATACAGAAGAGGAGATCGGGAAAATCTGGGGCGACAACCTGATGCGGGTAATGACGAAGGTTCAGCAAGTATCTGAAAAACAGAATAAAACTCCGTGAAGCCAATGAATCAGGAGTGCAACGAACCGGTAACAATTATCCAAATTCATCATTGATCCGGACGCCATCCGATCTTTTGTCTGGCCAGCACCTCACCGACCCTGACAAAAAACAGGTCACGCACTTTTTCAATGTGCAGGGCCTCCTCATAACCGACGACTGTCTGATCTTTCTCCCTTTCCCGGTGCGGCTCCACCTGCAGGACCCAGGAATTGGGCCACTGGTTCCAGAACCAGTCTGCAGACCCGAACTGGATGTATGGCGGATCAAGCTGCGGAACCCGCTTCAATGATTCATACAAAACCCTTCCGTAAAGGCTGTTTTCCAGACAGAAAGCCATATAGGCGATCCGGTATTGAATCCGGCTGTCGGTGCCCGAAGGAAGACGATCCAGGTTGTGAATGTCCTGACCGGGCCTATGGATGAAATGCCCGAAGCAGCATTGCAGGGTGAAGCAGTGCGGCAAACTGTTGAATCCCCGGATCAGCTCACGGATGGGTGGATCAATGTCGTTGTAATCCAGGGCACTCATTACCTCCTCACGGTACATGGGATAGTCGGGGTGCTCCATGAATTTCCTGGGGGGTGAGAATGTCTCCATTTTTCAAAATACTGGTTGAAGGTAAATTTATTGACGTTTCAGGCGGATCACCTGTGTGCCGGCGATATGGTCCCCGAAACGTGCCCTCTCATCTCATATCCATATTAATAAAATTCCCCCGAATGTTTAATACGGGCCGGCTTTTCACGATACGCAATATGTTCCGCACAAATTCCCGCTGGGCAATCCGGGTATTTTTCCATCTGTGCCTGTCACACGCATTCCCCTGATCCATTTCCCAAGTGTGGCCCCGGCGCGACCCTCCAGTAATACAAAGAAAATGAATATAAACACCGGGAAAGCAAAGCACAATAGATCCATGATGAACAGGCCGAAGTTCCAGCGGTGGTCGCCGGCAGACATGATCCAGGGCCCCTTGATCAATCTTGTTGCCGGGGAAAAAAGCATGCAGAACAGCATCAGGTCAATGAGCAGTGCAAGAAACCGGATCCGGAGACCTGCATATTTGGGACGGATTTGCATCTGTACAGCCTGGTTCAGTCTTCGGGTGATCCGACGGATTTTGGAATTCCATTGGCCTCTTTATCTTTTTTGGGATGTGTCTTAAAGAACTCCCAGATCAGGGTGGTAGCATCGAAGTCATGACAGGTTCGGCCAATGAGCAAGGCAGGGGCATATGGCTCAGTACCCGGCCAGGTATGGCCGCCACCGCAGACAGATACCAGCACTACCTCCGTTCCCTGCGCCCCTCCGGTATGTATGTATTTCTTTGCCGTGCATCCGTCTGAGGTATCCCGATCGGGAATGGACAACTCCTGTACCCCGGGCGCGCAACGGTTGTGCCCGATCCATAAATCCACCGCTTTACCGATGGCGATCGTTTCTCCCCTGGGCTTTTCATTGGTGCCCATCCTGCCTCCTTCATACGGTACGAGCGGGTCCTCATTGCCGTTGATCATCATCACAGAGACCGGTGCCGAGGGGCTGAAGTGATCCGCCAGAGAGACCTCCATGCCGCCGGCCACTACCGCTACGGCAGCAAAAACATCTGCCCGCTCTGCAGCCAGCCGCTGGCACATGAAAGCCCCGTTCGATATACCCGCAGCATAGATCCTTTGTGTATCAACGGGATTTCTCCTTTTCAGCGTGTCAATCAAGGCACAGATGAATCCGGCATCGTCCACCTGCCGGTGGGCTTCCCCCAGGATCAGATGCGACCGGCCATCGTTCCACCACCCCCCGGAGGAGTTGGGATAGACCACAATGAATCCTTCCTTCTCAGCCAGCAGGTGGAACCGGCTCTGATGCGTTTCGCCGGCCGCCGATCCGGACCCGCCGTGAAGCATAACAACCACCGGCATGGGAACCGGCTTGCCTGTAACGAACCCGGGAATATAATACAGGTATTCCCTCTCCAGGCCGCTATACTTGAGCGTGCCTTTCCGGTAACCGGGATAAAGATCCTCCAGGGATTTCTTTTCGAGGTATTGCTCAAGACCCGCTTTTCCCCTGTCTTCCTGAGCGTAAGAAGGGATGAACGGGAGAATCATACACAGCAAAATGGAAAGAATGGTGCGGGTCATGTCGTGGCATTTTGAAATCTTACAGTGAATACAAATATAGGCAGATTAAAATTTCTGTGGATTTGATCTACAGTACATTAATTTTGATGACCATCTGAGTATGGGTGATCCCTTTTCTAAAGTATCATCGTAATGTAGTGTAACATAAAAAATGGTAAATTTGCATGCGAAATAGGTGCCGGTACCTATCGTCATTTACATTTGGGAGGACGTATGGGTGTGGCTTCCGTGCTGAACTTTCCATCGGGGTGTGGCGCAGTCTGGTTAGCGCGCTTGACTGGGGGTCAAGAGGTCGAGAGTTCAAATCTCTCCACTCCGACAATGAAGACAAGACCCATCACTTCCTGACCGGTCTTGTCGGAGTTGTCACTCCACCTCATATGATATATCTCCGGCGTATCCATCCATGCATTTTCCAGCCCTGAAATAAACAATCGCCACATCATCCACCAGGAAATAATTGACGAAAAGTCATTGCAAACATCCGTGATAAACGGTTAGTTCTTTATTTTTGAATCTCTGATAAAAATCATGAGATGGAAATTAAATTCTCTTCCATCAGAGACAACAGGTACAGAGGCACTATTGGGGAGTTCCTGATGGAGAACATAAAAACCGGATCAAATCTGTCAATAGTTTCAGCCTACTTCACCATTTATGCATATGGCCAGTTAAAGACACAGCTGGATTCAATCAGCAAACTGAGGTTTTTATTCGGGGAGCCCGCTTTTATTAAAGCTCTTGATCCGGGGAAAGTGAATAAAAGGGATTTTCAAATCGAGGATGATAAACTCGTCATCCCGATAGAAAGCCGCCTTACACAGAAATCAGTGGCCAGGGAATGTTCGGAATGGATATGGGAAAAAGTAGAAATCAAGTCAATGGTCAAACCGAATTTCCTGCATGGTAAAATGTACCATATCACGCAGCAAAGCGGTGTGGAGAAGGCCATCGCCGGAAGCTCCAATTTCACGGTTAATGGCCTGGGTCTCGGAGGCAATCCGAATATCGAGCTAAACCTGATCGTGGATAATGACCGTGACAGATCGGACCTGAAAGAATGGTTCAATGAGTTATGGGAAGATAATACAGGATTGGTTGAAGATGTCAGGGAACAGGTTTTGAAATATCTCGGTCAGCTTTATGTGGAGAATGAACCTGAATTCATTTATTTCAAGACACTCTTTCATGTTTTCGGGAAATTCCTTGATGAGCAGCAACGGGGTGGACTGTTAACCGAAAAAACCGGTTTTTTCGAAAGCGAGATCTGGAATAAGCTGTATGATTTTCAGAAAGACGGTGTGAAGGGCGCCATTAATAAAATCCTGAAGCATCAGGGATGTATCATCGCTGACAGCGTTGGTCTGGGAAAGACTTTTGAAGCCCTGGCCATAATCCGGTATTTCGAATTGCTGAATTACCGTGTGCTGGTGCTTTGTCCCAAAAAACTCTCTGCCAACTGGACAGTATATCAGTCAGGGAAATCTCATCTGCTCAATCCATTCGCCAGGGACAGGTTTAACTATTCGGTCCTCTATCACACAGACATGGGCAGGATCACCGGCAGGTCTGACGCCGACGGTATTGACCTGGAACATTTTAACTGGGGAGCGTATGATCTGGTGGTCATCGATGAGTCTCATAATTTTCGTGGCAACCCCATTGCGAAAGAAAAGGACGATGGCGGAATTAAAATGAACCGGGCCAGATGGCTCATGGAAAAAGTGATCAAATCAGGTGTGGACACCAAAGTTTTGATGTTATCTGCAACGCCTGTTAACAATACCTTGCGTGATTTAAGAAATCAGATTTACCTGATCACCCGGGAAAGGAACGATGCCCTGTTTGAAACAAGCCAGATTAAAGACATTGCCCAGACCCTGAAAAATGCACAAACCCAGTTTACCCTATGGGCCGATCATAAAAAGAATCCCGACAGGACCATCAAGCAATTGATGGAACGACTGGATTCCTCCCTGTTTAAGCTTCTCGATGAATTGACAATAGCCAGATCGCGCAAACACATTAAAAGCTTCTATAATATTGAATCGGTTGGTGCATTTCCGAAAAGGTTAAAACCCGATTCCATCTATTCAAAACTCGACCTTAAAGACAGGTTCTTCACCTATGATGCATTGAATAAGAAAATACTTCAGTACAAACTTTCGGTTTTTAATCCATCCGCATATGTAATAGAAGAAAAACAGGCCAGGTATGAGGAACTTGCCAAAACCAATGTGCTTTCTTTTACCCAGGGTCAACGTGAAAATTTCCTGATCGGGATGATGAAAGTCAACTTCCTGAAAAGGCTTGAAAGCTCCATAGAATCTTTCGAAATATCAATGGACAGAACCATTCAAAAAATAGAAAAACTGGAAGAGAAGATTGCAAAGTTTAAAAAAGAAAAATCCGGATCGCAGCTGGTGGATTTATCAGATGCCGAACCCGATGAATCGGAACAGGAAGAAATTGCCGATGATCTTGAACAATGGCAGGTGGGAAAAAAACTAAAATTCGACCTGGCTGACCTCAACCTGGATGAATGGCTCAAAGATCTTGAAAATGACAAGGCGGCACTGATCGATCTCTACAATAATGCTGTTGCAGTTACTCCCGATCGCGACGCAAAACTTAAAGAACTCCGAAAGTTAATCAAGGACAAAATCACAAAACCCCTGAATGGCGGTAATAATAAAGTACTGGTCTTTACAGCCTTTGCTGATACTGCCGAATACCTGTATGATAACCTGAGAGAATGGGGCCATAAAGAGCTCGGATTCAACATTGCCATGGTGACCGGAGGCCAAACGAAAACCACGTTCGGAAAAAATGAATTCGCTCATATTCTCACCAATTTCGCACCTGTAGCCAGGGAGAGGGATAAAATCAGTTCGATGCCACGAAAAGGCGAAATTGATGTCCTGATCGGCACCGACTGCATCAGCGAAGGACAAAACCTGCAGGATTGCGACTATCTGATCAATTATGATATCCACTGGAACCCGGTACGGATCATCCAGCGCTTCGGACGCATCGACAGGCTCGGGAGCAGAAACAGCCGGATTCAGCTGGTCAATTTCTGGCCTACGAAGGACCTGGATAACTACATCAACCTGAAGGAACGTGTCGAGGCGCGGATGGCCCTGGTGGATGTGACTGCCACGGGCGAAGACAATATCCTCAGCAATGAGCAGATCGAAGAGCTGATCACCGAAGACCTGAAATACCGGAACAGGCAGCTCAAAAAGCTCAGAGACGAGGTGCTCGACCTGGAGGAGATGGATGAACACATTTCACTCACCGACTTCACCCTGGATGATTTCAGGATCGAGCTGATGAATTTCCTGGAAAACAACAGAAAGCGGCTGGAAGAGGCGCCATTCGGCCTGTATGCCGTGGTACCGGCACCATCAGGACAGCATGCCGGAATGTTGGATACAGATAGATACAGTGAGGCAGAACGGGAAATCATCCGGCCGGGTGTGGTCTTCTGCCTGAAACAAAAGGGAGATACCGTAGGCAATGAAGAGGTCAACCCACTTCAGCCCTTTTTCCTGGTTTACGTCCGTAATGACGGTACAGTCCGCTACAATTATACCAATGCCAAACATATCCTGGAGATTTACAGGCTGATGTGCCAGGGACAGACGAAACCGTTCGGGGCGCTTTGCGATCTGTTCAACAAGGAAACCCATGACGGTAAGCAAATGGATGGCTATACAAAGCTTCTGGAAAAAGCAGTGGATGGAATTTCACGTGTGTTCAATAAAAGGAGTAGCCAGAAGATCACAGGGACCGATCGCGGGGCTTTGCTCATTCCCAAATCGAAACGGATCAGCGAAATCAATAATTTTGAACTGGTGACCTGGCTGGTGATCAAATAAACCATACCGGTCTCATTTTGCGACCAGATCATAAAAAGGCAGACATGTGCCGGAAGATGAAAGAGTTGATGTATTTTTTGATGACGATGAAAAAACTGGTCACAAATTGTGACCAGTTCGTAAAACATAAGTAAAATGAAGGATCTGATCAAAGCCGACTATAAACCTTTGATCTTTACTTTTCGTGGCTGAAAGGTAATGGTGGATACCGGTCTTGCCTTGCTGGAAGGTTTACAGCCCAAAGTATTCAGGCAAGGACAGGTGAAAAGGAACATCGACCGCCTCCCTGAAAATTTTATGTTTGAACTGAATGAACAGGATTGTTGATATAGAATTGAAGAACGGGATCAAAGCAGCCATTCAGGCAATTGACAAAGGAAACCTCACCCAAAATGCACTGAACCTGTTCCGGGTGCTCGGATACAATACGGAACGGCAGGCGCCTCTGGATGAGCCGACTTTTGAATACTTCAAGGACTCTTTTATCAGAGAGAAGAGGTTTGATGAAGAAAAAGCCCTGACTGCCGACTGGAAGTATGTGGACCTTTTATTCCAGCTTTCAGAGGCTGAAATGAAGCAACAAATCTCATTGTTTGACACCAGACAGGTGGACAGAACCATCATCGAAACATACCTCTTTTTTGTCATTGAGCTCAGGGCGAATGAAAAAGGCTACACCCGGACAAATCTCTCACAGATCACCCGTGAGGTAAACCGTCTGTTCCCCATGCCTGCAATGATCCTTTTCAAACATGACAATTCACTTACCTTTTCGGTGATCAGCCGCAGGTTGCATAAGCGGGATGAAAGCAGGGATGTTCTGGAGAAGGTGACTTTGATCAGGGATGTAAATATTGAAGAACCACACAGGGCACATATTGAAATTCTGTTCGATCTGTCCTTCGGGGAGCTGATGAAGAAATTCCAGTTCAGCAACTTTGTGGAGCTACACAATTCCTGGCAAAAAACATTGGATACCAGGGAGCTGAACAGGAGATTCTTTACGGAAGTCGCAAACTGGTATTTCTGGGCAACATCACAAGTGGTTTTTCCTGATGACGATATAAAAGACAAGGATGTCCGGAATGCCACCAATGTCATCAGACTGATCACCAGGCTGATGTTTGTATGGTTCCTGAAGGAAAAGGGTCTTATTGCTGAGGATCTGTTTAACCGGAAGAAGCTGAAGGATATGCTTCATTTCTACGATAGGAATGAAAGCACTTATTATAAGGCCATCCTGCAGAATTTGTTTTTTGCCACATTGAATACCGAAATGGGAACAAGGAGATTCAGAAGTTCACCCGACAAATCCAGGAGCAGCCATTATTATATCCATAATGTGTTCCGGTATGAAAAGGAATTCAGGAATCCCCACGAAGCAAAAGAAAAATATTTTGACCCGATACCCTTCCTGAACGGAGGGCTGTTCGAATGTCTTGACAGGCAGGTTGAAGTTGATGGAAAGCTGGTGGCCGTCCGTATTGACGGATTCAGCGACCGTGATGACAATGCGCTGAAAGTCCCTGATGAGTTATTCTTCCTGGATAAGGAAATAACCATCGATCTGAGCGGAGTATATGGATCCAATAAAAAAAGCAGGGAAAAAGTCAGGGGAATCATTAATATTCTGGACAGCTACAAATTTACCATTTCAGAAAACACACCCATCGAAGAAGAAATAGCTCTGGATCCCGAATTACTGGGCAGGGTGTTCGAAAACCTGCTGGCCAGTTACAATCCCGAAACCAAAACCACCGCCCGCAAGCAAACCGGCAGCTTCTACACCCCCCGGGAGATAGTCAACTACATGGTAGACGAAAGCCTCATCGCCTACCTCCATGGTCCTT
>JAFGHD010000177.1 GCA_016939365.1 Bacteroidales bacterium | reverse complement strand
GGTTCCCATGTGGTCATTCTGGGCAGTGAAATTGAAAAAAAGCTCTTCAAGGGCAAAAAGGACCCGATCGGTGAAATCGTTTCCATCGGACCGGGTAAGTACCGTGTGATCGGAATCACGCGTGAAAAAGGGTCGAGCATAGGTTTTTCGGGAGACAGGAGTTGTATTATTCCCTTGACCAATGTCAGGCAGTATTTCCCCCAGCCGGACCGGTCGTTTACCGTTACCGTGATGGCTTCGACTCCGGAAATGATGGATGCGGCCATCGGGGAAGCGACGGGTCTATTCCGCATGATCAGGGAAACACCGCTGGGTGAGGAAGATGATTTTGAAATCACCAAGAGCGATAAGCTGGTAGAGATGTTCTTCGAAAACATAAAGGTGGTCACACTTTCAGCGACTATCATCGGGCTGATCACGCTGGTCGGCGCTGCGATCGGATTGATGAACATCATGCTGGTATCCGTTACTGAAAGAACGATGGAGATTGGTATCCGCAAGGCCACCGGCGCTACCCGGAGCACAATCCGCAATCAGTTCCTGGGCGAAGCAGTGGTCATCGCCCAGATCGGGGGATTGCTGGGGATCATAACGGGGATTGGTATCGGGAATATACTCTCCGCAATGATCGTCAGCCGGTTCATCATTCCGTGGGCATGGATACTGCTTGGTGTTGCCCTCTGCTTTCTTGTTGCGATCCTTTCCGGATATCTCCCGGCAAAAAAGGCAGCCAACCTGGATCCCATCGAATCACTCCGCTACGAGTGATCCGGATCATTTCTTTCCATAAGCAAACAAACTGGGCAGGAGAGAGGCTTTCTTCTCCTGATAATCCTGCATGCTGCTTAGAATTTCG
Source organism: Bacteroidales bacterium (assembly GCA_016939365.1). GTDB lineage: Bacteria > Bacteroidota > Bacteroidia > Bacteroidales > JAFGHD01 > JAFGHD01. The sequence goes on along the minus strand of JAFGHD010000177.1, from coordinate 10,928 downwards.
TCGAGCATGACAATGGCTTTGGTGATATGCGGGCCTTTATTGAGCATCACACATTCCGCCCGCTGCGACATGGCGGCGTCGGTGATCTCAGCCCGTGAAGGAAGACCCTTTTTCGCCATGGTCTCGAGCACCTGTGTAGCCCAGACATCCGGCAGATGTGCGGCCTGGCAGATGAACAGGATCTCCTCCTGTATCCTCGCCATTTCATTCCAGCCGCATTCAACGGCCAGGTCGCCCCGGGCGATCATGACCCCGATGGGAAAGGTCTGCATGGCCGTCAGAAGAATATCCGGAAGGTTGATATATCCCTGACGGGTTTCAATCTTCAATATGACACCTAAAGTGCTCTTCAGCTTTTTCAGTTCGTCGAGCAGGTCTTCCACATCACCGGCCTTGTTGACAAATGAAAAATCAACGATATCTGCATAACGGGAAATAAACCGAAGGTCTTCCCTGTCTTTCGGAGTCATTCCGCTGACGGTGATCCGGCTGTCCGGAAGGTTGATGCCCTTGTCGGCCCTGAGCTTACTGCCTTTATTCTTGGCGAAAAGGATTTTGATTTGCAGTGCATCCGGATTCACTGTTTCAATAAGACCGGCAATCTTTCCATCGTCCAGGAGTATGGTCTCACCTGGTCTGACATCACTGAACACTTCAGGCAGTGTACAGGAGATATGGGCCGGCGACGTGATCCTTCCCTGATCATCGGTAACTGCCGGTTCACCGGGAATCTGATCCCGGGTGATCAATAATATATCGCCCTCTCTGAGGACAATACGTTCCTCCATTGGGAGCAGTTCGCCCACCTTGCCCACTTCACCAGCGATATGTTTCTTTTTCAACAGCTTAAGCTCTGTACCCGTGGTGATGTAGGCCGAATCAACACACCGTCCCAGTCTCCCTTTACCCTCTTTGCCCATCATCTCGATGCGCCGTTCCTTCCCCCTGTTGTCCGTAAAAAGAACGATATCGCCCTTCTCCACATTCCGGAGCCATGCAGGGGGGACAGGGATGAAAACATAGGAATCCTCCGGAGGTATGCTCTTGGGAGGAGCCAGCCAGAGGTGTGATGGCTGAACGATCCTACCGAGCGGGTCCCTTTCGGGTTGAAAGAAAAGGACCTGGGGGCCGGCTTTCATGGAGCCGGTCCGGATCTTGGGACCGGCAAGGTCCATTGCCACACGGCAATTGGTGTTCAGCTCCCCGGATGCCTTCCGGATATGATCAATGGTTTTCTTCCATGAAAAGGTGTCACCATATGCGCAATTAATCCGGGCCAGGTTCATGCCTGCAGATATCAGGCTCTTTACCAGTGCATAATCCGTTGCCGCTTCATCCGGCAGGGTGACCATGATCCTTGAGCGCCTGCCCCGTGGCTTCCTGCCCAAAACAGCACGGGAATTCCGCCCCAGGATCATCTCGCTCTCCCGGAAACCCACCGCCGGAGAACCCACAGGACTGCTCCCTGTCCCGGAAAGCTTCTGCAATATGTACTGCGTGGTCATAATACTGGCCTCTAAGTGCCCCTCAGACCGGGCAAGACGTGAAAGACCCAGATTGCCCAGCTTCTTCTGCGTGTTACGGATGTCATGCTTCCTGAGTGACAGGTACTGTACCAGGTTACGCGCGCTTTTCCGGTACCGGGGATTGACCTTACCGACCAGATCCATGAATTCCTTTTCATCATTCCGGATCGATTCATAAAGCCGGGAAACCTCCTCAGCCAGTTTTTTGAGTGTAGGTTGATGGTATCTCATCAGAGGATCGTTTTGACATCTTATGACCAGTAATTACAAACATGCTGAACACCAGAAGTATGGCGGAGATAACAACCAAAGCCATACCCATCCCGATTTTGTCGGCAATCAAGCCGATTACCGGAGCCAGCACTGCAGCGATCAGGGAGTGCAGCTGGGATTCGGCCGAGAGCACTGTAGCCAGGATATGATCATCCATCATATCAGCCACATAGGCAATACCAATGGGTTTGCGCAGATTCTCCATGATATAGATGCCTATGAATAAAATTACGGAGGCGAGAATAAAACCTCTATGGTAACACCAGCCGCTTGACAATCCCATCACCAGTCCGGCGATCAGTGTGATATGAAGAGGGAGGCTCTTTCTTCCGAACCGTTTACTGAATGCCCCTGCTCTCCTTGCAGCCAGAGCGGTCAGGAAAAAGATCAGGAAATAGGTGATCCCTACTACTGCTGAAGTACGCTGCGCCTCTTCCAGGAACAGCATAACGGGCATTGACAGTGCGAAGGCTTCAAGCACAGGCTGCAGATAATCCCTCGTCGCCTGATAATATCCGGTATGCAGGGACAGATTGGACATGTACCGGAACATCCGGAAGTTTCTCAAAGTCCCGATGAATTCACGCAGGACTTTCTTCAACTTGCCTGTCATCTCTTTCTTTCCTGCAGATACCAAGGGGCCATCAAGGTCACCGGGGTATGACAGGATATTGATGAGATTGAGCAGGTAAGGTATGGCTGTGAACAGAAAGATGGCCCGGAAATCACCTGTAATGAAAATGAAAAAACCCGCTACCAGGGCCGCCACTGCAGATCCGGTTTGCGACCATGACCGGGTATGACCGTAATAATATACCTTCTGGTCTTCCCATCCCTTCCTCCTGAGGTAATCAAATATCATTGCCTTGTGGGTTCCTGTGCGGAAGGCATCCCCCAGGGCATAAAGGATCATGGCTGTGATAAAGAAAGTATAACCCGCAGATATATAAAAAAGGAGAAGAGAAAGCATATAGAAAATCAAAGATATGGCCAGAGTTTTTCTTCTTCCCATGGCATCCGCCAGAATGCCTGCCGGTATTTCCAGCAGGTTTCTGGAGATCTCGCGGAGACCGTATAATATGCCGATCCGGAAAAAATCAAGCCCGCTTTCCAGAAAGAAAAGCATCAGAAAAGGCTCATAAAGGCGAAGATTTTTCAGGAAGCCATACGCACAGAATTTATAGTATTGAAGATCCCGCTGAAAAGAATTCCCTGAAGAGATCGTCATATGGCAGGCCAAATGGGATTCAAAGATACGACGGTTACAGTAACCCTTCGATGGGTGTTATTCGGCCCCAACCTGCCAGCAAACCCTTTTCTCCGGAAGGATCGTCTGACAGCCCCCGGGTATTCGGCATTTACACGAGAAGCATTGCATTTACGGATAAGCCCGCATGACCGGGAAGTGATCCTCAGTTTCTCAGACAACGCACACTGAAACCGATGGATGGATCACTGGAATAAACCCGGTTGACCGAGGGCATGCTGACGGTGAGCATCCGGGTAGCAGATGCTGATGTTCTCTCTTGAGGATGTCCAGAAGTATGTATATGCACCGATAAAGCTGAAATATCCGCTGGTGGTTCTCCGGCCTGCCATTATGGCATCGCATCCGCTGGTACCGCCCCGCATGAGATGGAGTCCTCCATTCAGGCCACGCCATCCGATGACATTGCACTGGATGGTGCTGTCAACGGATTGTTCGAGCTGGCACCATTCGCCATCAGCAGGAAGATGCCAGTTGCCGGGGCATATACCCTGCACCCCAGGGTTAGTCAGGTACTGCATCATTTCATTCCACTGATAAAGTCCGCCGTAATTCCGGCAATGGACATTGCTGTTATAGTAGCAATACTTCTCGGTGATCCCGTTGTGGGTCATGTTAGTGGTACCAATGATCATTGTTCCGGCATTGAGGTTTTGGGACATCCAGCACTGGTTGCCGATGAGTATGGTGCCGTATATCCGGCCGTCCCGTATGTCTGCGAAGGGCTGGCCGCAAGTCCACGATCCGGTTACCTGTGACTGTCTGCCTGCATTCACGGTCCACTGTTCCAGTTTATCATTGTTGTCGACGAATCCATCCAGGTTGAAATCGCCGGCGCAATAACCCGACAAGCCTCCCTCAGGATTCCAAACATCATTTTTATCCGCAACTGAGACGGTCTCATCTGCATTCCCGTTCCCGGAAATCATGCCCCATATCCCGGGAGCCAGCTCTTTATGGCACAGCTGACCACCGTTAACCATGTCGCCTCCACTGCTGAAGTCATAGTGGTACCTCTGACCCGTTCCGGAAAACGTCAGGGATGCCATCATGGGAATCTGCTTTAACATAAATCATATGATTTCGCAGCTCCCCGCAACTGTCCAACACCCGGCTATTTCCTATGGACCAAAGAGATGGCAGTATAACAAGGATTTGAATCTTTTCCCAATAATTTTTTCCAAATCCGTCATCAGGTGAAATTCCTGATGACAATCCGGCAGAAAGATGGGATCATGGCTGTCAGAAGTTTGCCTTATTCCTGGTCATCCCGGAGCAAGGCTATAAATCCGGATTATTATTCACACAGCTTCTCCAGGGCATTGAAAATACGGCATTCCCTGACCTCTCCGAGCTTCAGGATATCTTCCAGCAAAAATGACCCGCTGGCTGCCATGATCAATGTCTCATTTTTTTCCGCAGCTATAACGATAAATGATATGATCCGGTCATCCTGCTGTCTGGCAAGAATATCAATGTTTTCATGGCCGCTCCTCACTTCCACCAGGCCTTTGTACTGGCTTCGGTCGATCGTTTTTTCAAATTCACGGAGGATGCCTTCGGGTGAAACGGCCGCTGTTGTGCTGTCGACGGCAATGATCCGGAGTGCAACCTCGCTGGTGGGGCGTCTCTCCGGTTCAGGATCGATCATATTGGTGTGGAGATCAAAAAAGAATACATCCTGCCGTGAAGCATATTTTTCGAACAGGGGATCCAGGGGATTCTGCTGCCCTTCGGCCAGCCAGGGCGTCAAAAGCAACAGAAGAACGATCTTTCTCATGGCTCTTTGCTTTTCGTGTTATCCATTTTCTGAAGGTATTCCATGCCCTGCAGGTTCATGGAGGCACCCAGCCTGGCGATCCTGGCCGGGTCAATCACACCGGTCAGGCTGAGAAGTACTTTTTCATCCTGACGATTCACCATCATCAGCAACTCGCTGAGTTGATTCCCCTGTTTCCTTCCCATGAACCGGATGTCACCATCGCTCTCTTTCACTGTGATCAGGTCAACGAAATCCGCCGGGGGTAATGAGGCCATGAGGTCTGTGGAAAATTCGTCCATTTGGACGGGCTCCAAATCCTCCCGGTTGCCGATGATGATCCTGAGGTTCTTAATATCCCTGACCGTTTCGCTGAACTCTTTGAATTCCTCATCATCGGTCTCCACGTCAGCGAAAAGCTGAAACAGGCTGCCCGCCATTTCGACGGATGTAAATCCATCCCGCTGGCTGTATTTGCTGAAGAGGTGCTCCACTGCGCTTTCCTGTGCCAGAACCAGAGTAGAGTGAAACAGAAAAGACAGGCCCAACATCCAAATGAACCCATGTTTTTTCATGACGGTCTTCCTTTTTTATTTGTTGCCCTCTTCGAGTTCTTCAAGGTTTTCCATTCCTCTGATCTGCATGGATTTGGAGAGGTTGCTGATGGTTTTCAGGTCGATATCCCCGTCGATGATGATCAGGGCATTATCATCCTCACCACCTGCGATCATGACGAGCTCCCGGATTTTATCCTTTTCCTTCCGGACGTAAAAACGGACATCCTGATCCTTTTTCCTGACGATCATCAATTCCTCATATGCATTTCCGGGGAATTCAGCCATAAGTTCACTGTAGAAGTTAATCCCTTCGGGGCTTTCCGTTTCCTCATCCTCGGCCAGTATCCTGATCATGTTGAGCGATTTGGCGAGGTTGATGAATTCATCCTCCTCACCGGCTTCGATGTCAGCAAAGAGCTCAAACATATTCTGGGTAATGATCACGGAGGTGAATCCCTCCCGGCCGGAATATTTCTCAAACAATTTTTCTGCCGGGCCCTGGGCAGTCAGCGACATGGATCCAAACCACAGTAAAACTGCGGTCAAAAATGTTTTAGTCCTCATGATGTGATTTTGTTTTGGGTATAACCATTGTTCTTGTTTGATCAAAAAGTGCGATCCGTTCCATTTCACGGTAACCGGTCTCGAAATGCCCGAAACCTTGTAATTTCCCAATACCGCCATCAAAGGCGGCTATTCGTTGAAGCTGTTCGGTTCCCTGATTCATTGCGATTGAGACCTTCATAAGGACCTTCCGGGTTTCGAGCAGTGCCAGGTGCGGATCATCGAATGTATCCCTTTGCCCTGTATGGGTATTGATGTAGTTCAGCGGTTTGTTCCAGACAATCAGGAGCAAGAGGATCAGTGCGGCAGCAGAAAGGCCGGCCATCAGCCAGTTCCTTCGCCTGAAAGCCGGATATGCATATTCCCTTTTATTGATCCTCGCCATGACAATCCCATCAAAATTGCGGTTACCCAATCCTTCTTTACGCGCCAGGCTGTAATATTCAAAGGGGGCACGGTACAGCAAAGGCACATCCCCCCTGCCTTCACGGAGATATTCACGGAGCTGCTTTTCCTCCCCAAGGGAGGTTTCCCCGCGTTCATACCGTTCCATCAATTCCTTAAATTCCCAGTCGTTCATAACTGTATTTTTCGCTGAGCACTTCCCTGATCCGTTTTCTTGCCCTGGATAATTGCACCCTGACATTGTCTGTTGTCAAATCCAGTATTTTCGAGATCTCATCGAACTCATATCCCTCCACATCCCTGAGCTGAAGGATCATTTTCTGGGACAGGGGCAAGGTATCCATGATCTTTCCCACAAGCTGCACGGCATCGTTTAGCTCAGCCTGTTTCAGCGGATCTGGCAATGCCGATATACCTGTATCCCGGAGCTCGGTTTGCCGGTTCTTCCCGGATTTCAGATGATCGAGGCACAGATTTCTGGTAACTGTCATGGCGAATGCTTCAATACTGCGGTAACTTTCCAGTTTCTCCCTGTATTTCCAGCAACGGATCATCACTTCCTGCACGATATCCTCCGCTTCATCAGCATTGTTCAGAATCCTGAGCGCGAAACGGTAGAGTTTGTGCTTCAGGCTGAGAACATCTCTTTTAAATCCTTCCTGGGTCATCCGGATAATAGACGATCCTAACCGTGAAATATTACAGATAAATTTAATTAATCATCATCTCCCGGCAATGGATAATTTATCACCAGCCCCCTGACAATGGCTGACATCAGGCAATGGCCGGCTGCAATAATATTTATTTACAACTCAGCATGTCGTAAAGGACATGATGTGGTTCATGTTCGAATTTTCATATTTTTGTACACTTTCCGAAATCTGAGTAGCAAAAATCAAAAACAATTGACATGTTCAAGAAGCATCCAAAGGGGTTGATCGTGGCCTTTTTCGCCAACATGGGAGAGCGTTTCGGGTTTTATACCATGATGGCCATCCTGGTGTTGTTCCTTCAGGCCAAATACGGTCTGACTGAGAAGAGTGCGGGAAGCATTTACAGTTGGTTCTATTTCGGTATTTACGCCCTGGCCCTTGTGGGCGGAATTCTCGCCGACGCGACCAAGCGTTACAAGTTGGTGATTCTTGCGGGGATCATTATCATGTTTGTCGGCTACCTTGCCCTGGCCATTCCGGGACTTTCCCTGACCATGACAGTGTTGTTCCTCTTTACCATTGCTTTTGGTAATGGATTGTTCAAGGGGAACCTTCAGGCTGTGGTTGGCCAGATGTATGATGATCCCAAGTATGAGAAGCTGAGGGATTCGGCCTTCATGCTGTTTTACATGGGGATCAATGTGGGAGCCTTCTTCGCTCCGTTTGCAGCCACCGGCATACGCAACTGGGCCCTAAAGGTCAACGGATTCCTGCATGACGGCAGCCTGCCGGCCATGTGCCATCAGTTTAAGAACGGTACCCTGGGCGACCTCACGGAATTCCAGGAGCTGGCCAACAAGGTGTCCCTGAAAGGCCCCGTAACTGATCTTGCCGGATTTGCCGACACCTATCTTGACTTCTTTGCACGGGGATACAACTATGCGTTTGGTATTGCAGCCGGCGCCATGGTCATTTCCCTGCTGGTTTATATTGTATTCAACAGAATGCTTCCTGATAAGGCCAAAGCGGCCAAAGAGGCAAAAGCAGACCCCAATAAAAAGGAGGTCAGAATGTCATGGGCGGAAGAAAAGCAGCGGCTGATCTCCCTTAGTCTCGTCTTCCTGGTTGTCATCTTCTTCTGGATGTCATTCCACCAGAACGGTCTTACGCTCACACTATTTGCCCGGGATTACACGGTAAAGGCGGTCGGTGCATTCACCAACATCTTCTTCAATCTCGAATCGATGCTGGCCTTTATCGGAGCAATAGCAGGCGTGGTACTGCTGCTCAACACAAAGGTGAAAGCCACAGGCAAGCTGGTAGGTGGCATCATGCTGATCGGTTTCGGCTATCTAACCTATTATTTCTACTCGGGTTACGGATCAGGCAATCCCATTGAGCCTGAAATCTTCCAGTCCTTCAATCCCCTGTTCATTGTCTCCCTTACCTTCCTGGTTGTGGGTTTCTTTTCCTGGCTGAACAAGAGGGGAATGGAACCGTCAACACCCAAGAAGATCGGTATCGGGATGGTGATCGCCGCAGTGGGTTTTGTCATTGTTCTCGTGGGATCGCTGAATCTGATCTCCCCTCACGATCTCAAATACCTTGATGAGGCGGGAAATGTGAAATTCAACCCGGTGCCCGACACCTCACGCGTGACACCCTACTGGCTTATCAGCAGCTACCTGGTTCTGACCATTGCCGAGCTGTTCCTGAGCCCGATCGGTCTGTCATTCGTTTCGAAGGTAGCCCCGCCCCGTTTCCAGGGATTCATGCAGGGAGGGTGGCTGCTGGCCACTGCCATCGGCAACAAGTTGCTGTTTGTGGGAAGTTACTTCTGGGGCATACTGGATCTATGGCAACTCTGGGCCATTTTCATCGTATGCTGCATTCTGTCGGCATTGTTTATCTTCTCCATCCTGAAACGGCTGGAACGGGTAACGGGGTCGGCATAATAATTCGTTGATTTATCTGTTACACAGGCAGGGCAGACCATTGTCCTGCCTTGTTTTTTCAGATCGATGCCATATCCCTGGGGTCATCAACGGCGATACAACTCATACCGCGAATACTTCATCCGGAGATTCGGCGGCAGGGTTCAGAAGCTGAGCCTTGATGCCGGTTTTACATGTCCCAACAGGGACGGCACACTGGGCACGGGAGGCTGCACCTTCTGCAGTAACGAAGCATTCAATCCATCCTATTGCAGGATTTCAGGTTCAATCACCGATCAGTTACGGGAAGGGATGGAGTTCCATAAAACCCGGTATCGCCGTTCAAGACATTATCTTGCTTATTTTCAGACCTATTCCAACACCTACGCCCCTCTTCCGGTTCTCCGGAAAAAATATGAGGAGGCCCTTGCCTTTCCCGGAGTTATGGGACTGGTGATCGGTACCCGGCCCGATTGCATCAGTGATGAAATCCTCGGTTATCTGGCCCGTCTGTCTGAGAAACATTACATTGCAGTGGAATATGGCGTGGAAAGCTGTTATGACCATACCCTGGAACGGGTGAACCGATGCCACACCTTCGCGCAATCGGAAGATGCCATCAGGAAAACATCGGCGGCGGGTATCCTTACAGGTGCGCACCTGATCTTCGGTCTGCCGGGTGAATCCTGCGAGGACATCCTGAAGGAGGCCTGCATGGTTTCACAACTCCCGTTGCATACGCTGAAATTCCACCAGTTGCAGATACTTTTAAATACCCCGATGGAAGCCGAATACCGCAAACGGCCGTATGATTTCCCGGTCTTCAGCCATACGGAATATATGGATCTGGTGATCGATTTCATGGAGCGGCTGAATCCCCGGTTTATCGTGGAACGGTTTTCAGCGGAAGTGCCCCCGCGGTATCTTGCAGGACCTTCATGGGGCAATATCCGGGCGGATGAGATCAGCCGGATGACAGAGCAGCGGATGGAAGAGCGGAACGCGTGGCAGGGAAGGTTATTCACACCGGATTGTGAGCATTAAAAATATTTTTTTTCATGTTGGGAAAAAAATACCGTAAATTTGCTTCTAGTATCATCCAGTAAAATCCATTTATTTAACAAAAACCAGCTATTATGAAAAGGTTTACGAGAATTATGACACTGATTGGCGCGCTGGTCCTTTCCATTGGCATGGTGGCGGCCCAGGGAGGATTCAACGACAAATCACCGGAAGCGAACACCAACCCGGTGACTTCCGAAGCACTGTTCGACCTGCAGTTCCAGTATCCGTGCGGAGTGGGGGGTGGTGAAGCCGGTATTGAGTGTGACGGCAGCTTCTTCTACACCACCAAGTGGAACGGGACAGACGTATTCTACAAATATCAGTTGGATGGGACCTATCTGAATGAGTTCACCGTACCAGGCACAGGGGGTATCAGGGACCTGGCATTCGACGGCACCTACATGTACGGAAGTGAGGCCACCAATACGGTGCGGGAGATGGACTTTACAGGCGGCACCCTGATCAGTTCCTTCTCTGCCCCGACCGCCGTCAGGGCGATTGCATGGAACGAGGACGACCAGGTTTTCTATGCCAACAACTGGTCGACCAACATCATCCCGTTCAACAAATCGGGCGTGCAGCAGAGAACCTCCTGGACACCCGGCCCGATTGGCGCCAGCTATTATGGTTTTGCATATGACAACTACAGCAGCGGCGCGCCTTATCTGTGGGGCTATGCCCAGACAGGCAGCACCAACAACGAGCTCGTACAGATGCAGTTGCCCGGTGGTGCCGAGACCGGCGTCTATTTCGATGTCGGGAGCATCATCCCTCCGACTACGGGCATTGCCGGGGGGCTTTGTATAGATAATGCATTTGTATCCGGATATTACACCCTGGCAGGAAACATGCAGAATGATTTCCTCTGGGGCCTGGAGCTTTGCGAGGACGGCGGCGGTCCGGGGGCTCTGTACTTCAACGACTT
>JAFGHD010000176.1 GCA_016939365.1 Bacteroidales bacterium | reverse complement strand
GCCCATCCGATTTCAGCATTCAACAGTTCCAGGGTGTCCGGATAATCAATATGTGCATGACGGTGCCGGAAAAAACTGAAAGTGGGATCCCCGGAAAGAGGAAGAGAATCTGTGGAAAGGCCGTTGACAAAAGTAAAATCAGGATGGTGGTTCAGGATGGAATCATATACCCCTGTATGCACATGGACCTGGTTGTAGGTCAGGTAATCCCATTCGCCGCAGGGGTATGGATCATGCGTGGTGGCATAGTCGCATTTCAGGGTGTGCACCATCAGGATCTTCCGGAATGTCTCTCCCTCCGGGAATTGCCAGATACCGCGCCGGGTGGTGATGGAGTCGAAGGTGAGGGTCTGGATGGTGATGGTGTCCTGTGCACTGATGCAGAGGCTGATCAGCCAGAAAGGAAGCAGTATGATCCGGTTCATAACCATTGATAGGATTATTTTTTGAAGATAGGTATTTACTACAGATTATCAGTCTTCCAAACAGCTGCAGGATTGATTACGAAACGTAAGAATAAAGCCGCTTTTTCTTACACTTTTAAATTATATTTAGTAAAATATCCTTTTGTATTAACATGATGCAGTTCAGGGGGATTACCTTTGCCAACCAAGAATCATTTATGAATAACTGCAGGAATTTTTTCATGATCCTTTTTGCTACAGCTACACTTATCGTGCTTCCTTCAGACCTTTTGGCGGCTAAAGGGTATGGCATCCCGTCCATTGGCCCGGTACGGGCGGAACTTGTCATTTTCGGACTCATCCTGGCGGGGGTGGCTCTGTTTCACAGGTATACATTCCAGACGTCACTTACAGGGGTAATGTTGCTGCTTCTTTTCAATCTCATCTTTGATCCGGAATTTCATCTGGGTGAGCATCTGATCGGGGATGTCCCATTTATTGATCAGTTAATAGACAAGGAGCTCAGGTCGGGAGAATGGGGTATCCTTCTCAATCTGGCCGGATTTGCTGTCTTTTTTCTGCTGCTTGGATGGAATCCGTCGGATAACCGGGAGCATAAAATAGTCAACTGCCCTGTAAAGAACTGCATATGGAATCCTGAGAACCATAACAAGTCCGTATATTTGCCTGTTCAGGATGTCAAACCAGAGTAGGATAAGATGAAGATTCGTTTTAAGATCGTTGCCGGATTTGCTCTTCTGAGCATCATGCTGGCTATCGCAGGTTTTTTCTCCATTTATGAGCTTAAGCGGCTGAACCTGAGTGTTCACGAAATGCTCGAGGAAAATTACAAGTCGATCATAGCCTCGAAGATGATGCTGGAGGCCCTTGAACGGGAGGACAGCGGGGTGCTCCTCTATCTGCTCGGGAAACAAAGTGAAGGAAGTGAACTGCTGAACCAGGGTGACAGCCTCTTTTCATCCGGGCTTACCATTGCACAGAACAATCTTACGGAAACCGGTGAAGACCGGCTCACAGATGAACTCTCAGAGAACTACAGACACTACAGGGAACAGGCCGTCCATTCCCTGTCAGGAATCTCTGGCGGAGAATTCGCCCAGTGGTATCTTGAAGGAGCACACCGGTCATTCCTTCAGGTGAAAAAATCGGTGCAGGAACTGATGGATATGAACCAGGATGCACTTTACAAAGGAGCCGGTGAAATACAAAACCGGATGGTCAGGAGCATTGTCCCCGGAATTGTAGCGATCATCTCATCTATTGTGTTCCTGATCCTCTTTAATTACCTGATCAACCATTTCTTTATCTCTCCTATCCTGCGTATCAACAGGCAGTTAAGAAGATACGAGCGTTCCCTGGGACCATTCAATGCCGATATTGAAACCCGTGATGAAATAAAGGATCTTGAAAGTTCCATTCAAGACCTTATCACCCGACTGAGGTAATCCCGGATGAGACCAACAACCATTATACGGTCCATCGCAAATATCCTGCTTCTGAACGGGGCCTTTATGAGTGTCTGCCTGATCGTTTCACTGGTGCAGATGGATGATGCAATTCCGGGATTGCTCTTCAGCACCCTGGTGAGCGTGATCCTGGGGGTGTTCCCGCTGATATATATTCCCCGGTTCAAATACCTTTCATCTTCCGAAGGCATTCAGGTTGTGGTTTTCGGCTGGCTGGGCACCTGCCTTATTGGCGCCCTGCCTTTCTTCCTTTATGGCGGTGAATTCACATTCATCAATTCTCTTTTTGAAAGTGTCTCAGGATACACCACAACAGGTTCCTCCATTCTGACCGATATAGAGGTACTCCCCCGCAGCATACTGCTCTGGCGGTCCACCACCCACTGGATCGGCGGAATCGGCATTATAGTGTTCGCCCTGCTGATCATGCCCTTCTCGAGGCATTCCAAAATGATCCTGGTGAAGACCGAGATCAGCGAGGTGGCACAAAGAAGTTTCCATTTCAAGGCAGGAGAGACGCTCCGCATCCTGCTCTATATTTATGTGGGTCTTACGCTGCTGGAAACCATCCTGCTCCATCTGGCCGGCATGACCTGGTTCGATGCCGTCAACCATTCATTTGCCACGGTGGCCACCGGGGGATTCTCAACTAAAAACCAAAGTGTGGCCTATTTTGACAGCTTTACCATAGAGGCCATTATTGCAGTCTTCATGTTTCTTTCCGGTTTGCACTTCGGGCTGCTTTTCGGGACAGTCACCGGAAAGAACAACAACATCTTCCATTCCGAGGTGGTCAGGCTGTTCTTTCTGTTCCTTGCAGGGGGTGTCGTGTTGGTGGCCTTAAAGCTTTACCTGACCGGTTCTTATGACATATCCGGTTCACTCAGGCATTCGCTGTTCCAGGTGGTCTCCCTCGGGACCACTACGGGATTTGCCACCGTGGATACCGCCCATTGGCCGTTCTTTACCCAGCTGGTTTTGATCTACTTCACCCTGCAATGCGCCTGCGTGGGATCCACATCGGGAGGACTGAAATTTGACCGTATGCTGGTATTTTTCAAATCGTTGAAAAATTATCTGATCCGGATACGGCACCCCAACGCCATTACTGTGATCCGGATCAATAAACAGACAGTGACGGAGGAAATGGAACGCAACATTATCCTGTTCATTCTCATCTACCTGTTCATTTTCTTTCTAAATTCCCTGCTTCTCTCTGCAATGGGGATCGACCACATAACATCGTTCAGTGCATCAGCAGCGACGCTGGGCAATGTGGGACCCGGCTTCGGACAGGTCAGCTCATTGGCAAATTTCGGAGGCTTGCCGGCCGGAGCCAAGATTTTGCTGATGATCAACATGATCTTCGGCCGGCTGGAGATATTCAACCTGATCACGGTGGTATACCTTTTCAGGAAGGGCTGAATGCAATACAGCGGGCAATCACAAGTGTTTAAGGCACCCAGGTTCTATTCCCCGCCGGTGTTTTTCCCATTCAGCAGCCTGAGCTCGTAGATATCCGTCCTGCGGTCGAGCAGGTTGCGTACGCTGCCATAGCTATGCAACTCCTTGAGCAGGTCAAGGCCCACGTCGACGATCAGTGTCATTTCGGTGTTGGGGGTGGCTTCCGCTTTAACGCCATCGGTGGGGAAGGGAAAGTCGGCAGGAGTGAATACTGCGGATTGAGCGAACTGGATGTCCATATTGTTCACCTTTGGCAGGTTACCGACGCACCCGGCAATAGCCACAAAACATTCGTTCTCAATGGCCCGGGCATGTGCACAGCTCCGTACGCGCGAATAGCCGTTCTGTGTATCGGTCAGGAAGGGTACGAACAAAATCTGCAATCCCTGTGCCGCAAGCAGACGCGGCAATTCGGGAAATTCCACGTCATAGCAGATCAATACCCCTACCCTGCCGGCATCCGTTTCATAGGTTCTGAGGAGGTTGCCACCGCTCATCCCCCAATACTGCACCTCGTTGGGTGTAACATACAGCTTCTCATAGTGCTCCCATGTTCCGTCGCGCCGGCATACATAGCCCACATTGAGCAACTTTCCGTTCTCCAGGTATGGCAGGCTGCCGGTGATGATGTTGATATTATAGGAAACCGCAAACCTGATGAACCGGTCCCGAAGGGGAACGGTATATTCCGCCAGCTTCCGGATGGCCTCCGCCTCCGAAAGGTGATTGAAATCGGCCATCAGCGGTGCATTGAAAAACTCGGGAAACAATACGAAATCACTTTTGTAGCCCGAAACGGCATCAATAAAGAATTCGATCTGCTCACAGAGGGCCTCGATATCCTTGAAGGAGCGCATCTGCCACTGCACCAGTCCCAGCCTGACCACCGATTTGGGCAGGTTGATCAGTTTCTCTGACTTCGTGTAATAGATGTTGTTCCACTCCAGAAGGGCGCCATATTCCATTGACTCTTCATCACCCGGCATATATCCTTTGAGCACCTTTTTCACATGGAAATCGTTGGACAACTGAAAGGTGAGCACAGGGTCATAGATCTCCTTGAGCCTGACCTTCCTGATATACACACTCGGTGTCATTTCAGCGACATATGCCCTGTAATTTGGGATCCTTCCGCCTACCACGATCCCCTTCAGGTTCAGGCTTTCACACAGCTCCTTCCTGTCTTCATACAGCCGCCTGGCGAGCCTTAAACCACGGAAATCCGGATGAACAAAAACCTCGATACCGTATAATGTATCACCTCTGGATTATGGGTATCAAAAGTGAAATTTCCGGTGATCTGACGGTAGGTATGATCGTCGCCAAACTGATTGTAATTAACGATCAGGGAAAGGGCCGATCCCCCCACTTGTCCGTTTATCAAAACACATATCTGACCCTCCGGGAATATCTCCAGCAAAGACTGTATGTGATGTGCCCTCCAGTAAGCCCCCTGCCAGTTACTGTAGGCTTCGATCATGGATTTCTTCAGCTCCATGTAATCCGACATCCGAAGGTTGCGTACCTCTACCTTCTGGGTGTACGTCTGCATATCCTTTTCCATACTGGTCAGGTATTGTCATTAGTATCAAACGTTCATGACGTGTGTGATGTTCACCAGGATGATCACAGCAGATCTGATAAATTCTAGCGAACAATCACCTCATCGGCGAAGAGCCAGGCCGGATTGCCGGCACCTTCATGCCAGGATGGGCAGGCACCCATGTTCCGGGCATGCACCCTGACGAACCGTGCATGGATATTATCGAATACTGCAGTGACGGGCTCTGTAACCGCTCCGATCGCCTCAGTGGTGGTCTCGGGTTTTTCTGTGACTGATGCAACGGTATCTCCTCCTGATGGAACCAGGATGAATGTCACCTCCGCCGGCATGAAGATCCAGGCCCCGGTTTGCTGGAAGAATCCTGCCGTGATCTCCTGCACGGGCATATCGGTTCCCAGGTCGATCTCGAGCTCAAGATCCTTGCCTTCAAAACCGATCCAGTAACCATCCCTGAAACTGCCCGATCCGGTCATGCCGTCCACCAGCGAATTCACTCCGTTTCCAAAATAACGTTCGCTGGGTTCGGTTTTCAGAAAGGCCCTTTTCCCCGTGGCAAGATGGAAGTGAACTGTCTTTGAAGACACCTTCTCCTTCAAAAAACCATCCACAAATATCACGGCTTTGATGGCGGTAGTGGTGTCAATGGTCAACGGTCCGTCATAGAGCGGAGATGTGGTGGTGGGATCGCTTCCGTCGAGGGTGTAATGTACCGGATAGCCGGGCTGTTCCGTTTCAAGGCTGATCCCGTAAGATCCGCCCGGCTGGATATCCGGCCGGATATCCACCTTCCAGCTTCCTTTGGAATAATTGACTTTCATCTGATCCAGCCGTTTGAAGTGGGCGTCAAGCCTGCTTCTGAAGTTGTCCCAGTTCCTGAGTTCCTTTGGGCTCCAGAGCGCCTCTGCCAGGGCGGTCATGCGGGGCAGGGCCATGTATCCGGCATGTTCCGGGTTGGGGATGAACTCGGTCCAGACGTTGCCCTGACCCCCGAGGATATGCCTGCTTTCAGTCCCGCTCAGTCCTTCAGGCACGGGTTCGAAGGAATAGACCTTTTTCAGGGTGGTGAATCCGCCGATGGCTTCCGGCTCGAAGTCCGGGTCGGCCTGGTAATAGTCGAAATAGCAATAGGATGTGGGGCACATCACCACATCGTGCCCCTGCCGGGCCGCCTCAAATCCCCCTTCGAAGCCGCGCCACGACATGACGGTGGCCTCCGGCGCCAGACCGCCTTCGAGGATCTCGTCCCATCCGATCAGTTTTCTTCCTTTCGACTGAAGGAACATCTCCATCCTCTTTATGAACCAGCTCTGCAACTCATCCTCGTCGGCCAGCCCCTCGTCAAGGATGCGTTTCCGGCACAGCGGACAGGCCTTCCAGCGGGTTTTGTCGGCTTCGTCACCGCCGATATGGATATACTCCGAGGGAAAGAGCGCCATCACCTCCGTGAGCACGTTTTCCAGGAATTCGAAGGTTTCCTCCTTCCCGGCACAGAAGATGTCATTGTTGGGCCAGTAGCTGCCCGGCTGAACATACAGCTTTTTGCCTGTGCATGAGAGTTCCGGGTAGGCTGCGAACACCTCGCTGGTATGGCCGGGCATCTCGATCTCGGGGATCACGGTGATGTGCCTGTCTGCGGCATACTGAACGATCTCACGGATCTCCTCCTGGGTGTAAAATCCTCCGTATGTTGCCGGTTCTCCCGGTTTCGGGGGTGTCGGGCTGCGCCAGGGTTCATCTTCCCTGTCAACCCGCCAGGCGCTCACTTCCGTCAGCAAAGGGTATTTTTTGATCTCAATCCGCCAGCCGTTGTCGTCGGTCAGGTGCCAGTGAAACACGTTCATGCGGTGCATGGCGATCAGGTCGATGTAGCGTTTGATGAAGTCGACGGGGAAGAAATGCCGCGACACATCGAGGTGCATACCACGCCAGGAAAATCTCGGCTGATCCGTGATGCGGCAGCACGGTATCTTCCATTCGACGCCCTGAACAGGCTCCGGGCTGAAGACCTCCGGCGGCATCAGTTGCAGCAGGGTCTGGATACCCCGGAAAAGACCGTCCGGGTGACCCGCCATCACCACAGCCTGGCTCCCGAACACCTCAAGAGAATAACTTTCCTGTCCCGACATATCCCTAAACCCCGGATCCAGCAACAGTGCGATCCGGTCCTTTCCGGGAGCGCCTTCCGCCACTTCCCAGGGGTATGCCGTGGGTATCCTGAGGCATGTTGCCAAATACTCCGCTTCCCCCAATGCTTCGGCACCCCCCTGGTAAATGATTTGTGTCCCGGGGCCACATGCGAAGCTTCCGGGGCGTTGCTCCAGGCTCACCGGGGCAGGGATCAGCTGCACCGGCAAGGTTTCCCGTCGATGGCAGGAGACCAGAAGAAGCATTACTGCACAGCCCGCAGACATCAACCGTAATAGTGCTCTATTCATTGCTAATATTAATTAATTCAGGCAGATAAAATGTACCTATTGACCGTTCCGATAAACCAAATTTATATCTTTTCAGTGAATACGATCAAGGATTCGGGGATTTTGAAGAATCCCGTGATTCCCTGATCGTCTGTCAGGAATCCATCCAGGGGAATCCGGGCATGCATAAGTATTGATGAGGGACAGGATGTTCCGGGTTTGTCCTGCATCCATAAAAAAGGTACATTTGATCCCGTGCGACACCGGTCATGCGGCAGATCATCATCATCGCCACCACCATTGCAGGATTACTGCTGATCCTTCTGATCTTCAAGAAGAGGAAGAAAGTTCCGGATTATATTCTGGGGTTGTGGCTTTACTTGCTGGCGGCGCACCTCAGTACCCAGACGGGATTTGTGAGTATCTTCTCGGGCGACAACCACCAGTATTATATCAATATCTCCTTTCTTCTTCTCCAGGGTCCGTTCCTTTATACCTACATCCTGTCGCTGACCTCCACACAATCGGCCTTCCGGCTCTGCTGGTTATGGCATTTCCTGCCGTTTATAGTGTTCAATCTGATTGTTCTTTCGAGCCGGACAACCCCCGGCTGGTTAACTGTATTCGACAGCGGACCGGCGGATGGTGCAGGCATTTCCTATGTATTCTATGTTTTCCTCTTCACTGTCATCCTTTCTATGGGTGTCTACCTGATCCTTTCTTTCAGGAAACTGCTTGGCTACCGCCGGAAAATATCCCTGATCAGCTCATCCGGCCGGGTGTATGAGCATGACTGGCTGAACTACCTGATCATCGCCCAGGGTTGTACATGGATTCTGCTCAGCCTGGGTATCGGTGTGTTTATCCTGCTGAAGCCATTGCCTATTGGCATGCTGAACATGATCATATTCACTTCCGTGGCTGTTTTCGTGATCGTGGCAGGATTCTTCGGCTTGAGGCACACCCGTGTGTTTGCCGATACCTACCGCCATGATCTTTCAGATTTCTCCTCAGATGATCGGGATAACAAGGGCAAAACCCTACTGCCAGAAGAAACCGATACATACCGGAATTCATTGCTGGAGATCATGGAGAGGGACAAGCCCTTTACCGATCCGGAACTCACGATCCGGAAGCTTTCAGAAATATCAGGGATACCGGTCCATACGCTGTCATCGGTGTTGAACAATCACCTTAACACCAACTTTTTTCAGTTCATCAACAGGTACCGGGTTGAGGATGTGAAGAAAAGGATCATCGATCCGCGAAACAAGCAATACACCCTGCTCGGGCTTGCCCTGGAATCGGGTTTCAGCTCCAAGTCGTCATTCAACAGGATCTTCAAGGAAATGACCGGTAAAACCCCTTCGGAATTCAAGGCGGAAGTTTCGGTATTTTTCCCTGATCACCCTTGATGCGGCAGGGTGCCACCTTTATTGGCACCATAACCCGAAAAAGAAAAAAGTCCCAACTGATGGATCGGGACGATTTCAGCAGGTGACCTGGAGTACCTTCGGCCAAAAATGACCGTCATCATGTTGCGCATCAGCTATTACACAGGTGCATTGGCCGATACCATCCTGGGGATCGGCCTGCTATTTCCGCAGGTCTCCCTGCCACTACTGGGTTTATCGATAAGCAGCGGGGACCCGGTATTCCGGTTCATTTCCATGACTGGAGGGGTGATGATGCTGGGGTGGACCGCTGTCCTCCTCTGGGCCAGCCTTAAACCGGAGGAGCGCAGCATGATCCTACTGATCACGGTATTTCCCGTCATTGCCGGATTAATGACTGCAGGGGTGATCGCCTTCCTATTTAATGCCCTCCCCCTCGAGAAGTTTGTGATGATCTGGATATTTCAACTTCTCCTTGCCTTCCTGTTCCTGTTCAGCTTTTTCTATGCAAAACCAAATAAAACAAACCGAGTATGAAACGAACGTCCATTTCCCTTTCCATTTTGGTCATAGCCATGATATACTGCCTGGTGCTGACCGGCCAGAATAGCATGAACTACCCGCTACTGGATGATGAGGAATATCCATCGTCCCAATCGGGGCCCCGGTTTCCTTATCCGGTGCTGATCAACGATATCATTCCACCTGAAGCCGACAGCCCTGAGAGCAGCTTCAGCTATTCCGAAACCGGAATGCTGGCGCCGGCCGACCGGCTGCCCTTCGACTGGTTCGGGTCGCCTTTCGTCATCGGGGATGAGATGATGATTGGCGGTATGAGGCGAGTGACCGGCTGCAACTCCAGCGACGGGGCAGGCTATGTCAACTATTATGAACGGAACGGATCGGGGGTATGGGAGTTCCGCCAGAAGATCCAGTCGCCGGAGCCCAGCTACTGCGATCACTTCGGTGTGGATATGGCCATACAGGGCGAATGGGCTTTCATCGGTGCATGGATGGATGACAACCAATACGGTACCGATGCAGGGAAGGTGTACAGATTCCGTAAAATCAACGGCACCTGGGTGCATCAGCCGCCGGATCTGTTCTGCCCTACCCCCAACAGTTTCGACCATTTTGGTGTTTCCGTGGAGATCAGGGATGAATATGCATTTATCGGCGCTCTGGGCGACAACGCCGGTAATGGTATCTCTTCGGGAACGGTATTCTTTTATTTGGTAACGGCGCCGGGAGTCCTCACCTACCAATCCCCGATCATCCCACCGGCATATCTGGGGGCCGACGGTAACGATAATTTCGGTGCGGATATTGGATATGACGATGGCACCCTGGTCGTTTCGGCCTATATGGATGAGGGCGGTGGTTCTGCCTATTCATTTGAAAGGCAGGCAGGCACATGGATATGCCTTCAGAAGTTCAAAGGGCTGGACACCCAGCAGGGCGACGGATTCGGTGAAGGTCTCGATGTGGACGACGGGGTACTCCTTGTCGGGGCCTTTTTCGATGATGTGGGCAGCACCAGCAATATCGGAACCGTTTACGCCTATACACAGGATGCGGCAAAGCAGTGGGTCGAGGTGGCGATGTTCCGGCCGACATCTGCACTCGCCGAGGATTACTTCGGTTCCCGTGTCTGTATCGATGACGGTCTGGCCGTGATCGGTGCGTTCAGGAGGGACAACGGCATTCAGGACGGCGGTGCAGTCTATTACTACTCCGTTTATAAAAGCTATACGCTCAATTATATTGCGGGGCCGGGCGGCACAATCTCCGGTCAGACCGTTCAAACGGTGAACCATGGCCAGAACGGAACAGCAGTAGAGGCCGTCCCCGGTTCAGGTTATGATTTTGCAGGCTGGAGTGATGGGAATACCAGCAATCCCCGCACCGAGATGAACGTAACAGCCGACCTCACGGTAACAGCTGATTTCAGCCCAACTTCACCCGGCTTCGAGCTTCACATGCGGGCATACCTCGAAGGTCCGTTCAACGGAACAGGAATGAATACGGACCTGAATCCGGGCACGATGCCCCTCGGACAACCCTACAATACCAGTCCCTGGTTCTATACCGGCACCGAGAGCGTGGCCACGATCCCCCTGAATGCAGTGGACTGGATGCTGGTCGAGATCAGGGATGCCGCTGCCGCCCAATATGCCACACCCTCGGCCATGATCGCCAGACAGGCCGCCTTCGTGCTGCAAAATGGGGTGATCGTGGGACTGGACGGAAGCAGCAATCTGTACTTCAGCAACACGATTCAAAACGGTCTGTTTGTCGTCCTGTGGCATCGTAACCACCTTGGGATCATGTCTTCCAGCGCATTGGGCGCGACGGGAGGGGTCTACATGTACGATTTCTCCAATGCCGCCACAAAGGTGTACGGCGGCGCCCTGGGATACAGGGAGGTGGCTCCGGGTGTCTGGGCAATGGCAGGCGGTGACGGCAATGCCGACGGGCAAATCAACAACGGAGATAAAAATGATGTCTGGGCGATGCAGGCAGGTACCGGAGGGTATCTCGGCGGCGACTATAACATGGACGCACAGGTGAACAACGGCGACAAGAACGAGATTTGGGCTCCGAATACAGGGCTCGGCGGACAGGTGCCCGACTAAGCCAGACCTGAATCTGCTCTGTTCTCTGTAGGCACCGTCGGGCAAGCCAGATTAGTCAAAATC
>JAFGHD010000175.1 GCA_016939365.1 Bacteroidales bacterium | reverse complement strand
CGGCCTGAATACCGGTACCAGGACTTTATATCTGGTCCGAGGCTCGCTCAACACCAACAACCAGCCCATCACTGCCGGTATCTTCAACTCCAACTACACCAACACCAGATCCATCACCCTGGGCTCTTCTGAGGTCACCCTGACCACCAACGGGGATGCCATCTATTTCAGGGGTGAGAATTTCACCTTCGATGCCGGCACCTCCCTTATCAGGATCACCGGTACCGGGGCTGACATCAATCACAGTGGTGGCTACGGGCCCGGGCTGGCTTTCCACAATGTGATCTTTGAGGCTGCCACCGGAACAGCATCCATTTCAAATTACGGCGGCTCTTTCAACGAACTGACGCTCAACAGCAGTGTCAGCATCAGCGGCGGCAACACCATCAATACCTTCACGGTAGCCGGAACAGCCACAGTCTCCACCAACGGCAACAATTTCACTACCTCCCTGTTTGGAGGAAACGCCACCATCAACGGAAACAGTTCTTACGGGCATGTCACCATGAATGGCAACGGCAGCATCACCGGGAACAACACCTTCGGCACCCTTGTATTTACGCCCGGCAACACCTATACCCTTACCAACGGAATGACACAGACCATCCTGGATGATCTTGTGGCTGAAGGGACCTGTTTTTCGCCCATAGCCATCACATCCAGTTCCACTATCTCACAGACCACTTTCAGTAAAACCGACGGGACGGTGGTGATCAACCAGGTTTCCCTGCAGGGGATGGATGCCACAGGCGGGGCCACATTCATAGCCAACAATGCGATTGATCTGGGCAACAACACGGGATGGATCATCAACCCTCCCGGCATCCAGGATCTTTTCTGGGTTGGTGGCACCGGGAACTGGGATGATGTCAGCCATTGGGCGTATGAAAGTGGTGGAGCAGGCGGCTATTGCGTGCCAACCCAGTTGGATAATGTAGTTTTCGATGCGGGCTCATTCACCCAAACCGGCCAGGCAGTCTTTATCAATGTGTCCAATGCCTTATGCCGCAATATGGATTGGTCTGCAGCCCCTTTCAATCCTACATTTTCCACACTCTCAAATACCTATGTCCTGAACATTCATGGTTCACTGACACTCTCCCCGGATATGAATTTCGCTTTTACAGGTAAAATATATTTCGAAGGCGTTACCACGGAGAAGATTCCTTTTGAGATCACCATGGCCGGCCAAAACTTCAGCAACGATGTTTATTTCAATGGTGACGGAGGCGCCTGGACATTAGTGGATGCTTTTAATGCAGGCAACAGCGACCTGTATCTCAACTTCGGCACATTGAACACCAACGATCAGGATATTAGCTGCCGCAGGTTTATAAGCACCAACAATAATGTCAGGGTATTGAACATGGGCACCTCTGTCTTCAGTATCAGCTATACTTCAAACCAGACCTGGTA
This sequence comes from Bacteroidales bacterium, assembly GCA_016939365.1. Classification (GTDB taxonomy): domain Bacteria; phylum Bacteroidota; class Bacteroidia; order Bacteroidales; family JAFGHD01; genus JAFGHD01. The sequence continues at coordinate 7,007 of JAFGHD010000175.1, read as the reverse complement.
TGTCACCGGCTCCAATTTCACCATCCTTCCGGGAACTTCTGAGATTCGCCTTACCAGCGTCAACGGAGGTTTCCAGAGCACAGGGACGAGCGCTTTGAACTATCATTCCATTATATTCCAAAACCCGGGAGGCAGTTCAACACTGAACAGCGATGACACCATCAGTTCGGTAGTATTCAATCCTGCCGGTAAAATCCTGGGAGGAGGCGCCTTCAATGATGTCACTTTCTTTGGAAACGGAGAAATAGAAGGGATCAACACTTTTGGAACGGTTACGTTTATTGACAACGGGACTATTAAAGGAACCAACAGTTTTGACGAACTCACTTTTACCCCGGGAAAAACTTATCAGTTAGAGCAGGGCAAAACACAAACCCTGACCGGGACATTTGATATCTGGGGCAACAGCTGTCATATCATCACCCTGAAGTCGACTCTGGCCGGAAGCCAAGCCTCCATCAGTAAATCATCAGGCACTGTGGAGGGCAACTATCTCGACATCACAGATATGAATGCGGACGGAGGTGCCGTATTCAACCTGTATAATTCACTTGACCTGGGTAACAATACAGGCTGGAACTTCCTCGACCCGCCCGGCGACTACTTTGACATCAGGGTATTCCTGCAGGGACCTTTCAACGGGGTGGATATGAACACCAACCTTACGGTTTACATGCCCAATGTTCAGCCCTACAGTGTTTCGCCCTGGAATTACAGCAATTGCGAACACTTCACCGGTCTTCCGGCGCCGGATGTGGTGGACTGGGTACTTGTGGAGCTTAGGGATGCGCCGACGGCAGCCACTGCCACTCCGGCCACAATGGTGGAACGCCAGGCGGCACTGCTGCTGAAGGACGGCAGCATCAGGCGCACTGATGCCGTGACGCCCATCATATTTGACGTCACCCCGGCTTTTAACCTTTACATGGTCATCTGGCACCGCAATCATCTTTCCATCATGTCGGCATACCCGCTCACTCCGACAAAGGGGGTGTACAGCTATGACTTCACAACAGGATCCGACCGTGTTTACGGCGGCAGCCAGGCATACAGGCTATTGGCTCCCGGTGTATGGGGCATGGTAGCCGGTGACGGCAGCGCAGACGGCGAGGTCAACAACAGCGACAAGAACGACATCTGGGTACCCCAGGCCGGCAACACCGGCTACCTGCAGGGAGATTTCACCATGGACGGACAGGTGAACAATTCCGACAAGAACGACCTCTGGAAACCGAATGTGGGTCTGGGCAGCCAGGTGCCGTATTAGAGTGGAAAGTAAAAAGTGGAAAGTTAAAAGTCGGGGAAAGGGTATTTTGTAATATTCAATGTAATTTAATCCCTTTCGGGTTCCGGACAACGGGAAGCAATGAGTTGTTGAGCAGTTATGTAAACCTGGAAAGAAGTATCGGTATTATTGGTAATGCCGAACACCAAACAGATAAACAACTCAACAAATAAACAGTAGAATTGATCTGTTGAAAAATGACCTCGCTTCTGATGGCATTTGCTCCGCATCATTGCGTAATTACCCGAAGGGAATAAACATCAATAGCCTGTCATTACAACGGAAAAGATTTGTTTCCCGTTGTGAATCAACATTCCGTCAATGAATGGCGCTCCCGATACCGATATCGAACAGGGCCTGCTTTAATATCCGGTCTAAGATTGCAGATTTCCGATTACGAAGTGTGAATCAACCGGAATCGTGAGTTGTTCCGGTGTGGTTTCTTCCAGACCTTCAATCCGGGATGACCCAACGAACTTATCAGGGCTGAGTAAAAAAGGTAATTTTACCATCCGGGAAAACCGGATTTCCGGAAGGAACCGGAACATGGCAAATGATCCCGGTGCCTTCCGGTGATCAGTAGATTCGGCCATTTATATGGGAAATAGGGCGATGGCGATTGAGACAACCAGGAAAGAGTATGTTGCTGCCGGTATCCTGATACTATTCCTGACGATTGGTAAAATCGCCCATTGTCAGTACATCTTTCATAATCTCACAGAGGAAAAAGGCCTTCCATCCAATGAGACCAGAAGTGTTTTAAAGGACCGGGAGGGTTTTATCTGGATTGGGACCCGTAACGGACTTTGCCGTTTTGACGGAAGCGAGATACTGACCTACCGCTATCACGCCTCAGATTCCAATTCCATATGCGACAATGATGTCAAAACCCTCATCCAGGATCATACAGGTATTCTATGGATCGGAACCGGAAGAGGCGTCAATACATTGAATCCTGAAACTGGCATGTTTCGTCACTATTATCACGAGCCCGAAGATACCGGTTCCCTGTCGAAAAACAAGATCAAGTATCTTTTTGAGGATGCAGAAGGCAATATCGTGATCGCGCCCGATGCCTTCGGGATAGACATCTTTGACCGGAATACGCAAGGATTTACTAATCACTTGCCATCAAGCCAGATCAGCGCAGAACCTTCAAGGTTTCTCAACACCCTGATGAGCTGGGAACAGGATCCCATTGACAGCAGCATCATCTGGTTCGGCAGCCAGCTCGGTGTTCTTAAATTCGATATCCACACGGCGATATGGCAACATATACCTCTTGTTGTTCAAAACGCTTCCGATCCTGCTCTTTTTACCTCGAAGGAAAATCTTATCCGTGACATCCTGGTGGATGACAATGGTAAACTCTGGCTGGCCACCTGGGGCGGTGGCTTGTGTCACATGGATCCAACCACAGGGAAATTTGATATTTTCAAATATGAGTCCCATGAACCGGTGAATGGTTTCAGGAACAATATCAACAAGCTCAGATGGAAAAATCACGAAGAAATATGGATACTTGCCGAACACAAAGGAGTGGCAGTGTTCAGCACAAAAACAAAAAACTTCAGGTTTATAACCGATCACGCCACAGGAGTCATTATAGATTTCAATCCTTCTGATATTCTGACGGACGACCAGGGATTTTTCTGGATTACATCCTTTTCAAAAGGTGTTTTTTATTGTAACCTTGCTTCGCAACAATTCAGCAAAGTACAGATTCCCTTTGATTTCGTGGAGCTTTGCTTTGACCAGACGGACGGAGATATCCTGTATCTCAGCACTCTTCCATCAGACAGAAAACTCGTCCGGTTGAATATCGCCAACCTGGAATACAAGGTGTTTTCATACGAACCGGCGTGCAGCCAGGAGGAGAATTATATTGTCGATATAGTCTGTACAGAGGATACCGTATGGCTTGTTGAAGCTTATGATCTTTATTATTGGGATGAGAAAAAGGAACAGATAAGCCACTTTCATGATTTCAATCCACGGTCATTTCATGATTCTCCGCAAACCGAAGCACCCTGTTTCATCAGCGGCTGCATTGCCCCGGACGGGGAGATCTGGCTCGGTACCAAATTCAATGGCATTTTCAGGCTCAATGTCAGGAACAAACAATACATCAATTATTATTATCCCAGAGAAAATACAGGAAACATTTACTTTCAGAATTTCATCTTCAGTCTCTATCCTGACAGCAGGGGCAGGATATGGTACGGCATGACCGACTTCGGGTATTTCAATCCCGAAAGCAAAAAATTCATGAACCTGTCATTCGGACAGGATTTCCCTGATGCCCCGGTAAAAACGGAGGTGATACGTTTCATCACGGGTACTCCCGGCGGCAGCGTCTGGCTGGGCACAGAGAACAGCGGTATCGTCGTCATCAATCCCGGCAGCCGGCACGGTTTCGTGGCCTCCTATTCAGAAAACAATGGTCTTGGCGGAACACTGATAAAAAACATGAGCTGCGATCAGGACGGCAATATCTGGGCCATCACCGACAAAGGCCTGAACCGGATCGTTCCATCCCTGGAGAAAGCGGAGTTTTTCGATGAAAAATACGGGCTGTCAAGGCTTTTACGAAGTACTGTCTCTGACAAGGGTGAAATATTCATCACCTCGAAGGGTGGTATTTACCGGTTTCACCCTGACAGTGTCAGAATTTTCAGAAGCCCCATCAAGCCTTACATCAAATCCTTCAGGATCTTCGACAGGCTATTGGATCCGCTTGATTTCTGCAGCCCGGATCTAACTGTAAAGCTCAAACCGGGAGAAAACTTCTTTTCCATAGAATACGGAGCCATCAACTTCTTCAATCCTGAAGAAACTATTTTCAGTTACAGGCTTGAAGGGCTCGACGATCAATGGATTTTTGCCGGAAACCGGAAATATGTCAGTTATACCAACCTTCCGGGAGGCCGGTATACTTTTCTGCTCAGGGCCTCTGACGGAAGAATGGAATATTCAGAGATACTTCTGCCGCTTTATATTGGAACGCCCTTTTACAAAACAGCCTGGTTCGTCTTCATCCTCATACTAATTGTGCTTTTAATACTCTTCGCCCTGCACAGATACCGCATGAGACAGGTAAGGAGGCATGAGGAGATGAAAACCAGCTATAACAAAATGATCAGCGAGCTGGAAATGAAAGCCCTCAGGTCACAGATGAACCCGCATTTCCTGTTCAACAGCCTGAACAGCATCCGTTGTTATGTCCTGAAGGAGGAGTTTGACAACGCAACGGGTTACATCACCAAGTTCTCGAAATTGCTCAGGCTCATACTGCACAATTCACGCAGGAATACGATCTCCCTCTCAGAAGAGCTCGAAACACTCAGGATATACATCGAATTTGAACAAATGCGCTTCGACAACGGTTTTGAGTACCAGGAGAGTATCCAGGAAGGCCTGGATTTTGACAAGATCATGATCCAGCCGATGACCATGCAGCCGTTTGTAGAGAATGCCATATGGCACGGCCTGATGCCCAAAGAAGATAACCGTGTGCTCACACTTTCCATCACCCGGCTGGATGGCATGCTCACGATCATCATTGAGGACAATGGTGTGGGCAGGGGAAGCTCCGGCAAAATGAAACAGGAAGATGATCACAGTGCCAGCAAATCATACGGTCTTCAGATCACCCGTGAACGCTTTGCCATGCTGGCCAGCATCAGGGGTAAAAGGTCGGATTTCGAGATCACCGATCTGTATGATCCGGACAACGAACCTGTAGGCACAAGGGTTACCATCAATTACGAGATTTAATGAACCGGAAAATGCAGCTAAGGGCAGTAATTATCGATGACGAAAAGCATAGCCTGGAATCTACCGATATCCTGATCCGGAGGGTCTGCCCCTGCATAACGATCGCAGGCCAGGCAAATACACCGGAACAGGGGATCGTGATCATCGAAAGCCTGAAACCTGATCTGGTGTTTCTTGATATTGCCATGCCCCGGATGAACGGCTTCGAATTGCTGCAATCAGTCACCTTCAGGGATTTCGAGGTGATTTTTACCACCGCTTTCAATGACTTTGCGATCAAAGCCTTCAAAGTGAATGCCATAGACTACCTGCTCAAACCGATCGAGCCGGAAGAGCTGGTAAAAGCAGTTGAAAAGGTGAAGGTGAAACTTGAGAAGAACCTCCATATGCAACGGCTGGATGAGATCATCCACCGGCTGGGATCGGGAGGCATGAAGAGAAGCAAGCTCGCACTGCCCGTGGAAGGAAGGATCGCCATGATAGAGTTTGACTCGGTGATCTACTGCGAATCGGATGGAAATTATACAAGGCTTCACCTGGACGGTGATAAAAAGATCATGGTCAGCCGCACACTCAAGGATATTGAACGGATGCTGCCCCATCCCCTGTTTGTCAGGATACATCACTCCCACCTGGTCAACATCAACCATGTGACGGATTACATCCGCGGCGAGGGCGGCGAGGTGCTGCTCAGCAACGGAATCCAGCTCAGGGTCTCCAGGAATAGGAAGGATACCCTCCTTGATTCCCTTTTCCAGAACCCTGCCGGCCAATGACAAATACCTGACCGGCAACGGATCATAAAAACCGGGCAGCTGTCACCTCAGGACAGCCAACGGATAAAATCCCTTTTTCAACCATCCTACACAAGCCTACTTTTAGCTGCTGATTCGCTAATTGTTAAAAACTATCTTTTTATGAAAATGATAAGGCTTCTGGCTCTGACACTGGCTGTGGTGACCGCTTCCATGATAAATGGGCAGGTATTCCAGACCACCTACGATAAAAGCTGCGCCGACTACTGGCTCGACAAAATGAGCGATCCGAATGTGAACTATCACCGGCTGGTGGCAGAATTCGACCAGTACTGGGCAGGGAAAACCCCGGATAAAAACAGTGGATATAAATTATTCAAAAGATGGCAGCACGCTAATTTCCCTTATGTAAAACCCGACGGTTACCTGTTGCCTCCGGATCATGACATCGCCGAATACAATAAATTTCTGTTGCAAAATCCGGGAGAGGGTATTACCGGCACGTGGGATCTTGTGGGACCGACCATTTTTCCCCAGCAATACTATAGTAACCAATGCCCGGGTCTGGGCAGGGTCAGCGCTCTGGCCTTTCATCCCACCAATCCCGACATCCTCTTTGCAGGGGCGCCTGTCGGAGGCCTCTGGAAAACGGTTGACGGGGGTGATAACTGGTTCAACCTGAATACCGACGGGATCCATACTATGGGCGTTTCCAGTATAGCGGTTGATTTCACCAATCCAAACATCATCTACTTCGGTTCCGGCGACCGTGATGGATCGGAAAGCCTGGGCCTCGGTGTGTTTAAATCCGTTGATGGCGGGCTTTCCTGGACACAAAAAAACTCGGGCATGGGTAATAAAACCGTCAGCAAACTCCTGATGTTCCCCGATGATCATAATTCATTGCTTGCCGCTGCCAGCGATGGTGTGTATTTAACCGGCGACGGAGGTAATAACTGGACAAAGGTTCGCCCCTCGTCAAAATCCGTGAAGGAGCTCGTTTTTAAACCCGGGGATCCACAATATATCTATGCCGCCAGAGAAGGCGACATTTACCGATCCACAGACCGCGGCCTCACATGGATATTAACAAAACATACGCCGGCGCACCGGATCGTGCTGGCCGTTACCCCTGCCAATCCCGAAAAGCTGTATGCGCTGGCAACCCTTGACTCAAAATTCTACAGGCT
>JAFGHD010000174.1 GCA_016939365.1 Bacteroidales bacterium | reverse complement strand
ATGCCTTCGACCTGTCTTCCTCCAGGAAGGCAGATAAATCGTTGGACAGGCAGACAGGCAAAATCAAACAGCATCAGTATAAATGATTTGGCTGATGATCTCAAAAAGGCTTTTCGTTGAATGATTCGAGCGAAAACATTTATAAATTTAAACAGTCTCTTAATATCGCAACATTATGCCTGAGAGCGGTTTCAGTGTAAGCGGACTTATTTTCGATGTGGTGGCACGCCGAAGTTACCCGGGGATTATCCGGGTGGAGGGGGGGCGCATTGCCTCGGTGGAGGATTCCGTTCATGTGGAGGATCAGGTGATCCTTCCGGGGCTTGTCGATGCACACATTCATGTGGAAAGTTCGATGCTGGCGCCCTCAGAATTCGCCCGGCTGGCATGTGTCCATGGCACAGTTGCCGTGGTGTCCGATCCCCACGAGATTGCAAATGTGCTGGGCATGGAGGGCATCCGTTTCATGATGCGGTCGGGAGCCAGGGTGCCTCTCAGGTTCTATTTCGGAGCCCCTTCATGTGTGCCTGCCACCCCTTTCGAATCATCCGGGGCGGAGATCGGTGTACGGGAGCTGGATGAGTTGCTGGGTTCAGACCATATCCATTACCTTTCCGAGATGATGAACTGGCCGGGTGTGATTCATGATGATCCTCAGGTCATGGCCAAGCTGGAGGTTGCCCGGAAACACGGGAAGCCGGTTGATGGTCATGCCCCGGGTCTGAAGGGACAGGATGCAGGAAGGTATGCGCAGGCGGGAATCACCACGGACCATGAATGTTTCACGCTGGATGAGGCTCTTGACAAGATCGGTTACGGAATGAGCATCCTGATCCGGGAAGGAAGTGCTGCACGGAACTTCGACGCACTGATATCCCTGTTGAAAACCCATCCGGAGAGGGTAATGTTCTGCTCCGACGACAAGCATCCCGACGATCTTATGGAAGGGCATATCAACCTTCTCGCCGCGAGGGCCATCAGGATGGGTTATGATCCGTTTGATGTACTGAGAGCCTGCTCCCTGAATCCACGGAATCATTATCATCTGGACAACGGTTTGCTTCAGCCGGGGGATCCGGCCGATATTCTCATCGCGGACAGTATCACCGACCTGAATGTCCGGAAGTTGTACATCAATGGTGTTTTTGTTGCGGAAAACGGCAAATGCCTTTTCCCTGCGGTCCATGAAGAGACCCCGAACCACTTCGTGGCAGGCAGGATCTCGCCAGAACAGCTCGCCGTCAGGGCCGGGTCGGACCGGATCAGGGTGATCCGGGCTTTCGACGGCCAGCTGGTCACTGAAGGCTTTCTGTCTGCTGCTTCAATAACGGATGGCATGGTAGTACCTGATACCGGAAGGGATATCCTGAAACTGGTAGTGCTCAACAGGTACCGTCAGGCACCTCCCGCCATCGCTTTCATCAGCGGTTTCGGGCTCAGACGCGGGGCCATTGGCAGTACCATTGCACATGACAGCCATAATATCATTGCCGTCGGCACCAACGATAAGGATATCGCCGGAGTGATCAACCTTTTGGTGGATCACAAGGGTGGGATCGCTTTCAGGGATGGGGGCAGAAGCAGTATTCTGCCCCTTCCGGTGGCAGGAATCATGTCTGACCTGGAGGGGACGACGGTGGCTGCACTTTATAAAACCCTTGACAAAGAAGCCAAAAACATGGGGTCTGGCCTGAAAGCACCTTTCATGACGCTCTCATTCATGGCACTTCTGGTAATCCCTGATCTCAAGCTGAGCGACAAGGGACTTTTTGACGGGAAGCAGTTCATATTTACGGACCTTTTTGCATCCTGATCCCCCCGATATTAATTGACATATTTATTTGCATCTGATATAATTTTGATTATTTTTGCAGGAAAGTAATTCAATAGCCATGACGAAATTCGTTTTAGACATCAACAAGCTGGAGGCAGCAGCCAGCAAACTAAGGGCTATCGCTCACCCTATGAGAATTGCCATTATCGACCTGCTCAATGAGAAAAAGAAACTGAGCGTAACTGAGATATACAGCAAGCTGGATATCGAACAGGCGGCAGCGTCGCACCATCTGAATATCCTGAAAAACAAGGGCGTGTTGAACTCCAAACGGGAAGGCAAGAAGATTTTTTATTCCCTGAGGAGTGTCACATTGACCGAGATCATTGAGTGCATCAACCGGTGTAACGAGGAATAGCTGCAGGAATTCGCCTGACGGCAATTTGCCTCGCTCGGTTATCGGTTCAGGTCCCGCGGGGGAGTGCGATGCGGGCCAGCCGGATGAAGTCGCCGGAGGAGAGTTCTTCCGCCCGCCTGTCCAGTAGGGTACGGTAAGTTGCCTCATCCGGGAACCGGTAATCTCCCAATGCGTTCCGGAGCGTTTTTCTTCTCTGGTTAAAGGCTTTTTTGACCAGAAGGATCAGTTGTGATTCATCACAATCCGGTTTTTTGGCCTGATTGCGTCTCAGGCGAATGACTGCGGATTTCACTGCGGGCCGTGGCCTGAACACCTGCCCGCTTACCGTGAAAAGATATTCCGCATCAAACCAGGCATCGACCAGCACACTGAGGATGCCGTAATCTTTCGACCCCGGCCCGGACACGATACGTTCGGCCACTTCCTTCTGGAACATTCCCACGACCTCTTCGATCGTTTCCCGGTTACCGATCACCCTGAAAAGGATCTGGCTTGAGATGTTATATGGGAAATTGCCGATAATGGAAAAGGGTTTTGTGAATATCCCGTTCAGGTCCAGCTTCAGGAAATCAGCGTGGATCAGATGATCTGAGATCCCGGGGAGTTTCTCCTGGAGCAGTTTGACCGCCTGGCTGTCGATTTCCACTACCTTCAGATCCAGATCCTTTTCGATCAGGAATTTCGTGAGTATACCTGTGCCGGGCCCGATTTCGAGCAGCCGGCTGCATCCGGGGTCCAATGAAGCGATGATCTTCCTTGCGATGTTCTCATCAATCAGGAAATGTTGTCCGAATCGTTTTTTTGCCTTAAGGTGCAAACTCCGTAGTGATTAAGGGCGGATTACTAATTCACAGGGTCTCCCCTGAGTGTTCTGAATTTTTTTCTTGCCTCGGTGGTGAAAAGGCTTCCGGGGTAATCAGTCAGGATCTTCTCATACAGGCTCATGGCTTTTCCGGTCTCACCATAGTGGTCTTCATACAAGGTGGCCAGAAGGAAGAGTGCATCGTCAGCCAGGATCTCCGAAGGATAGTCGCTGATGACCTTTTGAAGGGATCCGACGGCATCGTCGGTTCTGCCGGATTTGAGCTGTATTTTGGCTTTGGTGAACCAAACATCGTCGAAGATGGGATGCCAGGTGGAAATCTGAAGGATAGAGTCAAGCACAGTGAGCGCCTGATCATGTGCATTTCTGTAGAAAAGCAGGTCGGCCCGTGCATACATTGCCAGTTCGACCGTTGAGCTGTCCATCCCGATATTGTCAGAGATCAGGAGGGCGAGATCCATGGCGTCATTGGCAATCAGCTTGGAGGTAGCTGCCTTGAGGACCTCGAGCTGTGCCCGGGCCCAGTCGAATTCGCCGATATAAAAAGAAAGGCGGGCATTCCGGTATTTGGCCAGATGACCGGCCGGATCATTCTTCAACGCTTTCTCCACCTGTGAATAGAGCAGGGTAGCCTCCCATACGTCACCGGTAAAAAGCAGTATGTCGCCCAGTTCGATTTTACATTCCGCAACTTCCACTATCGGGGCATTGGGCATGGAAATGGCCTCTTCCAGAAGTGCGACCGCATTTTCAGGTTTGTTGAGATAGAAAGCCTGGAGGTGTCCCAGGAACCTCATCACCGTCATGGTGGCCGGATTTCTCCCGAACTCCTCCAGTGTACCCAGGTATTCTTCCTCCAGTTTCTGCAGGTCGTCAGGTGTGTAGTCATAGGCCCCCGTAATTTTGAGGTACCGGGCGTTGAGCAGTCCGATCCGGGCATCGAGGTAAAGACCCGAAGAGGTACCTTTCTTCAGGACATACTCATATGCCTCAATGGCCACATCATAGGCCGCATTGGATGTACACAGGCCGGCCAGGTCGAGCACCCTGAAACCGTTTTCCCCCATCCGGCGGTCGATCGACCGTGCCTGATCCAGTGCCATCACGAAATCCTTTTCCTGGATCGACAGCCAAAGCAGCATTTCAGAATAAAAGACCCGGTCGGGGTATTTCTGGATATTTAGCAGCAGGCTGTTTTTCAGAATTTTGCTTATTTCGCCCTCCGGATCATCACCCAGGGCATTCTGGAGCTTATGCTGTACCAGACTGATATGGGAAGGATCATAGGCCATCCATTCCAGATATTCCCGGATCATCTCCCCGAACTGTCCCATCAGGTAATAGACCTGGGCAAGCTCCAGGTTGAAGGGATAGTCCCTGATGAGCTGTCTGCCCCGCAGGTAGGTATCAATGGCATATGTTGATTCTCCCCGGAAGAAGAATGCATTGGCCACCTCGATGATTTGGGATTTTTCTGCGGGTAGATCCCTGATCACGTTTTCGTAGTGCTTCCGTGCTTTGGCTGCATCGCCGGACGAGCTGTACACATAACCCAGGTCCACCTGATACTTGAGCCTGTCGGGGTACTTACGGGCCTGCTTCCTGACGGTTTTTTCGGCCTCGCTGAAATCCTTCAACTCTACCAGGCAGAGCAGGTAATAGGTGTAATAGACATCGTGACCCTTGGTTTCCAGGAGTTTTTTATAGAGCACGGCAGCTTTCTCGTACTGCCGGTTTTGCAGGTATTGTGCGGCAAGCTGTTCGTCGCTTTCCTTCTGCAGGGATGGTTTGGGGGGATTGATGTCGGCCGGCCGCAATACGCCGTTATCCTGGGCCGCCGGCTTCTGTGGCAGGCAGGTCAGCAGCAGGATGATATAAATAACGGCAATCTTGTGCATCAGACTCGGTATCAAAACAGAAAAACGGGGGTCAAAAGCAATTAGTATGATCCCCGGATGGACTTATTTCAGGATTTGTTGAATCTGCGGTGTGAGGGAGTCGTATTTCCGCAACTGTTTAATGACTTCATGCACGTTTTCCCGGATACCTGCACCCAGCTGAACAAGGGTCGATGAATCCGCCGAGATTTTCTGCTGGAAACCAGCGAAGTCGATCCTGCCTTTGCTGAACTGCCTTGCCGTCACATCCAGGCTGTCTGCCAGCCGTTGCAGCAGCAGTTCATTTCTCTCCATATCCCGGAGATATCTGGAGAGCGGACGTCTGATAGCAAGGTAAACGATTATGGCATTCATGGCTGAATCCGATATCTCTCCCTGTATTTCCCGGATCTTCTGAATGGTGTTGTGGATATTCAGGCTGGTCTCAGTCAACAAATCCGGGTCGAGGGAATGGAGGGTCTGGCGGATGTTGCCGATTTCGGCCCTGAGGGAGTTGATTCTGTTATTTTCCGGGCTGTTGCGCCGACCTGTACAGGACCATGCGATCATGACCAGGATCAGGAGAAAAGGAACCGCTGTTTTCATCGCTATGGAATTGAGTTGAATCCGGTATATGGAACGAGTACCCCGGGGATACGGATGCCCTGATGTGACTGGTTGTTTTCCAGCAGGGCCGCCATGATCCGGGGAAGGGCCAGGGCACTGCCGTTGAGGGTGTGGGCCAGCCTGACTTTACCGTCCGTGTCCCTGAAGCGCAGTTTGAGACGGCAGGACTGGAAAGTTTCGAAATTGGACACCGAGCTGACCTCCAGCCATTTATCCTGTGCGGCCGAATAAACCTCGAAATCATAGGTGAGGGCAGAGGTAAAACTCAGGTCGCCTCCGCAAAGTCTGACGATCCTGAAGGGCAGTTCCAGTTTCCTGACCAGCGAGGCGACATGGTCCCTCATCTCGCTGAGAGATTCATAGGACTTGTCGGGATGTGCGATCTGGACGATCTCTACCTTGTTGAACTGGTGCAGGCGGTTCAGCCCCCTGACATCTTTGCCCCATGATCCTGCCTCTCTGCGGAAACAGCTGGAATAGGCCACATTCCTGACAGGAAGCCGGTCGTGGGTGAGAATGACATCCCGGTAAAGGTTGGTCACCGGGACTTCAGCCGTGGGTATCAGAAAGAGATTGTCGGTATTGACCGCATACATCTGGCCGTCCTTGTCCGGAAGTTGTCCGGTGCCAAAAGCGGAATCCTCGTTGACCAGCAAGGGTGGAAGGAATTCCTCATAGCCTGCACGCGCTGCTTCATCCAGGAAGAAGGAAATGAGAGCGCGTTCCAGGCGTGCACCCTTGCCTTTGTAAAAGGGGAATCCGGCACCGGTAACCTTGCTTCCCAGTTCAAAACTGATCAGGTCATATTTCTGAGCCAGTTCCCAATGGGGCAAGGCCCCCTCTTCCAGGACAGGCAAGTCTCCTTCACCGGCAACGATCTCATTCTGAGCGGCGTTTTTCCCAGCAGGTACAGAGTGATGCGGCAGGTTCGGCAGCTGAAGGATGAGCTTGTTGAGCTCCTCTTCACTTGCGGCCAGCGTATCTGCCAGGGAACGCGAATCGGCCTTCAGTTCGGATGACCGCTCCTTGAGCGTGGTGGCTTCTGCCTTTTGGCCGCTCTTGAAAAGAATCCCGATCTCCTTCGATATCCGGTTGATCTCCGCCTGAAGTTCATCATGCTGCTTCTGCAGTGTCCTTCTCTGCTGATCCATCTCCACAATCTGGTTTACAATGCCTTTGACATCCAGGTTCTTCACTGCCAGCCGGCGGATCACATCCTGCGGGTTTTCCCTGATGTAGCTGATTTGTAACATGCCGCATGAATTAAAGATGCAAAGGTAGGATAAGGACTGAAAATAAAAAGAGACCGTCTCTCTTTTAGGACAGTCTCTTGATATATGTGATCCCTGATGCTTCCGGAATCCTATTCCCCGGTACTTTTTTCTTCGACAGGAACGACTGACACGTATGAACGGTCGTCCTTCCTGCGCGCGAACTGCACAACACCGTTGGCCAGTGCGTAGAGAGTGTGATCCCTGCCCATACCGACGTTCAGTCCCGGGTTGTGAACGGTACCCCTTTGCCGTATCAGGATGTTGCCGGCTTGAGCGAACTGACCTCCGTAAATTTTAACGCCCAGACGTTTGCTGTGCGATTCCCGGCCATTTCTGGAACTACCGACTCCTTTTTTGTGTGCCATGACTTTTACTTTCTGTTATTCAATGCGATGATTACTCTTCCGCCTTCACCGTGCCGGTTTCCTCATCCGGATTTTGCGGCTCCTCTTCTTTACGGGATTCATCCGCAGGAGTGCTGGCTGCATTCTGTTCTTCTTCTGCCGCCTTACCGGTCAACGGGGCTGATTCATCCTTTGCAGCAGTTTTGCGCGCAGATGTCTTCCTCGCTGAATGTTTCTTTTCTTTCTCTGCACCTGCTTCTCCCATCTCGATGTCCTCGATGATTATCTTGCTGAGATACTGCCTGTGACCGTTTGATACCTGGTATCCCTTGCGTCTTTTCTTCTTGAAGACCGTGATCTTTTCACCCCTCAGGTGTTCGATGACCGTTGCCCTGACGCTGATACCTTCCAGAATAGGGGTGCCGACCAATGTCTTGCCTTCCTTCTCGAAAAGCAACACCTTGTTGAACCGCATCTCTGATCCCTTTTCAGCATCCAGCCGGTGTACGATCACTTTCTGTGCCTTGCTGACCTTGACTTGCTGGCCGGCGATGTCTACAATCGCATACATTGTATTGATACTTCTGATTCGTTCGATAAAAATGGAGTGCAAAGGTATGAATTCTTTTATTATCTGCAAGCTTTTTTTCTTTCTTTGTGATAGGATACAGCCTGTAGTGGGATTTTGGCCACCCTTCCTGCCAAAATGATGATTCATCCGTTTTCGGGAGGCAGGTGATTCGCAGTAGGTTCAATTTTGCGCTAAAACTACGCTATGAGAACCATACTTTTTTTGTGTGCATTGATTGCAATATCCGTTTTACGGGCTCAGGAGCTTCCGACACAGACAGTCCGCGGGACGGTACGGGAACATGTCACGGGTCTTTCCCTTCCGGGGGCACATGTGATCCTGCTTGGGAGCGATCCGGTCAGGGGAACGACATCAGATACCGAGGGCCGTTTCAGGCTTGAAAACGTACCTGTGGGCAGGATCGGGGTCAGAGTGTCCTATATAGGATTCAAGGACAGGATCCTGGAGAGTTTGAATCTTACCTCCGGCAAGGAACTGGTACTGGAGATCGATCTGGAGGAATCGGTGATCCTCAAGGATGAGGTGGTCATCAGCGCTACCCATGACAAGAGGAAACCGGTCAATGATCTTGCCACAGTGAGTTCGCGTAGTTTCACTGTAGAGGAGACACAGCGTTACGCAGGTTCTCTCAACGATGTGGCGAGGATGGCCGCCAATTTTGCCGGTGTCAGGGGCACGGATGATGCCCGGAATGACATCATTATCCGAGGGAACTCACCCACCGGCCTGTTATGGCGGCTGGAGGGTGTCGACATCCCGAATCCCAACCATTACGGCGCACTGGAGACTACCGGAGGGCCGGTGAATATGCTGAACAATAACCAGCTTGCGAATTCGGACTTCATAACGGGGGCTTTTCCGGCCGAGTATGGAAATGCACTTTCCGGAGTGTTCGACCTGAAGATGAGAACCGGCAACGACGAAAAGCATGAATTCCTCGGACAGATCGGATTCAACGGCCTGGAACTGGGTGCCGAAGGCCCACTGGGTAAGCCGGGCGGGGCTTCATACCTTTTGAATTACAGGTATTCCACACTTGAATTCTTCGACCTGCTCGGTGTGGAATTCGGCACCGGAACGGCCCTTCCCAAGTACCAGGATCTCTCCTTTAAAGTCAACATACCCCGCACCGCG
Organism: Bacteroidales bacterium; assembly: GCA_016939365.1. Lineage (GTDB taxonomy): Bacteria > Bacteroidota > Bacteroidia > Bacteroidales > JAFGHD01 > JAFGHD01. The sequence goes on along the minus strand of JAFGHD010000174.1, from coordinate 48,627 downwards.
CTGGGTAACTTTTCCATCTTCGGCCTCGGCGGTACCAGCCAGGTGGCTTTTCTTGACAGCGAAAAGGATACGACCGAGGAGCATCTTGATTTTTACGGGGGCGAAGGGTATGATCTCATTAACGGATCTGACATGGGTGTCATGGGCATCAACCACACCTATTGGTTCAACGACCGGTTCCACAGCAGGCTGATCCTCGCAGCCACCTATCACCGGTTCCAGACGGAGGTCGACTCCATTTCACCTTCCGACCGGTTGCTGCATCCCTATTTCAGGAATGACAACACCGAAAAAAGACTGTACGGTTCATGGAGCCTGCATAAGAAGTTCTCTGCCCGTCATAACCTGAAAACCGGCCTGACAGTGACCCGCAGCATGTTTAACCTGACCGACAGCGTCTTCATTGACGAGGACAGCAGGTTCAGGATCAACAGCGATTATGAGGGCGGTGTATGGTTGCTGCAGCCTTTCGTGCACTGGCAGTGCAGGATCAGGGATCACCTGACGCTGAACACAGGGATCCATTATCAGTATTTTTTCTTCAATTACACACATTCTTTTGAGCCCAGGGCTGGGATCACCTGGACCTTCAGGGAAGGTCAGTCCGTATCTCTGGCCTACGGCCTTCACAGCCAGATCGCTCCTGTAACGGCCTATTTCAATCAGGTTCGTATGCCCGACGGCTCCTATGTCCGTACCAGTGAAGATCTGGACATGACCCGCAGCCAGCATTTTGTAGCAGGCTATGACCGGTATCTGAACGAGCACCTCAGGATAAAGGCGGAGGCTTATTACCAGCTCATCACCGATGCCGGCATTGACGGCAATGAAAGGAACTCCTATTCCATACTCAACCAGGGAGCCAATTTCTATGTCTGGACACCCGACAGCCTGGTCAACGGAGGCACCGGCGATAACTACGGGATCGATATTACCCTTGAAAGATTCCTGCATAATGGTTTCTATTTCCTGGTAACAGGCTCCTTGTATGAATCGCGATATGAAGGCAGTGACGGTATTCGCAGATTTACGGCGTTCAGCGGGGATTACATCGCCAACGCGCTGGCCGGCAGGGAATGGGTACTGGGCAGGAACGCGGAAAAGAAAAAGCAAAAGATGAGTGTTTTTCAGGTGGATATGAAGATCACCATGGCCGGCGGTCAGCGCTACACTCCTGCACGGGTGGTCAGGGAACCGTCGGGGACCTATGTGGCTTATTATGATGATGATGTGGCCTATACCGGTCAGTTCAGGGACTTTTTCCGGACAGACCTGAGGGTGGCTTTCCGGCAGGAAGGCAAACGGGTGTCGATGGAATGGGCCATCGAAGTCCAGAATCTCTTTGATAACCAGAATATCTACGGTCAGAAATTCAACAGCAAAACCGGCGAGGTGGATTACACCTACCAGTTGGGCATGATGGTCATCCCGCAGTTCAGGGTCAGGTTCTGACCATGCCTGTATCAGATTCTGCCTTTCAGGGCGGGATGGGCAAGTATGCTGAGCAGGATGGCTTTGGTGTCGGGGTTGATCAGGTCCAGTTTTTCCTTCAGCCGGTTCCTGATCTCATCCGGATCGCCTCCCTTGTTGATGATGGCAGCGATTTCCCTGTACTGGGACACCTTGAGTTCCTCCTCCAGTCCTGTGGTGATCACCTCCGCGGGTACTGCAGATGCAAATTCATCCCCTTTCCGGGGTGGCCCCAGGATATTCAGCTCATCGATGGCGGCATTCAGTATCTCCCTGCCCAGTTTCTTGCAGGAGTCGAGGTAGGATGTGTTTCCGGTGGTATCCCGAAGAGCCCAGCTCGAATAATCGTATTGCAACTTCTCGATCTGCCTGATTTTTTGGTTGTTTTCCCCGAAAATCCGGCCCAGAATCACGATGGTATACTCTTTCCATGCCTCCAGGTCAAAGTCTTTCCTGTCCAGTTTTCGGATCTGTTCCTGAAGTATCTCGGCTTCCTTCATGGTTTCTGATTTGGACATGTAAAATTACGAAATCAATAGTATCTTTTATGAATCCTTATGGTTCCGCTGCAGAGCAGTTCATCTGACCGGCAGACCGGGAGACAGCAGACTCAAGTGTGATTAAGGGGCCGGGGATCAATGTACGCGAATTTCGGCAAAATAGGAGTTGTCCAGGAGTACTTCCACAGCCCGGAGGTAGCAGGGGTCAATCCGGTTCATGACGCGGTAGTAGGCTTCAGGATCAAAGAGATTTCTTGCGATCAGGGCCTTGATGGTTTGCCCTATCAATTGCTCTGCCCTGAGGAATTGCTCCTGGCTGATTTCTATCCCTGACTGGACAGCCCAGTCCGCCAGTTCGAGGGTCATGTCGTTTCCGGTTGCGAACAGTTCATCGTACTTCTCGAAGGAAGGGTACTGTTTATCCCAAACCTGCCTGTATCTTTCAATTTTTTGGATAATAAAGTCATTGAAAATGGCCTTTCCGAAGAGCTCATAGTAGAAATCGTTATAAACCGATGTGTCATGAGCCACGTAAATGTCGGGCATGATACCCCCTCCGCCATACACGATCCTCTCGTGGGAGGTAAAGTATTTCAGCGAATCCGGGAAGCGGATGGTATCGTTGTCGGCCGGGTTTCCATCGCCGGTCCTGTTGTATATCTCTTCGAAGTAATGGTCGTATCCTTCCCCGTAGGGTTTCTGGATGCACCGGCCTGAAGGGGTATAATAGCGGGCGATGGTAAGCCTGATCTGGGAACTGTCGGGGAGCAGGTAAGGTCTCTGGACCAATCCTTTTCCGAAAGAGCGCCGTCCTATGATCAGTCCCCGGTCCCAGTCCTGAATGGCTCCGGAAACGATCTCGGATGCAGAGGCGGAACCTTCATCGATCAGAACGACCAGCCTGCCGGTTTCATAAACACCTCCTGGGGTGGCTGTATAATTCCTTTTGGGGCTTGACTGGCCTTCGGTATAGACCACCAGCTTTCCAGCCTCCAGGAATTCATCCGCAAGGTCAACAGCCACATCGAGATATCCTCCTGAATTGCCTCTCAGATCGAGTATCAGGCTACTCATACCCTCGTGTTTCAATTCCCGGACTGCAACCCTGAATTCATCCACTGTTGTCCTTGAGAACCGGTTCAGGCGGATGTAGCCTATTTCCGGTGTGGTCATATATCCTGCATCCAGACTGTTGATGGGAATCTTGTCCCGGATAATGATATAATCGATCAGGTTTTTCTTACCCTTCCTGAGTATGCTCACATGTACCCGGCTTCCCTTTTTCCCCCTGAGCCTTTCAAAAACGAATTCATTGTCGACATGTTCACCGGTGGCATCCTCGCCTTCGATACGTATGATCCTATCTCCCGGCATGATACCCAGCCGTTCCGACGGACCACCGGGGATGGGTGAGATGACCAGGATGGTATCCCGGAAGATCTGAAAGGTGATGCCGATACCTTCGTACAGCCCTTCGAGGGGTTCGTTTGTTCTCAGCAGTTCTTCCCTGGGGATATACTGGGAGTGGGGATCCAGCTCTCTCAGTGTTGCGATGATGGCTTTCTCCACCAGGTCCGGCTCGTTGACCTCATCCACGTAAGCGAAGTTGATGATCTGGAGTGCCGCTGCATATTTCTGCAGGGTCGATTTCGGGTCATCTGTCTGGCCGCCGGTATGCCCCGGAACCAGATACAGGAACACTACGGCGGGAAACAGCACGCTAACCCGGGGAGGTATGTACTTACTCATCATCGGAGAAAGAAACGACCTAAAATATCACGCAGTAAACGTAAAGATAACAAAAATATTCTGTTTCGCTAATTTTGACATTCCTTTCATAGCGCTTTTCATGATCATTCCTGCAGGTCTGAGCCAAACGGAAAAAAGAGCATTTGGTCTCCATGTTGCATACAGCCTGCTGGATGGGATCATACTCGGTATCATTGCCCTGAACGAGTTTGTTTTCATCAAGAGCCTCAGGGGTTCGGATTATCAGCTTGGGATTTTGTTCCAGTTCAGCATGGTGGTTTTTATCTTTCTGATATTCACCAATGAATTCATCCGGCGAACACCTGACAAGGCACGCCTTTTGCGCAGAACCTCACTGCTGACCCGGCTTCCCCTATTGGTCCTGATCCTTTTTCCCGGCAATGCTTCGGAAACGGAATTCGGGAATATCTACCACTGGATATTTCTGCTGGTATTCCTGATGTATTATTTCGGCAATGTGGTCATCTACCCGCTGATTAATCAGTTGCTCAAGAGGAATTACAGGTATCCCAATTTCGGCAGGCTTTATGCACTGGCCACATCGGCAGGCAAGATCATGATGCTGCTTGCCACCTTCGTTTACGGTCTCATGCTGGATGCCGATCCGGGGATTTACAGATGGGTATTGTCTGTTGCCGGTCTCATCGGAGTGTTGTCAGTCCATATCCTTTCAATGATACCTCTGGAACCACCTTCTGACCCGGACGGTATCCGTACAGGCATTCTGTTTTCCGTCAGGCAGTCTGTGACCCGGATGGTGTACATTCTGCGCTCTAACCGGCCTTTTCTTCATTACCAGGTGGGATTTATGTTCTACGGTTTTGCTTTCATGTCTACCGTCAGCGTGATCACGCTTTTTTTCGAGAAGGGCCTCCAGCTATCCTATTCCAGCGTGGCATTCTACAAGAACGGATATAACATTCTGGCCATCATTTTGTTGCCTTTTACAGGGAGATGGCTGGGTACTGTTGATCCGAGGCGTTTCGCTGCGCTGACCTTTTCCTCGCTACTATTCTACCTGCTCTTTATGATCTTGACCGGATATTATCCAGCCGGATGGAAGATCATGGGGATTGACATGATACCCATGCTTGGGGTTTCCTTTGTCTTTTACGGGATTTTTGCGGGTACCATGCCGTTGGCATGGAATATCGGCTCCTCGTATTTCTGCAGCAGCGGGGAAGCGGCTGATTACCAGGCGCTACACCTGTCGCTGACGGCTGTAAGGGCCCTGTTTGCGCCGCTTTTCGGTATATTTCTTTACAAGATAGCAGGTTTCAGCGGAACATTCCTGATAGGTGCTATTTCGCTGATTGCAGGGATTGTTATCATGAGCTGGTCACAGCGCATCGACAGGGCGGCCGGTCCTGCCACTGACGGTACCGCCAGGGTGACGACCTTTACCCGGAATTTGGGTTGATCAGGGATAGGTTGCTGTCACAGCTTATGGCCGCAACGTTTGCAATACACGGCATCGTCATCGTGGTTTGGGAACTGGCAGTTCCGGCACACCTGCGTATTGGTCTGATCCGCCCTGGCCATCTCCACGGATATGATCCCGGTTGGGACAGCGATGATGGCATAACCGATGATCATGATCACAGATGCCAGCAGCTGTCCGGGGATCGTCTGGGGTGTAATGTCGCCATATCCCACAGTGGTCAGGGTCACGATCGCCCAGTAAATGCTGCGGGGAATGCTGGAAAATCCGGAGTCAGGTCCTTCAATCAGGTACATCAGTGAACCCATGATGATCACCAGTGTAAGTACCACTTCGAGGAATACGATGATTTTGTGACGGCTTTGCCTGAGGGCAACCGTAAGCGTCCGGGAAGCCCTGACATACCTTCCCAGCTTGAGTATCCTGAACACCCTCAGCAACCGCAGGATTCTGATGACGATCAGGTACTGTGATCCGGCAAGCACCATGCTGAGCCATGTTGGGAGAATGGCCAGCAGGTCAATAATACCGTAGAAACTGAAAATGTATTGGCTGGGCCTCCGGGTTGAAATGATCCTGAAGGCATATTCCACTGAGAAGAGTAAGGTAAAGATCCATTCGGCGAGATGCAGTTCCGGCCCGAACCGTTCCCTGATGGAGGCCACGCTGTCCAGGAACACTGAGATGATGCTCATGACAATCAGGATGAGCAGCACGACATCAAAGGTCTTTCCCTCGGGAGTATCTGCCTCGAAAATGATTTCATGAAGACGGGCCCTCCAGCCAGAATCGTTTTTTACATTATTTTTCATGATGTTTCGAAGGGGTTTGGATTCATGGATTAAAAGTTTTCATATCTGCCCAGACCGAACAGGGCAAAATCATACTTCACAGGGTCCTCCGGATCGAGATTTCTGAGCGCGAGTGTCAGTTCTTCCACAGTTTTCCAGTCATTCGCCTTTCTTTGGATCAGGTTCAGTTTCCGGGCGACCCGGCCGGTATGGACATCCAGGGGGCAGAGCAGCTGCCGGGGTGATATTTCCCGCCACAAACCGAAATCGACCCCCCTTTGGTCTCTCCTGACCATCCAGCGAAGGAAAAGGTTGATCCTTTTGGCCGATGCATTTTTTTCCGGATTGGCAATGTGCTTAAAGGTCCGCTTGAGTGCGGGAAGGGAGAAGAATATCTTCCGGAACCGGATGATCTGCCCCTTCAAATTGGATTCCGGATCCATGTCACCGGAAAAAGCCCCCTCCAGCCCTCCATGGTGCATGTAAATATTCCGGAGCGACCGGATGAAGTAGATACAGTCCTCCCCGCTGAAAGTCCTGTGCACAAAACGATTGAGTCGGCTGAGCTCTTCCTCCGAAGCCTCCAGGATGAATTTCATGGGCTCCATTTCCATCCATTGCATCAGCTTCCGGCTGTTTTCGATGATGGTCTGCCTGCGGCCCCATGAGATGACAGCGGAAAGGAATCCGGCAATCTCGATGTCTTCTTTTGCGGTGAACAAATGGGGTACTGAAATGGGATCGCCTTCAATGAAGGCTGGCCCGTTGTATTGGTCATACTTGATCTCGAGAAGCTCCCTGATCTCCTGCATGTCGATGGGAGGCCCTGATTTCCGGTTTGTATTACCGGGTGGTACGGGTGTAGGGGGTGCTTTCCTGGGAGGAGAAGTCATTGCGGATGTATTTGAAATATCCGGTGATGGCTACCATGGCCGCATTGTCAGTAGTATACCGGTAATGAGGGATGTAGGTCTTCCAACCGTTTCTTGTGCCGGCTTCGGTAAGCATTGCGCGCATCAGGGTATTGGCCGACACACCACCGGCCAACGCGATGTTTCGGATGCCGGTAACAGAGGAAGCATCCTCCAGCTTTTCCATCAGGATTTCCACAATGGTATTCTGGATGGAAGCACACAGATCCGGAAGGTTACTGCTGATGAATCCGGTATCTTCCCTGAGCCGGTCCCTGATGAAATAGAGAAAGGATGTTTTCAGTCCGCTGAAACTCATGTTGAGTCCGGGTATCCGGGGTTTTGGGAAAGGGTATGCCGAGGGATTTCCCTCCTTTGCCAGTTTGTCTATGGCCGGTCCTCCGGGGTATGGCAGACCCAGGATCTTGGCAGCCTTATCGAAGGCCTCTCCGGCTGCATCATCGATGGTGCGCCCGATCACTTTCATTTGGGAGGGTTCTTCGACGACCACCAGAAGGGTGTGTCCGCCTGACACGGTCAGGCACAGGAACGGGAACTCAGGGGGGTGGTATGGATGATCCGGCCCTTCGATGAAATGGGCCAGAATATGGGCATCGAGATGGTCCGCTTCAATCAGGGGGATGTCCAGACCCATGGCAAATGTCTTGGCAAAGGATGTCCCGACCAGAAGGGATCCCATCAATCCCGGACCCCTTGTGTAGGCAACAGCGTGCAGCATCTCCTTTGTGACACCTGCATCCTGAAGTGCCGCTTCGACCACGGGAATGATGTGCTGCTGGTGGGCACGGGATGCCAGCTCAGGCACCACTCCCCCATATCTCTCGTGTACAGCCTGCCCGGCAATGACATTCGAGAGCAGGTAATGATCCCGTATTACGGCTGCCGCCGTATCGTCACATGATGTCTCGATACCCAGTATGTAGGCAGGTACTTTTTTTTCCTGAGCCGGGGTATCAGGGATCCTGATCATTGCGGGTTATTGAATATTTTTGCACAGAAGGCCGGAAAAGTACAATACCCTTTGTCTGACGGCAGTTAGGATTTATGTAATCTACCGGATTCTGCGCAAAATTATCAAAAATCGGTATGTCCGGGCGACAGCCCTGGGCCTCACAGGCATAGCCACCGTTCTGGTCGTGGCATTTTTCATAATTGTTTCACCCATCTTTCAGAATCTGTCGGCCCGTATCGCAACCCGCTGGCTTTCACGTGAACTGAAGACCGAAATTTACATCAGGAATATACGGTTCGTCCCGCTGAAAAGCCTCTTGGCGGAGGATGTCCTTGTCCGTGATCTGAATGGCGACACTTTGCTTTTCAGCAAACGTATGTTGCTAAAGATGAAGTGGATAGCTGTCCGGGAGCGGGCCGCCGGATTGTCGGGGATCCGTCTGGAAAAAACCATCCTCAGGCTTTGCAGGGATGAAACCGGAGGCCCTCTGAACCTGGATTTCCTGCTGGACTATTTTCAGGGTGACGACACGGTTTCAACCGGAGAACCCTGGCAGCTGAGGATGAGCAGGATCCGGCTGACCGACTGCTCATTCTCGTTGGACGATCGTTCAGAAGAGCCCGTGAAGAGCGGTATGGACTTCAGCCACCTGGATTTTGCAGGTATTAATCTCGATCTTGAAGATATCGGCCTGGCCGGGGATTCGGTTACCTTTTCCATCAACGATGCCTCCTTCAGGGAGGGGAGCGGTTTTGAACTGCAACAGTTGTCGGGCCGGTTTCTTGTAAATCAGCAGCAGATCATCGCTTCCGGTCTCGGGATAGCCACCCCTTCCTCAAGCCTTCACCTCGACCTGGCGTTTACTTTTGGCGGATGGCAGGACTTTGGAAATTTCCTGGAAGCAGTGAAGATTGATGCAGATATCCGGAATTCTGTTCTGAGGATGTCCGACATAGGTTTCTTCGCGCCGGCCCTTGCCGGGATGGACAATGACCTTGAAATCTCAGGGATTCTGGCCGGCACCGTAAGTAAATTCAAATCGAAGGAATTACGGGTAGCTTATGGAGAACGAACCCGGATCGATGGCGATATCCGGATGACGGGCCTCCCTGATGTGGAAGCCACCTTTATCCATGCACAGTTCAGGGAGCTTGTCACGGATGCGAAGGATATCCGGAATTTCATTATGCCGGAAGGCCGGCGGATGGGGGAGCTTCCGGAAATGCTGGACCGTTTCGGGTCGGTTCACATCAAGGGTAATTTCACGGGATTTTACAACGACTTCGTGTCCTATGCATTGTTTGACACGGATCTGGGCAGCATCCGCACTGATGTCGCACTCAGGCTCTCCATCTCCGGCGAGATCGGTTATTCAGGTAGAATGGATGCACACCGGATAGACCTGGGAAGCCTCATCGCTCAGGATATTCCATTGGGGCGGATGAGTCTGCATGCGGACATTGCGGGAACCGGTGTGAAACCCGGTACAGCGCGCATTTCGGTGACAGGTGAAGTGGACTCCCTGGAATTTTATGACTACGTCTACCAGAAGATCGGCATTTCCGGAGAGTGGAATGCAATGGCATTTACAGGAAAAGTAACGGTCTTTGATGAAAACGCAGGTCTGGATTTCGACGGCCTTCTCGATTTCAGCGGTAACATCCCGAAATATGATTTCACGGCTTCAGTCCGGGATGCCCGGCTGAGCCGGCTGAACCTATTCAAGGCGGACTCCCTGATCTCGCTGTCCACCCGCATGAGAATCAACATTATGGGGTCTCATCCCGACGAGATGCAGGGGATGATCAGTATCGACAGCACCCGTTACATTGGGGAAGCCGGCGAAGTCTGCATTGAAAATTTAACCCTTTCCGTGACACGGGAAATGTCGGAATATATGGTCTTACGTCTTTTCAGTGACTTTGCTGATGCTTCGCTGGAAGGAAAAGTGGTCTTCCGGGAACTGGGTGCAGATATCCAACGGCTGTTCGACGCCTACGCGGATACACTGGTGCCGGACACCCTGTTTGCTGAACGGGTTACGGCCGGTCAGGATTTTAACTTCGAGCTGAAGTTGAAGGATGTTGAGTCGGTCGCCTCTGTCTTCGCTCCGGGATGGATGATCGCACCGGATGCCAAACTCACGGGCGGATTCAACTCCTTTACATCCAACCTGCATATGTCATTCTCATTACCCGAGATCCGTTTCGGAGACCGAAGGGCAAGCCAGCTTACGCTCAATGGTAATACCATCCCCACAGCACTGAGCCTTGATGTGGAAGCGCGGGAACTTTTTTATACCGACACTTTAAATGTGGAGTCATTCAAAATGAACACCACGGTCAGACACGACAGCATCAACTACAGGATCGGATGGGACAACCGTAACCAGAAGATCAGGAATGCCGCAGATATTACGGGATTTGTCAGGTTTATCAGTCCTTCCAGGTTTCGGGCCAGAATCCATAAGGCTCAAATCATTGTCAATGATGAGATGTGGGAAATAGACCCGGAAAACATGCTGTTGATCGATACCACATACCTGATGGCGAAACGGTTTCATTTTAAATCGGGTGAGCAGAAAATATTCATTGACGGGGCCATTTCCGAAAATCCCTCAGACACTCTCACATTTGAATTTGGTGATTTCAGGCTTTCGAATTTCGACCTTCTGACAAGCAATCTGAACATTGATCTGGACGGGAAGCTGACAGGCCGGGCTAATATCAATGACATCTACCATATTCCAGGGCTCGATGCATCCATATTCATCAGGGATTTTCATTTCAACAGGGTCCTGCTGGGAGACCTCACCTTTTCTTCCACATGGAGAGACCTGGAAAAAGCCTTTTACCTGAACACATCCATCATCTATACCGGGAATATCGGCACCAATGAGGTATTGCGGGCATCCGGGTACTATTACACGGGTCGTTCCGACCGGAATTTCGACCTGGGGATAACGTTGAACAATTACAAAATCAGAACACTGGCGCCTTTTCTCTCATCTTTCTCATCCGGATGGGATGGACTGGCCAGCGGTAATCTGAGGCTTGCAGGCACTGCCGGAATGCCTGACCTGACGGGTCAGCTCAGCCTGATACATACGAAGTTCCGGATCGATTACCTGAATGTCATTTATTATACGGCATCCACGCTGGTATTCCAACCCGACCGTATCTCCCTTGATGACATGATCCTGTATGATTCGCTGAACAACCAGGCACACTGCAGCGGTTATCTGAAGCACGATCATTTCAGCAATCTTTCTTTTGATATACAGGCGAAAATGGAGGGTCTTGCCTGCCTTAACACCACCAGGTCCCAGAACGAGCTTTTTTTCGGGAAAGCGCAGGCATCCGGTCAGGTGAGGATTGCGGGTGATCCTGAGAATATCGATATGGATATACAGGCTGCCCTCGATAAGGGCACTCAGATGGTAATCCCGATAAGCTATGACGTTGATATTTATGAGAACGACTATATCGTTTTCATCACGAAAGGCGATGACAAGGAAGACCGGACAGAGCCACCGGCGCCGGTGGTTCAGGGCCTGTCGCTGCGGATGAATATTGAAGCCAGACCAGCGGCAAGCATAGAGATTATTTTGCCTTATGAAATGGGAAGAATAAAAGCCAGCGGAACGGGTGATATCCTGATGGCCATCACACGCGACGGAAGCATGACCATGAACGGGAGGTATACCATCTCAAGGGGTTCCTTCTTTTTCACCCTGCAGAATATCATCAACCGTTACTTCGATGTCCGGAGCGGAAGCTCTGTGGTCTGGACCGGTGATCCCTATGATGCCGATATCGATATCAGTGCGGTCTACAAGGTGAAGACGGCCCTGGGTGCCTTTGCGCCAGAAGGGGATTCAGCCGCCCGTGTTCCGGTGGAATGTGTGATCAATATGCGGAACAAGCTGGCCAACCCTGAACTACGCTTTATGATTGAATTTCCGGATATGAGGAATGATACCCGGGAGTACATCTATGCCCAGCTGGATACAAATGACCAGGCACAGATGAGCCAGCAAATGCTTTCACTGCTGATCACAAACAGCTTCAGCCAACCTTCCGGCTATTCTTCCGGCGTGGGATTCAATTCCTTTACCCTGGTCTCCAATCAGCTGAATCAATGGCTGTCACAGGTGAGTGACAATATAGATATCGGAATCAACTATCTGCCGGGTGATAAGGTATCGGAAGATGAAGTGGAACTGGCTCTTTCCACGCAACTGTTCGATAACCGGGTGACCATCGATGGCAACGTGGGGGTGAGGGGTGAAAACAATGCCAGCACAAAAAATACCAACAGCATTGTCGGAGAGGTCATGGTGGAGGTGAAGATCACACGCGACGGGCGATTCCGGATCAGGGCCTTCAACAAATCCAACTCCGATTATTTTTACAAGAACTATTCTCCTTATACCCAGGGTGTCGGGGTGTTCTATACCAAAGAGTTCAATCGTCTCAGCGAACTAATCCGGAAGAAAGGGAACCAGGATGCCCAGAGACCGGAGGATGCCTCTTCCATCGAAAACAATTGATGCATACCTTTGCAATAACCATAAATCCTACTACAAGATGATCCAGCGTATACAAACTTTTTTTCTGCTCGTCGCCCTGTTGGCCGAGATCATGATTTTCTTCTTCCCGATCGCTTCTTTTCTGTCGGAACTGCACTATTTCAAGCTTTATATTTACGAATTGAGGAATATGGTACCTTCCGATACCACGGTGATCTTCAGGTCATGGATCGCATGGCCCATACTTCTGGTCACCGTGATCAGCATGATCCTGATCGTTGTGACCATCCTGAATTCCCGTAAACGTTTGTCCCAGTTGAAGGTGAACAAGATCAACATCCTCCTGGTGGTTTTTCTTGTAGCGGGGATTTTTTTCGGTTATCCGGAACTTATCGGTAAGGAGATCCAGGCGGAACCCGTATTCGGGGCCGGGGCCTGGTTTCCTCTGATTGTCCTGGTTTCCCTGGTTTTGGCCAACCGTTTTATTTTGAAGGATGAGAGGCTGGTCAGGTCGGTCGATCGTCTGAGATAGGTTGCATGTATCCACTTCGGGGACTCGGAGGCTTCCAGGTTCCGGATTTCTGAGAATGGTCAACATACCACCGGTATTTCCCGCATGCCAGATCCGGTCTCAGTCGCTGAAAAAATCATAAACTTCCGGATGCACAAATGGGTGAATGTCAGACAGCATCCTGATGCGGTTCATTTTTCTGTCTGGTTTTTGTGCTGACCTAATGAATCTGACCGGGCATGGGTATGTTGCGTTTTACCGAATAGCGGGCGATGTCGAAGGTGATCTCCAGCTGGTAAAACACCCTTACCGCCGTATTCTCCAGGATGCCCGGTTCCCACCGGAGCAACTTCACGATGCGAATGGCTTCCTCCGTACATCCACCGCCCACATGTTGCACCGCTGAGATGTTTGAGATCCGTCCGCTGGGCTCAACCACAAAACGCAGGATGACCGTACCCCCGATGTTCTGCCTGAAGGCTTGCTCCGGGTATTCCAGCCGGGAAGCCACAAATTGTTCGAAATGATGGTCTATACTGCTGAATACGGGATGTGGCGGGGAGTCCACCTCCCGGACTTCATAGACTTTCATGCTGGTATCGACGGGCTCATGGGGATAGATGATGTGCTCATAGCCCCTTTTCTTCACCGCTTTCTTGTATCTCCCTGTTTTAAAACGGATCTTCAGGCTGTGGGGACTGTCGACAGCCCTGCCCAGTGAGACAGCAGGATGCCAGAGTATCTTCCTGAATATCCTGATGGCTTCCCTGTCGATTTCTTCATTGACAGATTCGGCCACCCGGATGTTACCGGCAGACCCATCCTTCCTGATCATAAAATCAAGTACCACCGTGCCTTCAATACCTTTCTCCCAGGATCCCTGAGGGTATACCATCTCCTCATCGATGAAATTTTCAAGGAGCAGCTGCCCACCTACGCATGAAGGGGGCCAGGTGTCCTGGGCCCGTACACCGAAAATGACAGCCAATGCTGTCATCAGAGACATCATGAAACCAGGCGGGAGTGCCAATGAGATGGATTTCATACCATAAAGGTACGAATTCTTAAGAAAAAATATGGGGATATCCAATTCAGGTATGAAATTTGTAGTTTATCCATCTCTTCCCGGCCCATAACTCCAAACAGGTATTTATGACCCGGGAAAAGGCATGAACAGGTAAATGATTTGCCATGAAACCGGGTTACTTCATTTCATTGACGTTGCTTGTCCTGATCCTGCAAGGTTGTGTGCCGGTGCGTTATGCAAACAGGATCGATCATGCTCCTCTTTATCAGGAAGACCGGCTTGCCTGGCCACAGGTAACCGTTTTTCATGCAGCGGTGGAGAAATCGGTGCTCTACATCAGCATTCCCCTGGAAGGTTTCATGCATGACGGCGACACTTCTGTAATGGTCAGGGCCGGATACAGGTTGCACCCCTTCCTGGGATCCCCGGAGGTGATCGACAGTGCTTCCATTCTGATCGCAGATACGGCACAATCGGCTCCTCAGGCCGAGATGGTCGTCAGTTTTGAGATCAGCCACCCGGACAGGGAAGATGCCGGGCTGACGGTTTTCATCCGGGACCTGCGGCTGCCAGCTTCCTCCACATTTTATGCGTTTGCTAGTCTGGTGAAGGAGGATATCAACAACAGGCAGCATTTCATGATCTGCGATGAAAACGGGCTTCCGGTCTTTTACCCATGGATCGGGAAAGACAGGAAATACATGATCAGGAGATCATTTCACGGCGAAAAACAACTTTTTGTAGGATATTACCATAAGGTGTTTCAGATAGCGAAACCTCCCTTTGTATATGAGAAGGATATAGTCTTCCGGTTTGCGCCCGACAGCCTCTTTTCGCTTACCCTCGGACCGGATGGATATACACCTCTTTTTTCACTGGATAAACCGGGTATATATCATTTTCAGGCCGATACATCGGTCAGGGAAGGGATCACGCTATTCCTTTCAGAGGATGGTTTTCCTGAAGTCAACACTCCCGAACAGGCTTTGAAAACATTGAGATACATTACATCCCAGAAAGAGTTTGACCGGCTGATGAAATACGGTGACTGCAAGACCGCAGTGGACAGTTTCTGGCTCAAAAGGGCCCGGCAGGATCCCGAAAGGGCAAGATCGATGATCAAAAGATATTATGGCAGGGTGGAGCAGGCCAACCTGTGGTTTTCTTCTTACAAGGAAGGCTGGAAAACAGACAGGGGCATCACCTATATCATTTTCGGCCCTCCCAATCATGTATACCGCGATAAGGGAGAGGAAGAGTGGATTTATGGGGATCTCCAGAATCCACTTTCGGTATCCTTTTCTTTCAGGAGATCGGAAAATCCGTTCACTGAAAACGACTTCCGGATGTCCCGTTCACCTGCATACCGGGAAAACTGGTATCTGGCCGTGGACAACTGGAGAAGGAAATGACCATTGTCAACGCATCCCCCGTCAGCGGAGATGTCCTTTCCGTCTTCTGAGTTCCATTGTGATCAGGCCCAACTCCCTTCCCGTTTGCCCTGCAATGGAGGTGTTTTCTTCCGTTCTCCGGATCAGATAGGGCAAAACAGACCTGACCGGTCCATAGGGAATATATTTGGCGACGTTGTAACCTGCAAAAGCCAGGTTGAAGCTGATGTGATCGCTCATCCCGTAGAGCTGGGAGAAAAAACAACGTGGATCATCCCTTGGAATGTCATACTGATCCATCAGTTCTGCCAGCAGCCCTGAACTGTATTCATTGTGGGTACCGTTGAAGATGTAGATGCGGTCAATGTGTGAGGCGCAAAAACGCAACGCTTCATTGTAGGCTTTGTCGGTGCTTTCCTGGTCGGGATGGATGGGGTCGGGATAACCCAATTCAGCAGCCCGCTGGCGTTCCTTTTCCATGTAGGCTCCTCTGACAAATTTGGCACCCAGGAAGATCCCTTCTGATTCAGCCCTGCGATAATCCCTCCGAAGCACTTCAAGCCGGTCACGGCGATACATCTGGTATGTGTTATACACGATGGCACGTTCCCGATTGAAGAGCAGCATATTATCAAACACCACCTCATCAATGAAGTTCTGGAACCGCGTCTCTTCGGCATCGATGAGAATGGGTATGCCCTTGTCAAAGGCCGCCTGGCAGAGCGTCCTCACCCTTTGCCTGAATCTCCCGGCTTCCTCCTCCCCGGCACCAGTCAATTCCAGACCGGCGCTTTTTTCCCCGAGTACCGTCTCTGTCGTAAAGGCGGTGGGTTTGAAGACTGCAAAGGCCACATTGGGATCCCCGGATGCGTTGTTGATGGTCCGGATTGTTTCTTCAAGGGTATTAGCGATATCTTCTGGTGATTCAGACCCTTCCACGGAATAATCCAAAATGGCTTTAACGCGGAAACGCTCGAGAAGCCTCACCACTTTGTTGCAATCCCCGATATTCTCCCCTCCGATGAACTGCTTGTAAATAGTGGGTTTTACGACCCAGTCCATCGGTATCCGGGCCTTTATCGCCATCCCGGCCAGATGCTTGCCTGCGTTTACCAGAAAGTTATTGCCAATCAGCCGGAAGAGCAGGAAGGCTCTTTTCAAATCCTTGTCTGTCTTACTCTTGAAGGCGATTTCCGTGTTGTCGAAGGAGATCATGATGCCCGGACGATTTGGTCACAAAGATATATTTTTCAAAGTGTCACTGCCGGGTGAATTCGTAATTTTGCCTGAGAGGAGGCCTAGATCATGAACATCCCCGGTAATTGTCAAATCCGCATCTGCTCCGAGCAAGATTCCTTTAGCGACCTGGTGGAATCGTGTGCAGGCAAGGATTGGAGCCGGGTGTTCCTTCTTGTGGACTCCAATACGAGAAGGCATTGTCTGCCCCTGGTGGGTCAGATGGAATGGCTCGGGGCCGCCAGGGTCATCGGGATGCAGGCAGGCGAGGATCATAAGAACCTTGAGACCTGTGTCTCAATCTGGAATCAGTTGTCGGAAGCAGGCGCAGGCCGCGATGCCCTGCTGATCAACCTGGGTGGCGGTGTTGTCTGCGACACGGGTGGATTCGCTGCTTCGGCCTATAAAAGAGGGATCCCTTTCATCAACATACCCACTTCGCTCCTGGCCATGGTGGACGCCGCTCTGGGAGGCAAGGTAGGTGTCGATCATATGCATCTCAAAAATCAGATCGGCTTGTTTTCGGTGCCCCGCTGCGTAGTGATCAATCCCGTTTTTCTCGGGACCCTGCCGGAGGAGCACCTGGACTCCGGGTATGCCGAAGTACTCAAACACGGCCTGATTGCAGATGCGGAGTACTGGGAGCACTGGAAGGACAGACGTCCAGCAGCTCTCCGGGAATGGGAGGTACTCATCAGGGGATCGGTGGAGATCAAGGAAAGGATCGTACGTATGGATCCTTACGAATCGGGACCCAGAAAAGCTTTGAATTTCGGACATACCTTCGGTCATGCCATTGAATCGCTCTGGCTTTCAAAGACGGGGAATCCGCTTCATCACGGAAGGGCGGTGGCTGCAGGGATGATATGTGAAACCTGGCTGTCACATCAGAAGGCAGGGCTGCCGGCTGAAGAGCTGGAAGGGATCGTAACCGTACTCCACAGGGAGTTCCAGCCGGTGCCTCTTCACGGAGATGACCTGGATCGGCTGCTGATATTGATGGATCAGGATAAAAAGAACAGGGGCGGAGAGGTCCGGTTCACCCTGATCCGCCGGATCGGTTCGTGTGAAACGGACCGGACGTGCCACCGCAGTCTGGTGGCAGAGAGTTTTGAATACTATCTGAAATTGAAAGGAAATGCATGACATTCTCAAAATCAGCCGGCACGACCGGAAGGTCGCAGTAAAGTTAAAGCTTCCTGCTTCCAAGAGCATCAGCAACCGGGTGCTGATCATCCGTTTTCTCTCGGGGAAGCCCTTCGGTATCCGGAACCTGTCAGAGGCAGAGGATACTCAGGTGCTGTACTCGCTGCTTGATGTGATCCGAAGGGGGCACAAGGGGGCTGGCCCTGTGGAGTTGAATACCGGCAATGCGGGGACTGTTCTGCGCTTTCTGGCGGCCGTAATGGCCATCACACCGGGCATCTGGCACCTGACGGGAGATGACAGGATGAAGGAAAGGCCGGTCGGGGCCCTGGTAAACGCTCTTCGCCAACTGGGAGCCGATATTGAATACACCGGGGATGAAGGCTATCCTCCCTTGCTGATCAGGGGTAAGCCCCTTGAAGAAAGTGAAGCGGCGGTGGATGCCTCCATCAGCAGCCAGTTCGTCTCCTCCCTGATGATGATCGGCCCCCTGCTTCCCCAGGGGCTGAAACTTTTTTTGGAAGGGGACATCGTATCAGCCCCTTATCAGGAAATGACACTTCAGCTGATGACCTACTTCGGTGTACGCTACATCCGCAAGGACAGGCTGATCACCATTCCGCCCCAGGCCTATCGTCCCAGGGATATCGGCATTGAGCCCGACTGGACTTCTGCGTCATACTGGTACCAGATCGCCGCGCTGGCAGATGAGGCGGAGATCTGGCTGGAAGGGTTGCCCGGGGTTTCCATCCAGGGTGATGCCATCCTTCCTGATATTTACCGTTCCCTTGGCATAAGAACACTTGTGAAGTCACAGGACGTCATACTCCTGCGCGATGGCGAACCTCAGCCCTCTGTCCATTTCGATTTTTCAAACCACCCCGATCTGGCTCTTTCCGTGATGGCCTGCTGCGCCGGATTGTCGCTGAAAGGCAGGTTCACAGGGC
Source organism: Bacteroidales bacterium (assembly GCA_016939365.1). Classification (GTDB taxonomy): domain Bacteria; phylum Bacteroidota; class Bacteroidia; order Bacteroidales; family JAFGHD01; genus JAFGHD01. The sequence continues at coordinate 29,982 of JAFGHD010000174.1, read as the reverse complement.
TACGGACTCTCAGGATCAAGGAATCCGACAGATTAGAAGCCATGGGAAAGGAGCTGGCCAGGATTGGCGCTGAACTGGTGACCGACCCGGGTGGCGATGCCATATCCCTGATCCCGTCCCTTCCGGGCAGCCTCAGGGAAAACCAGCTCATACACACCTACCGCGACCACCGGATGGCCATGTCATTCGCACCGCTGGCCCTCAGGTGCGGAACAATCCGTATTCTCGGACCACAGGTGGTCCTGAAATCATACCCTGCATTCTGGAATCACATGGAAAAAGCGGGTTTCAGGCTGGAATGGATGCTCCGCGGAATGGAATGACCCCTCCCGAACCCTGGAGACTTTATCTATACCTGCATCTTACGTCAGGGATTTCATCCGGTCAAACCGCTCCACACTGACGGCGGGCATCCGGATTCCACCAAAGCGGAGATAAAAAAGACCAAAGGGCTTGTCCTGGTGTTCAGTACCATTTATTACATTTGTCATTTATTTCCGGGGGAAGTATGTCTGGGATGACTGTTGATCTGTTTATACCGTGCTTTGTCGATCAGTTGTTCCCGCAAACCGGCCTGAATATGGTGAAAGTGCTTGAGAAGGCCGGGGTGAAGGTGCACTATAATCCCAATCAGACCTGTTGTGGACAAATGGCCTTTAACAATGGGTTCTGGGACGAAGCCAAGGCCATCGGTGAAAAGTTCATCAGGGATTTTCCGCATAACAGGCCGGTAGTGGGGCCCTCCGCTTCATGTGTGGCGTTTGTAAGGAATAATTATTCGAAACTGTTTCATAATACAGCACTTCATAACGAATACAAACAGCTCAGGAAGAACATCCATGAGTTCACCGATTTCATGGTGAATGTCCTGAAGGTCACCGATGTGGGAGCTGTTTTCGAGCATAAGGTGACCTACCATGACTCCTGTTCGGCCCTTCGTGAGTACGGCCTGAAGGATGAACCCCGGAAACTGCTGTCGTCCGTCAGGGGGCTGCAGCTTGTGGAGATGAAGGATAGCCAAACCTGTTGTGGTTTCGGGGGGACATTCTCGGTTAAATTCGAGGCCATATCCAGCGCCATGGCCGAACAAAAAGTGCAGAATGCCCTTGACACCGGGGCCGAATTCATTGTATCCACGGATTCCTCATGCCTGATGCACCAGGAGGGATATATCCGCAAACACAAGCTGCCCATCAAAGTAGCCCATATCGCTGATGTCCTTGCATCCGGCTGGTAGGATGCATGCAGGGACGGTTCCCGGAACCTGAAAGAAAATGACTTCAATACCCAGGTTGATCGCCAGTTACTTCCTTCCGCAGGTAATCGATACTGCATATTCAGAGGTTAGCGGGAAGCTGGAGGTATCTCTGTTTGCCGGCAGGTTGCAGCTTGACTCCCCTCAGGCCAATTATTCATTTGGAGGACTGCACAAGGCCTTCCGGAAGTTCTTCGGGAAGGTTTCGTGGCCATGCAGGGATTTCAGAGACGTGCTGATCCTGGGATACGGAGCGGGAAGTGTAGCATCCATTCTGCGAAACGAACAAGGGTGCACAGGGCGGATCACGGGCGTGGAAATGGACAGGGAAGTGGTCCGACTGGCAGGGAAATATTTCCCTTCCGGAGTGGCCGCAGCCGACCGGATCGTGGTCGCCGATGCATATAATTTTATGGATCAGAACCGCGAGCTGTTCGATCTTATCGTGATCGATCTTTATGTCGATGACCGCGTGCCTCCCGTTTTTGAGGGAAGGGATTTCCTCGAACATATAAGGAGGGGGCTGCTCCCTGAGGGACATGCCGTATTCAATAAGGCGATGCCGAAAACTGGAGGGGAGAGGGAAGCAAACACATTATTGGCTAATTTTGAGCTGGTTTTCGGCCGGGCGCGTATGGTTCCTGTCCGGCTGGCATGGAAACACTGCATGATCATAGTAGAACCGGACTAACTTCAACGCACCGGATGGAAGCAATTGTTCTCAGGATTGCTGAGGAACTGAGCCTGCAGACCGATCAGGTAGCCCGGACGGCAGAGCTGCTGGACAGCGGGGCCACCGTGCCGTTCATTGCAAGATACCGGAAGGAGCTCACCGGTTCCCTGGATGAGGAACAGATACGGAATATCCGCGACAGGATGCATCAGCTCAGGGAGCTTGAAAAGAGACGCCTGGCCATTCTCGAATCCATCCGGGAGCAGGATAAACTGACTTCTGAGCTGGAACAACAGATCCGGGAGGCTCCCACCATGGCCCAGCTGGAAGACCTCTACCTGCCTTACAGGCCAAAGAGACGCACGCGTGCCACCATCGCTGTCGAAAAGGGCCTGGAGGGGCTGGCGAAAATATTGATGAAACAGCAGGAAACAGATGCTGAAGGACGGGCCGCTCAATTCATCAATCCGGAGAAAGGTGTCGGAACCATTGAGGATGCCCTGGCCGGAGCCCGCGACATCATTGCAGAGTGGGTGAACGAGCATGCAGGTGCCCGCAACCAGGTCAGGAAACTGTTCAGACGTGAAGCGGTGATCCGCTCCGTTGCCGTGAAGGGCAAGGAGCTGGATGGCAGCAAGTACCGTTCCTGGTTTTCATGGGAGGAGCCCCTGATGAAAGCCCCATCTCACCGGATACTGGCCATGAACCGGGGTGAAAAGGAGGGTTACCTGAGGGTGCGGGCCTATCCGCCGGAAGAGAAGGCCATCGAAATCCTCGAAAGGATCTTTCTCCGGTCGGAAAACGCCTCGGCAGAGCAGGTCAGAATGGCCGCGCAGGATGGTTACCGGAGGCTGATGCTACCATCCATCGAAAACGAGGTGAGGAAAGAGGTTACGGAACGGGCCGATGCCGAAGCGATCCGGATATTCTCGGAGAACCTCAGGCAGCTGCTCATGGCCCCTCCGTTGGGGCAGAAAGTGGTGATGGCCATTGATCCGGGCTTCCGGACAGGTTGCAAGCTGGTCATTCTGGACCGGCAGGGGAAACTTTTGCATAACGAAACGATTTACCCTCATCCTCCCAATAATGAGGTACCCCAATCGGTCAGGAAGATACAGCAGCTGGTCAATTCTTACCGTGTGGAAGCCATTGCTGTGGGTAATGGTACTGCAGGTCGTGAAACCGAGGACCTGATACGGCGCATCCGTTTCGACAGGGATGTGATCGCTGTGATGGTGAATGAGAGCGGAGCATCGGTGTATTCTGCATCCGATACTGCGCGTGAGGAGATGCCGGATTATGATGTGACCGTACGTGGTGCCGTTTCTATCGGACGGAGGCTGATGGATCCGCTGGCCGAGCTGGTCAAGATCGAACCCCGTTCCATCGGTGTGGGACAATACCAGCATGATGTCGACCAGACGGCCCTGGCAGCCACACTGGGTGATACGGTGGTCAGCTGTGTCAACGCGGTGGGGGTGGAGGTGAATACGGCCAGCCCGCACCTGCTGGCATATGTCTCGGGTGTCGGACCGGCCCTTGCCCGGAACGTGGTCAGCTACCGCAACCAGAACGGGCCCTTCCGATCGAGACAGGATTTCATGCGGGTGCCCAGATTCGGTCCCAGGGCCTTCGAACAGGCCGCCGGTTTTCTGAGGATCCGAGAAGGAGATGATCCCCTCGATAAGTCAGCCGTCCATCCGGAGAGCTACGGAGTGGTGGAGAAGATGGCTGCCACCCTCAACACACGTCTGGAAGAACTCATCGGGAATGAAGCACTGGTGCGCCGGATCAAACCTGAAGACTTCGTCACTCCCACTGCCGGACTGCCAACGATCAGGGATATCCTGGATGAGTTGATCAAACCGGGCCGTGATCCCCGGGAGAAATTCGGCATGTTTGAGTTTGATCCCTCCGTCCGGGATATCGGTGACCTCAGGTCAGGCATGATCCTTCCGGGGATTGTGACCAATATCACCGCTTTCGGGGCATTCGTAGATGTCGGGGTACACCAGGACGGACTGGTGCATATCAGCCAGATGGCCAAAGCTTTTGTCAGGGACCCGGCCGATGTCGTCCGCCTGAATCAGAAAGTCATGGTGAAGGTGGTGGATGTGGACATGGAAAGGAACAGGATCCAACTCTCCATGAAAGACGTTGACCAGAAAAGGAATCCGGCCAAAATTTAACGGGGGGCACTGACGTTTATACCGGACAACATGAGGAATTTCAGGAATAGGCGGTACACGGTCTGGCTCGGGATACTTATCTTTCAATTCCTGTCCGGACCTACAGTGATGGCCCAGCGCATCCAGGGAGCGCTCATTGCCGGCTTCAACCTGTCGCAGGTGGATGGCGACGAAATATACGGATTCAGGAAATTCGGTCTTACCGGCGGACCCTCGGCCATCATCCCTTTCACGGAGAAATGGCTGGTCAGCCTGGAAACGATCTTTAACCAGAAGGGATCCTTCGAGAAGAAACAGTACTATTCCCTGGACACCCTGGGCAATGAGCTGAACGGTGCCTACCGCCTGGTGCTGGATTATGTAGAGGTTCCTGTGATGGTACATTTCAACGACCGTGACCGGATCACCGCGGGCCTGGGTTTTTCGTGGGGCCGGCTGGTCCGGGTGAAGGAGTGGGAGCACGGGAGGAGGACTACTTCCACATCGCTGAACACCGGGCCTTACGACAAGAATGATTACAATATCCTGGTGGACCTGCGCTTCAGGCTCTACAAGCGGTTCCGGATGAACTTCCGCTATGCCTATTCCCTGTCCAGGATAAGGACCCGGGAATTCCTTCCCCAACCCGGAAGCAACCAGTCATGGACCCGCGACCAGTACAACAACCTGATCGGATTCAGGCTGATCTATGTGTTCAATGAAAAGCCTCCGGCGAAGGAGGGCGCACCGGAACCCGTCCGGTAAAGGTTCATCCTGATCAAGGCTACAAAACCAACGTGTGATCAGACAAATCCTTGATCCCCTTTTGCGGGGAAATCACCTGCAATTCACAAATACTTTCATTATTCCTGATCCGTCTGAATTCTCCAGGGCTTTGCCAAGGATGCCTGTAACCACCCAGTTTTCATCACCGATGATGCTTCTGGCTATTCCATCGGTTTCGGAAACAGTAAGTTTTTGCCCGGATTTGATATTTCCTGCCACATCTACTTTTACATCAGCAATTCCAAATACGACCACAGTAAGGTAATCACCCTGATTAATGGCGCCTTCCCCGAACCGAAAACTTTTATGCACTGCAAAATTGCCTTTATCCAGTTCGATATTTTCTTCGTGCACATATACGCGACTCTCAACCACACCGAACAGAGCCTCTGAGCAATGGCTTCTTGCTATCGAGACATTGATAACAGGAACACTCTCCTCACCCAATGCGTTTTCTTCCAGGCCGCCGGAAACACATACCATGTCGCCCGGTTCCAGGACCTCCTGTCCTGTATTTTTTGCGAATGATCCGGATTTTGCCGGATAATACCCCCCCTGAGAGTATGTTTTATCATTATAAGCATAAAATCCCCAGTCACTTCCGGATTGATAAACGTACACTCCATCATCACCAGAATTGGTGACATATACACCACTATGACCTGATACATAGATACTTATTCCATGCCAACCAGAACTGGAAATGGTTAGCCCATCACTTCCGGAATTGGAAATATTCATCCCATAAGAAGCATCAGTTACTCTAAGCCCGGTAAGTCCAATGGCACCAAGAATATGCAATTTTGCATAAGCGTCTGTTGTCCCGATACTCACATTTCCATTATGATCAATCTGCATTTGCTGTGTAACGGTGTTGTTGGAGGCTTGTGGTGCAGGGTGGGTAAAAAATGCCAGGCCCATCTGGTCCGGGTCATTACTGGTCTGTATGGGGACAATGGCTGCACGGCGACGGCCTGTATTGATACCGCCAAATGATAGCGCCGGCCCATACTTATATAATCCCTGCGTACCATTGGTTAAAACAAGGTGCTGGGAACCCAGTTCGCGTCCGCCCAGGGCTTCCGGATTAAACTGGGTATCACTCAGTATGTGTAAATATGTTTCGGGATCTGAATTACCTATACCTATATTTCCATTCTTCACGATCAACTCATCCGAATAACTCTCTGAAATGATCCATGACCATTGGTCTCCATACGTATGGCCAACCAAAGCGCCAAAACCTATTGTAACTCCGTAACCGACGTCAATGCCCGAGTTTGCCATGGGAACATTTTCGGTCCATGTTGCGCCGTTGTCATTGCTGTACCTGAAAATATTGGGATTGGGCCCGGCATTGGTCACTTCAGCTATGTAGTAAACAGTCCCTGAGCCATTAAAGCTGCTGTAATCAACGGTAAGGTCATTCAGTCCGGTTCCTGTGAATGTAATTCCCTGCCATTCAAAGGGATTGTTTATATGGAGTTCCCCCTGAGGGCTGGCGGTTCCAATCCCCACGTTACCTGTAAGGTAATAAATGGTATCACCCGATTTCCTCCATAAGGAGGTATCTCCCGTGGCGCCTGAATACAGTGCAAAGGGAACCGAAAGCAGTGGTGAGGTTCCCATGGAAACATAACTTGTTCCTCCGGCAGGGTCTACCTCCGTTTCAATGAATTTGGAACTGTTTCCCCAGTCAATACCAGTGAAAGCACCAATCACAGGAAGACCGGTTCCGATATTCAGGTTCATCAGTCCGAATTCGTTGGTCGTCCCGGTAAAGGTTTCCTGGTAAACAATGGTCCCGCCCGGATTGCCGTCATGGATGCTGATCCTGATTCCTACAATATGGTTCTGCAGGATCAGACCTGCATTGTCCCGCACCACGGCCTGGTATCTGAAGGCCTGCGGTGACTGGGCGATTGTTATTTGCGTAACAAACAGAAAAAAATAAGACAACTTTTTCATAAGATTCAATATTAAGTATATCCTATAAAGAATTACTCATCATTTTAAATTTATTAATAGTACTGACTCCTTTTTCTGGTTTACTTCCAGCCATGCTTCTTTGAACTGGTCAGGGACTTCGTCAATGGTTGGATATAAACAGGTATCCGTATACGCATCTTCAACGATTTCCAGCCGCAGGTCCTCATATCCTTTCCGTTTGGCAACAATTCGATAATCGAATGCCGATCCGTCTTTTGCTTCAGGGGAATAAAGAATAAAATGAGTATCCCCTTTTTCCACCCACCAATCACCCAGCCTTGCATTAGGTGTGATGAACACTTTGGCAGGATGTTCGTTGTTTATTGTTACGGTCTGAAGAAAGTCGCCGGCAAGAGCAATCCTTGCCATTCCATTTATGATTGTGGCGCTACCAAAATCTTCAAACCAGTTTTCCGGGGATTCCTGACAATAAACCGCCTTTGGTCCATCCTCGGTTTTCACCACAGCGCTTTTAGAGCCTGATCCGGCCAATCCTCCTGAAAAATACACACCCCAGCCAGAAGAGGCTTTTCCGTAAACGCCATATTGTGCCCCCTGGAATCCACCGGCATATCCATATACTCCGTAATTTCCACCTTCCCCGTTAGCAGCAGAACCATAAACACCATACCTCTCCCCCACACCCTGATATGATGCGTCTCCTTTCACGCCATAATGAGATCCCCATCCCCTGACTCCCGTACCGCCATCTCCAAATGGCGTTGTTACGCCACATCCGAATACTCCAATTTTATCATAACTCAAATATGCCTGTGATTGATTGTTATCACACTTAAATACCTGACCGCTATGGATGAAATCTTCAATATGCATCCGGTAAATAGGATTTGTGGTTCCGATCCCAATCCTGCCTTCGTTTGTTATCATCAGCCTCGGGGTTCCACCGGTGATGTCCGAATACAGTTCAAACCCCCCCGATGCATTGTTCCTGACAAATGCACCTTCAAAGTTATCGGATGTACTTCTCCAGTATAATCCCGACAGGTTCGTTGTTGAATTTTCCCTGTTGAAGTAAAGTTTCGGGGCAGCGGAAGAGAGTTCGAGCAGGTTTGTCGGAATTGAAGTGCCAATCCCGACGTTGCCATTATTGTAAAAAGCATTGCCGCCCGATTGCTCCCAGACAGCATTTCCAGAACTTTCTGAATAGAGGGCATAGGGCACCGATAATAGTTCCGATGTCCCCATTGACACATAAGATCTCCTTCCGGAAGGATCGATTTCCGTTTCGATGAATTTGGAATTGATACTCCAGTTAATACCGGTAAAAGTTCCGATGGTTGGCGTACCGGTTCCGATTTCAAGATGAACCAGGCCAAACTCACCGGTGAATTTGTTGAATGTCTCCTGATAGATCACGGGGCCGCCCGGAATACTATCATGGATGCTGATCCGCACCCCGATGGGTTGGTTTTGGAGGATTTGACCGGTACTGTCCCTCACCACAGCCTGGTATTTGAAGGCCTGTGGGGCTTGAGCGCTGAGTGTAGCCAAGAGAAAGCAGGCCAATATGGTTAATAATATGTGCTTTTTCATAATCGCAGGATTTGAGATGTCCGGAAATTCAGGTTCACGATTATTAGTTCTATTATATAAAGATAATTAACTAAAAGGAGATTGGCTACCACAGTTGTTGCAAATGTTGATACGGATGTTGCACCGTTGAAAGGAGGCTGAAGCCGGAAAGTATAATGACGGAAATCAGGTTTGCAAATTTAAACTGTCTGATTTCGTCAGTATAACTTGTGCTGATGGCTAAAGTGGGAATGTGATCTCTTTCTGTTTCAAAAATCCGACACCCAACCCTCCGCCTAAACAGCGGGCAAGCCTGAGAGGGGGCTTTCAGAGTGCTCATTTCAGGCTTGATAGCATCCTGAGACAGGAGGACACATGGGGTCAGTTGGTGACGCTATTGCTAATTATTAATGAAGCTTCAGTAAAACTTGATAGATCCGTAGTTTGTCAGTCTGATCGCACCGTCACCGATCCGGATTCCATGCGACAGGTCTCCATGGGAGAACAGTCGCAGGTTCAGGAAATCGGTTCCTGAAAACCGGATGGGGCTGGTGGAGGACATACCGCACACCTGGACACCTGGCAGGAACTGTAAGAACTGCCCATAGGTGAACTCGGCGCCGTATCCGATGGCATCCCGGTCAAAATAGCGGTATGGGAAGGAAGAGGAGCCGTAGGTGCCGTTGATCCAGCTTCCCAGGGCTGTGGACGGCACCACATTTCCGACAAAATGCTCAATATAGAATCCTCCACCGGGCAGGGCGTCCAGGGTGTACCAGGTGTCATTGCCCGTTGCAGTCCAGCCCCAATTCATATGGTATTGTTTCACTGCAGGGGAGCCGATTTCCTGCCAGCCGTCGCATAAGATGGCATGGCCGGTGATCCCGTATTCCATGGGCCGGTTCAAATTGCACTGATCCTTGATCAATTCAAACCATGCCGAAGAAGTATAATTCTGCCTCCATACCGTATTGCAGGCGGTGGAATATCTGAAATAATTCTCGAAAACTCCTTCCATTTCATACATGATGGCGCCCGATCCTTCGCATCCGAAGCCCATATTCACTGCCAGGGCGACCTCATATCCCAGTTCTGCTACCGCATTGATCTCCACCTGGGGGGAGGAGGTGGTGACCACATCTTTCATATTGGGCCAGTCATAGGAATCGTTATACGGACTCACACCGTAAGGCGGCCATGACCAGTGGTACATGATCTGGGATCCGGCTGTGGCGACGCATCCCACAAATGCACGTCCGTTCGACGTTGTGGTGCATGCCATGTAAGGACAAAATTCATTGTATGGGGGGTACTGATGCCAGTTGTTTCCTTCGAGCATGATATCACCCTCCTGGTAATTGGTTTCCCCGTTGTCCCCCTCCGGCTTCTTTTTCCATGTACCCGGAACATAGTTATATATCGCATCCCAGGTACCCGTGTAATCAATTTCCAGTAAAGGTTTCAGAGCAGTAACTGTAACATCTTCAATTGGACCCAGCCTCGACTGGATGGTATCGATCAGGTAAGCCATTGAGGATTTGATGATATCGGTGCCGATATCCTCCGATTCAGGATCGAAGTAACCCCTTGGGGAGTAAGCCTTTACCGGCGCCAGCTCTCTTCTGAGAGACAGGATGATATATCCTTCGGGTTTCACATTGCAGAGATAACCAATGAGCCGGCTGTCGCTTCTGATCTCTTCCGGCGGAAAGATCTTTGCTGCGTGATGGGCTCCCCAGCTTCCTTGCTCGTCCATGATGACATTGATCCAGTTTTCAGCCAGTCTGGCCGCTTCTTCGATGTTTACCATCTGGCCCTGTGCGAATCGTGAGGGTATCAATATAACCATTAAGGCCGGAACAATTTTCCAACTATTTTTCATTTCGCTTCCTCCTTTTCTATTGCAGTGAGACCAAAACGAGTATCTGGCCTTTTTCGCCTTTTCTGAGACTCTGCATGGCCTTGCCGAGTATTGCGCCGTGTGCCTTCTCCGGATGATCCGCTTCCATGGCATATCCCGGAACAGGAGAAGTGGTAAGCAGATCCCCCGGTCGGATGTCGTCGTGAATAGCTATGGTATTGCAATAGACCCTTCCGGCGAGGGCCACATCGCAGTCAAAGCCTTTGGAGCCGAGTCTGACTCCTGATCCAAGACCATGCGCACCGGCAACAATTCCTGCAACCGCGTTATCATAAGGCTTATCGCTGATTTTCAGCCTGTCCGGATTGGCGGGATCGATACACAGAACGGTACCCGGTTCAATGGCGGTTTCATCCGAAACAAAGAATCCTTCGGCATAATCAAGGCCTTTGCCCAGTTCCAGCGCGATGTCTCCCGTACTCTGGTCGCGGATGATCACATTGCCCTGAACATCCAGCCTGCATGCAGGGCTGGTAGTCCCGATGCCTACGTTGCCGGCTGATTCGATGAACATCCGGGTATTGCCGTTGGTCTGCAGGTGCAGGTCACCCCACCCGCCGCCACCGGCATTGGCATTGATTCTGAAACCGGTGCCTCCACCTTCGTGGATGAGCTCACCATATACTGTTGAATATGAAGGATCATCACCCACCCGGATACAGTCATTCACATGCAGGACTTCATTTGGATCAGTAGTTCCGATACCCACATATCCTTCATTGGTGATCAACAGTCTCGGATCGCTGCCACTGATATCCGAATACAGTTCAAAACTGCCGTCTGCGTTGTTGCGGACAAAGGCGCCTTCGTAGCTGTCGTTAGCACTTCTCCAATACAATCCGGATAAGTTGGATGTGGCACTCTCCCGGTTGAAATAGAGTTTAGGTGCCGAGGAGGCCAGTTCCAGGAGGTTTGATGGAGTGGTTGTTCCAATTCCCACATTGCCGGCACTCTCCAGGAACATTTTTGTTGTTCCGTTTGTCTGGAAATGGATATCCGCCCAGCCGCCCGTACCGCTGCCTGTCTGGGCGTTTATCTGCAGGCCTCCGCCCATCTCATGTCTGAAGTCGCCGTACAGTCCCGGGTAGGCATCACCCCATGAGACGCGGAGGCCCCCCGGTGCATTGTTGCCGTATATCTCGATCAGCTCCTGCGGATCATTTGTCCCCACGCCTACCTGTCCGGAGTTGTAACATATCTTGTTGCTGACCATCGACTGCCAGAAGGAGTCGGAAGATGAGCCCGAAAAGAATGAATATGGAACGCTCATGAGCTCTGAAGTCCCCATGGAGATGTATTGGTTGCCTCCGGCCGGATCACATTCCAGCTCCAGGTATTTGGGATCCTGGCGCCAGATGATGTCCATGAAACTGCCGATGGCAGGTGTTCCTTTTCCAATCTCGAGGTTGATCAGCCCCAACGGGCTGGTGGTGGGCATAAACGTCTCCTGGTATACCACGGTACCCGAAGGAGAAACATCATGGATGCTGATCCTGATGGAGACCGTTTGATTCGTGATGAGATTTCCGCTGCCATCGCGTATGACCGCCTGGTATTTGAAGCCCTGTGGTGGTTGTGCGTTCAGGGCGGCTGCGATCAGGCAGGCCGTTGCCATCAATACTGCTGTCTTTTTCATTATTGTGTTTTTTTAAGTGGTGCATTTCGATTAATTCAGGCCTGGCAGGGTAAAGATAACTTATAAGTATGCAAATACTTGCCACAAATGTTGTAAATACTGACACGGATGTTGCACTTCTGGATCAAAGCATAAGTAATAAAACTTCTTTATATGATAGATAAATATGTAATTCTATCGCTTTATGATATCCATTAGTAGCCCCCCAAACCTACCAACATTGGGCAATGGCTGGCCACCTATCGGAAGTACACATTGAGGATACAGAGGGGGACAGAAGTAACTTCATATTTCTTTCGTGCAATTTGCTTTTATATTATGAAGGTTGTGATAAAAACATCTGATTGATTTTTTTATCTTTATTGACCAAAAAAAATGATATGCATTATTCCTACCGAAAAGTCAGAAGGAAAGGAAAGCAGGATGGACAGGATTTCCGGTGGCGGTTCTGGCCATTTGATAAAGCACCCAAAGACCCTTATCCGCCTGTTGATCAGGAAGAACCGGCCCTATATGAATCTGAGCTTTTCGAAATTGGGCAGCAGAAGCTCATGCGGATTTGTGCCGACTGGAAAGAAACGGATAAGAAGCTTAAATCTGAATACTGCATGCTTATGCAATTGCACAGAAATGCAGAAGAATCCCTGCATAAAGAAACGCAGGACGCAGCGGCAGCAGCAGTAGAAGTCAATGCCACCCAGAAAAAACTCAGTGAATTTCCTCAACCAACCATTTCAAGGAATGGAGCGCTGTTCTGGCTCCTGTTCATCGGAGTGGTTGAGTTTCCCCTGAACAGTATCGCATTCCAGATACTCGGAGCAGGACTGGCCGAAACCTACTTAATGGCCGCGGGAATGTGCGCCACAATACCTTTGCTTGCGCATTGGTTCGGTAAAACACTGAAACAAAGTTCGAAAAGTACAACAGAGAAGATTTTTCTGCTGATCGTCCCGGTCTTCGCTGTGTGCCTGATCATCTCCCTCGCGATCTTCAGGGAAGTTTTGTTCGATTCAATGAAGTCTCATTCCACTTTAAAGGTGAACCTGTCTCCTTCCACAGCAGCTTTTCTGTTCATCATCATCAACCTGGGGCTTTTCCTCGCAGCTACACTTATCTCATACAGTTCTTCCTTTGCAAACCAGTCGGAGTACAACAGGATTCATAGAATCCACAGAATGGCCATGAAAGTGCTCAGGAGGGAATCAGAAGACGCTGAACAGGCTGCCAGGGAAAAACAGCGTACATCGAAACTACTGGCCGAAAAAAGGCAACTCCGGCAAAAAAGTCATAGTAAAATCCTCCATAACGCGCAGGAGCTGGTAGAGAGGATTGAATGGCTGGTAAGGTCATACAGGACCGCAAACCTGTACGTCAGACATAAAGGGCTTACTCCGAAATGCTTCAATGCTGAACCCAGGTTGCTGAGCATCCCCGACGATCTGAAACCCGAAAACCTTGACTGGCAATGTCATTCGAATGAGGATGCCATTGTGGTATCAACGCTCAACTAAACTGATCATGAAAATCAGATATATCATCACAACCATTGTTATGTCCGTTCTGGTTGCTTCCTGCAGCAGTCCGGACAAGGCTCCCGGAGAAGGAAAAATATTCATCGTCCTGTTCGATATTTCAGGGAGCGTTGATTATGAGGACATTCGTAAGAATTACATGGATAACTTCTCGGTTGTTTTGCGTGCAGTTGATGCCGGCGACATTTTGGTCGCAGGTATGATATCCGACAAATCCCTCGCCGAAAACAGGCTGCCGGTTAATCTGTCCTTTCCGGTTTACCGGTCAAAAACCGACAACCCGATGTATGAAAAAGAAGAGAGAAAAGTTTTTGGAATACATCTGAGATCATTAAAGGACAGTATCCATAATGAGGTATCAACGTTGCTTGAGCTAAGAGAAGCTTCACAATCCACGGACATCTTAGGTGCGCTTCAGCTTGCAGAAAAGGTATTCAGCAACTACGGAAATAATCAGAAGGTGCTTGTGATCATGTCAGACATGATGCATACAGACCGTAACTACAATTTTGAGAGAAAAATACCCGGCAATGAAGAGACCTCCGGGATTTTAAATGAACTCAGTCAAAAGGAGCGTCTGCCCGACCTGAGTCAGGTAAAAGTTTATATTTCAGGGGCAAACACTTCAGATTCCGACAGCTTTACACGGCTTCAGAAGTTCTGGGAAGAGTATTTCACGCATTGCAGGGCGGATTTCAGCCCGAAACGGTTCAGTGCAATGCTGATCAATTTCGACGAATGATGATCAACATCAAACCCTACTTTTTTCTACTCGGAGGCCATGATCTCGAAATGCTTGAGATACGTTCAATCCTTCATGAAAAGAGTTTACCTTTTTACGACAGGAACCTTAGTTGGGGCGCAAGGCTCAGCCATTACTACGATCTGCTTGACAGTATGAAGGGTATTCCTGTCGGAATTGAACTGATCAGAGACACCACTCCTCCTGAAGATTACATCGAGATCGACCACCATAATGAAAAATCAGGCTGGCCCACCTCCATCGAGCAGGTCGCCGGTCTGCTTAACATAGAATTAACTGATTATCAAAAGCTTGTTGCAGCCAACGACCGCGGTTACATCCCGGCCATGAAGCAGATGGGTGCCTCGGAAGAGCTGATCTGCGAAATCAGGGCAAAGGACCGAGAGGCCCAGGGCGTCACAGAAAGAGATGAACAACTGGCCGAAAAGAGCATCGAAAACAATCTTGAATACAGAAACGGAATAACGGTTATCAGGTCTGAGACAATGAAATTCTCAGCGATCACCGACCGGAGATACGGACTGGACCACCGTCTATTGATCTACACTTCAAGAAATCTTTGCTTTTACGGAAACGGAGTGGCGTTGCTGTCTGCCAGGTACACAGACTTTATCAAGTCAAACAAAGCGTATTCCGGAGGCGGTGAAAATGGATTCTTCGGCCTGGCTGAAAGCGCGTTCACAGAAACCGAAATTATACACAATTGGATTCCGGAGATCATCAATCTGATCAGACATGGATAATCTTGATGAACTTTACAGCTATCATGTCTTCCTCTTTCCTTTCCAGTGGGAAAACTGCGGAAAAGGGTTTGCTGAAGCCTTGCTTGAGGATAAATGCAGTCTCGGGCCTTTTACCGGCTCTTTACCGTTATCCGTATGGAAAAGAACCGGCTTTGATGTCAACAGCAGGCTGAAGTATAACGAAGCCAATTACTTCTATGACTTTGTCAGAGATATACTGTATGACAGGAGGGCGCCGGCATCCTGCTCACAACCAGGGGACGAAGATGCATTCCTGGCACATTTCGAATACAACCTTGCCCCGGACACGCAACATTATATTATTAAGCCTCCGGACAAAGAATACCGGCTGCTCATCGACAGCATCATACTGCACCTCTACAGCACAGGAGTCGGGGTGCTGAGTTTTCATCTGAACAACAGGAATTCAGAGCAAAAGGAACCCGAAGACATACTCCGGATCAACCAGTACGGCCGCAGGCTGTATCCCCCGTATTTCGGTATCCCGGGAGATATGATCGGCACTGCCGGCCAGTTTTTGCCCGGCGGTTTCATGGAAGGCCTTGAAATGGTCAAAAACAGTGAGTTATCCCAAGAAATCGGCATCACAGGGGAAGCATCTGAAGACTTTATGAAATATACCGCATCCGGCAATTTCGGAAGAGGCATTTTCAATCTTCCGGCATTCATCAGCAGGTTGTTCAGGGGGGTACCACTGACCACAGAAACCTGCGACCACATGGACGGGCTGAAGATAAAAATCTCGCCTGTGATGGACGACCGGATGTTCGTGGTATGCTGGTACGGAAACGATCACCTGACCAATGAACTTGAATCACAGTGGAAGAAAAATATCATTGATACAAACGTAATAAACGAAGATTTACCGGATCGGCTGGATTGGTTTTACAAATACCTTTTTGTGGACGCGTACTCCAGAACCTGCCGGAATACACTCATGGCCAAAGACCTGCTCAGAAAACACACAAATGACCGATGGCTCGACTACGGCGCCTTCTTCGGTGTCAGCCGGTACTCATTTGTATGTCTGACTCCGGAGCTTACCACTCTCAGGAAGAATGACGCTGCATTCCTGGTCAATCACATGCAGACCATGTACTACAAGCTGGTGGAACTGTGCCTGGTGCAAAGAGCCTGCATCCTGAAGTTCTCTGATGAGGTCACTGATATATCCGGACTGATCCGGGTGAATGAGAAGAAGCTGCCCGACAAGGTCGGCAGCCTTTACAAACAGTATATCCGGTTCGTCAACAAGATATATTTCAGGGAGGTGACCGCACAGGAGCAGGGCATAGAGCTGTACGACCTGTTGCAGAAACACATGAAGCTGAACGAACAGGTGAAGGATCTGGATGCAGAGATCAGCGAGCTGCACGGATACGTGAATCTCAAAGAACAGCGCAACGAAAGCAGGATCATCACCCGGCTGACGAGGTTATCGGCCATCTTCCTTCCGGCCGCACTCGTCGCCGGTATATTCGGAATGAATGTGTTTGATAAGTCTAGTTTGTACCTGGCTGTTCGCTGGCCATTCTGGATCAGCATGTTCAGTATTGTAATGAGCAGCCTGATCGTGTGGATTGTGTTCATTCCGCGAAGCAGAAATAAAAAAACATACAACACATGGAAAACCACAGACGATTTCTGAGAACTGCCCTGATCATAACATGCGTAGCGGTGGTCATGATACCGGCCTCTTTCTTTTTACCGGATCTTATCCCGGACAAATCTAACATTTTTTCGAAATGGCTAAGGATCCTTTATCCTTTTACCCTTTTGGTACTGATGGCCGGAGTCATATGGCTTGCATTGAACCTGATCAGGTACTGGTATTTGCTTGCCCAGAACGGTTTGAAACAACGATATGAGCTTGACCGGATGCAATGGGAAAAGGAGCACTCCGCGGAATTACTGAGAAATTCATCTGCAAAGACAGAGGAAGGCCTCAGGAATCAGGACTTTTTCCGTTTGATCGGGCTGAGCAAAACCAAAACCTCCGACACCGAAACAACAGAGCAGAAAAAGGATGAAAAAACGAGCATAAGGAAAAACACAAATGAGAAGGAAGAGGTGGACGAAAAGAAATTCCTGATCCTGTGGCAGGAATACAATCAGGCTTTTCGCGGCAACGATCCGGACACACATTGAAAAATCAGCTATAATGCAATCATAAACGGTAATATCATAACCCATATAAAAATCGAATTAATACCCGAAAACCATGTATAAGATCGAATTCACACTGAAGCAGCACACCCCGCTCATCCATTTCCAGCACGATCAGCTTGGAGCAACGCTGAGGGCGACAGAATTGAAACCAAAACTTGATCATTTTATTATTTCTTTCTGTAAGATGAATAATATTCCAATAATGGATGAATGGAAGCAAGTATGGGAAAAGGATAAGAAATCACTTAAATACAAAATTAAAATAGAATTATATGAAGGTGCAGGGATTTGTTGGCAGGAATGTCAAGGATGGGGCTCTTTTTTTGGCCATATGGGAACTGGAAATCACAATAAGTTCAAGATGAGTTTTGTCGAGGGTTCATTAAAAATGATAATTCATTCCTATAGTAAAGGTCTATTAGACCTGATAAATGAAAACATTTGTTCTTTTTTCAGCATTGGTGGTTTTGGCAATAGACAATCCAAAGGATATGGCTTTTTTTTTCCTGAGAAATCCAGCGATGCTTTTCGAAATAATAATTATTATCATACGCCATATAAAAAGTTCTTTTTCACTGTATCACCGACAGCTAAATCAGATGACTGGGTTGAAACAGGTAAATTATTATTTAATTATATTGATCTATTTTATAGAAGCCTCAGATCTGGAATTAACATTAAGGATAAATTCAAGTTTGTTAAGAAAGACATAAATGACGATGGTAATGATGAAATACTCAATACAACAGAATCAGTTTTTTATTTTAAGTCATTGTTATTTAAATTCCTGTACGAAAAAAGAATTCAGTGGGACAAAAAAACAATAAAAGAAAAACTGTTTAATAGACAATACTATCAAAGAGATGCTGATCCAAGAGAAATTAATGCAATATCTCGAAGAATAAGTGATATACAAAATGCCGACAAGGTTTATGAAAGGGGTTTTGACGAGCAGAGAAATTATCATGAAAAATCAGAATTATTTAAAACTGTCCAGCAAAACGGTGAACTTTATCTCTGGAGGGATTTATTTGGACTCTCAACAGAGGAGTCATGGAGAAACTACGGGAAAGCAAAGCTTATAAAAACACATGCTAAAGAGGAACTACCTGGTACCTGGATCAGAAGGGGAAATAATGAGAACGAATTTGTTAAAAGATTCAAATCACCAATACGATTTTTACCATTTTATGAAAAAGAAAAAAACTGCTATACTGTATATTTTGAAGCTGAGCCAATTCCTGAATATTTCATTAAACAACGCTTTATTATTCAAAAAGATACTCGCGCATCTTTAACTCTCAAAATTGGTAATATTAAAGATATAAACATACTATTTGATTGGATAATAGAGAAGTTTGATATAGAAAAGCATATTGAAAAAAAATTCAAGCATCATGATAATTTTGATATTCTTAGAAAAATATATTCCAGTTTAAAGAAAACCAATCAATAATGATCGTACAACAACTTCAGTCATTCCTGCCTGCGCTTCGCCTCCACTATCCCATTGACCGCATGGCCATTTTCGGTTCGCAGGCCAGGGGCGACGCCACTGCTGGCAGCGATGTGGATATACTGGTCAGCTTCACCGGGCCTGTAGGTATCGAATTCATAGACCTTGCGGATGAACTGGAACGGTTACTCGGTAAAAAAGTGGATCTCATCCATATGGAGTCATTAAAGCCCAGACAATGGGAAAACATCAAAAATGAGGTGATTTATGTGGAATAGACCCGCGGAAATACTGCTGGAGGATATGCTTGAGGCTATAGGCAATATAGAACTCTTCATCCGGGATATGTCATATGATGATTATCAGTCCGACAGAAAAACACGGGCTGCCGTGGAACGCTACCTTGAAGTATTGGGAGAAGCAGCAAATAAATTTACCGAGTCCTTTTACAATGATCACCCGCATATAGGCTGGCACAGGATTATTTCATTGCGAAACCGGATCATCCATTCGTATTTTGATGTCAGCTCTGCCATTGTATGGAATATTATTACACAGTTTATCCCCGTCCTGAAATCTGATTTACAGTCCATTTTAAAAAAACTGGAAAATGAATAAGAACTACATCGGAATATCTATCGGCCCCATCATCGAAACACTCCTTTCCGCCAGGAAAACAAGGGAGCTCTGGGGCGCCAGTTACCTGTTCTCATATCTGATACGGAATATCATCCGGGAAATTACGGCTGATAAGGTTACAGTGGATGGAAAAGGTCAACCGGTCGACAACACAAACAAAGTTGACGGCTACATCCTTTTACCTTTTGATGAAAAAATCTCCGAAGAAAATGTTCTTGGGGCCGGCCTTTACCCCGACCGTATCATAATTGAATCTGAGAACAGTGAAAACCTGCAGAGAATAAGAAATGCCATTAACAAGGTAATAAAAGATGTAGCAGCCAAAATTCATGGTCATATAAACACTTTTGAAAAGGATGACATTGAAACGTTCCTTTTCAGCTATCTGAGGATCGTATCATCCGCATTTCCTATTCAACCGGGTGGGAATATTGTCAATGAAGCCACTGCAATTCTCGATGTCCTGGAACTGGAGGCACGCATCAATCCTTTGGAGGATATTACAGATGAATCCGGGCTGAATCCACTGAGGATTTTTTTCGACCGTGTCAATGGCTCGTTCCTTTACCGTGACGGGTTCAGCGAAAACTACAATAAAATCATCAGACTTCCGGAAACAGCCAGAAAACTGGTCAATGAAAAACCCCGCCAAGGCTTCGACTCTTTAATTGAGATTGCAAGCAGGGAGCTCAAAATCATTAATCCGGAAAAATACAGGGAGCATTTTGAAAATCATATAACGAGAGAATTATCAGGAAAGAAAGAGGACAATGAAGAGAACCGTCTTGTCGAAGGACTTAAAAAGGCTTTTAAAGATGAATTCATGCAATACCACAAATATGTGGCAATTGTTCATGCCGATGGGGACCGGATAGGACAAATAATTAAAAAAGCCGGGACAATTGAGAAAAATAATGACCGGTCAAACTCAATGGTCAGGAGATTTTCTGAAAAAATGCTTGAGTTTGCCCAAAAGGCTTCTGTGTTGATTCTGGATCACGGCGGCGCACCGGTATACTGCGGTGGTGATGATCTGCTGTTTTTTGCCCCGGTGGTATTCCGAAATGAAAAAAACGCCGCGAAAATCACCATCTTCAATTTGATCGACGAACTGGATAAAGAATTTGGAAGCATCTTTCAATTTGCCAAGGAAATCGGAATCGAGGAGAAGAAGCTGCCGTCTCTTACTTATGGGATTTCACTCAGCTATTATAAATTTCCTTTGTACGAGGCGAAAATCACCTCCTATGATGCGATGCATTACCTGAAATATGAAATTGACCAGCGGAATTCCCTGAAAATCGACTTCAGAAAGCACAGCGGCCAGTGCATCAACTTCATCATCGATAAGAATAACCGCGATCTTCTGAAAATGATGCGGTCTTTTTTCAATAAGATCAATGATGAAAAATTCCTGAACAGCTTTACATACAAGCTGATCCTTTTAAAAGATGTGATCAGCCATATTTCACCTTACCATGACAAGGTTGAGAATTTTTTCAGGAACAACTTCAATGAGAATTACGCTGCAAACAAGAACTTCTTCGAGGAACTTACAATGATCATCAACTCATTGCCGGAAAACGGCAGAATCACCAGCCAGAAAATGGATCTGCTTTACGGTATATTAAGATTCACCCATTTCATCAGAAGCAAGGATAAAGATTGACAACCATGAACAACGATTATTTGATCAGGCTGATACCGTTGGCCCCGTATTATTTCGGCCAGGAGCTGAACCATGAATTGGGAAACCGGAACAACTATTTCCAGCACAGCGCCTCATTCCCGCAACAATCGGCGCTCCTGGGTCTGATCAGGCATCAGATATTGTTACAGCATGACCTGATCCCCCTTGAAAAAGGCAATAATTCATCTGAAGCCCTTAAACTCATTGGAGGACGAAGTTTCAATGCATTTCCTGAAGACATTCCGGATGATAACAAACCAAACGACTTCGGGAAAATCGTAGGATTATCGCCTGTTTTCCTGACCAACGCTTCCGGTAAAAAGTTCTTTCTACGAGATAGGGAAATTGTGTGGCACGACAAAGATAAAAGACTATACCTCCTGGAGGTGGCAGGTTCGAAGTACCCATATAAACTGATTCTTAGTGAGAAAAATGAAGACTTCATCTCCAAGTTTCCTTTCGTTTCTTACCTCGCCGGAACTGCTGACGACCTTACCCAACCAGATCAATTAACGGAGGCTGAAACCGTATTGAAGAAGGCGATATTTACCGGCATCCATAAAAAATGGGGAATCTGCGAACATGACGACAGCTATTTCAGAAGAACATACAGGCACCTGGCACATACTGAAGTAATAAGAAAGGAAAAGGAGTATCCCGGTATGGAATTCAGAAAAAAAATACTGGCAGATGAGTGGGGTTTCGGCTTTATTGTCAGGTTCAGCAGTGATTTTGATTTTTCGGAACAGGAGAGGACTGTTTTTTTCGGAAAGGAACGATCTGTTTTCCTGATGAAATGCACCAGAATCAGTGAGAATGACTTCAGGAGCAATATCAGCGACTACCTCGGAAACAGCCAGATCAGGGTAAACAATGGCCTGGTAAAGGCAGTCCTGCTTTCAGGCACTTTTCTTACCGGTGATCAGATGGATGAAGTCAAACGACACTGTGCCCTGATTCTTTCTGAAAAGGAAAGATTCAGAAATATCCGCAGCAATATCTCGAAACACACATATCAACGACCGGATAAATCACCTGTGGCAATCCACATGATCAGAAGAGGCTCAGTATTTTTTATTCAAGAAGAATTCAAAACACAATTTGAAGAAATAATTTGTGATGATCATGCCGTATTCAGGCAAATCGGTTACAATTATATGATGTTTCAATAAACATATTAAATTCAAAGCATATGACACACCCCGAATTCAATTATGATGTGGCGGCGTTTCTGATAACGGCCAAATCAAACCTTCATGCCGGCGCGGGCGGAGAGAACTACTGGATCATCGATAACCTGATCCAGCGTGATCCTGCAACCAACCTTCCATGCATCTATTCAACCAGCCTGAAGGGGGCTCTTAGGGAATTTTTCAGGCACATTCTTTTGGAACAGAAACAGGATGACTGGTTTGAAATGCTTTTTCATATTTTCGGAAACGACCGGTCGGATATTCCTGATGAGGAGGACGACCATGAGAAATACAGGAAATATCGTGAAGAACTGGAAAAAGACAGGAACACAAAGGTTCAAATACCCGGTAAGTTCCGTTTCCTCCAGGCTGATATCATCACTCTTCCGGTAAGAAGCGACCGCCGCATGTTCTACCGTGTAACATCGCCGTACCTCATCGAAAATTTCAGGGAACGGATCAGATTGTTCGGAAGGAAGACCACGGATGATGAAAAGCTGAAAAGTCTTCAGAATTTCGACTTTGGAAATACGAAGATTGGCCACACTGATCCCGATCAAGACAAACCCGTACAATTTGAGGAGGAGGACCTTAACGGCACTTATAGCGAGTACCTGTCTCGCAATATTGTGACACAACTCCTGGGGAAAGAAGGCATTGCCATCGCCAGAGATGAGGTGTTCTGCGAGCTCGCCGATGATTACCACCTGCCCGTTATTGCCCGGAACCACCTTGAGGACGGTACCAGCACCAACCTCTGGTACGAACAGGTGCTGCCCAGGGAGTCCAGGTTGTTCTTTATGGTGCTTTACCCTAAAGGTGATCCCTATTTTGAATCCTTCAGCAGAGCCATGCTGGAACATCCTGTTCAAATTGGCGCCAACGCCAGCGTGGGTTACGGCATATGCTCCGTTGAAAAAATTGAATTATCCACCATCAAAGACCAAGAACAATGAAAAACAAACCGGATAACCATATGATCATCAAAGCCATTGATGTGCTGGATCAGGATAAATCTATTGTAAAGGGAGAAAAAAAAGGGAAGGAAGTTGAGAAGCAAATAGAATCAAAATACGGAAGTTACGTCGCCTCATTCGGCGGTAGCATCATCAATACGGGCATCCTGGGCACTGTCATGATCTTCGAGGCCAATGATGAGAAAAAGAGGATACTTAAACTGCTGATAAAGATATACCAGGCACTCAGAGGAAACTATCCCAATATCGATGAAATAAACCCTTATCGCTCGCTGAAGCAATTCGATCCCGAACAGCGAAAACTGGCGAGGAACGGTCTGGTGAGCGCAGGTGTGGCCCTGAAACTGGCAATGCGCGTGTACAAGATGGTGGATAACGAAAACAAGGCGATCAATGACTAATATTCAACCGAATGCAGGATGGCTGAACTACAGAAAGTACTTTTGTGTTTCATCCAGAGAGGAACTGGTTGGTTTAAACGAAGAACTTTATAAAAATAAGATCTTCGGTTATGATACCGACCAAAAAAAAACCTTTGAAACAATTGACCTTGTCACTATCTATCCAGGGTTGCTTACCGGCAGCGGCTATGGCCATGATTATAAAAATCCGGAGGACCAGGTGAGGGATGAGAAGTCAAAGCTGACACCTGAAGCATTCAAGATCGGCTTTTACTTCGATCATACCACCGGTATGCCCGTCATACCGGGAAGCTCGGTGAAGGGATTGCTGCGGAGCGCTTTCCCTCAACGAATCCTGAAAAAAACCACCAAACGCAGCCTTCAGAACGAATTTTCCGAAAGCCGCGATCATTATATCAGATCATTATTGGATGAACTGGGGATTAAATGCGATATCAGCGTTGATGATCTCGAAAACGAAATATTCCACGGAATGAACCGGCAAAATAAATCCATTCCTGTTTACGGGAGGGATGTGTTTTATGATGCATGGCCGCTGTGCATTCCGGAGAACAACTATAATAACCGCGAAAAACGCATCTTTGCCAGCGATTACATCACGCCCCATAAACACACAGACGATCCGGTACGACCTGAACTGGATCCTTTCTCTGACCCGAATCCGATCAAGTTTTTGAAAGTGATGCCGGGCGTGGTTTACAGGTTTTCATTCAGACTACATAACAGCATATTATACAAGGATATTATTACCTCAGACGTTAAAAAGCAGCTATTCCAAAGAATCCTTTGCACTTTGGGTATCGGCGCCAAGACCAACGTAGGATACGGGCAGTTTGTGCCGTTCACAGGCGAATGTCCCGATGAAACGGCTGATGAACCTCACGCTCAATATGTCCCGGCGGCACCGCATTCTGACCCCGTTCAGCCGGAGTCTGAAAATCCGGTGACAGTTGTCCGGGATCACAGCAGGTATAAAAAAGGCGACACGCCCCCTGCCCGGGTGAAAGATATTACCGGAGGGTACTATTCGTTCAGCATCGGCGATGATATCCTTGTCAAATCGGCAGACAGCCTGCGAAAGAAATTTGAGGATTTAAGGGCAAAGGCAGAAAAAAAAGGCAGGCATTTTACTGTCCCGGAACTTAAGCCGGGAGATACGGTAACCATCCGTATCAATAACGACTTCTGCAGGGAGAGAAAGGAGTTTACGGTAATCCCCTCCGGTAACCGGGAGTAAAAATGTTTCAGAAACAACAGGCACATGAAACACGCCATACTTCTGATCGATGACCATCTTGCCTTTTGCCGGGAAATGGCTGAGGAGGCATCCCGCGAAGGCTTTGAACTGAGCCACAGGCAAAACCTGGAGGAGGGGCTGGAATATTTACGTGAAAATCCGGGCATACAGGCCGTCATCTTTGATACCCGCTGCCCGGTGGATGACGAATGCGACACGCCGGCCTCGAATTTCATCCTCCATGCCGTCAGCCGCCTGCAGGATATTGAGCACGACCTGGGCCGCACCATACCGTTCTGCTTCTGTAGCGAAACGCCTGATGAATTCGCTGAAGACATGCAGGATTTTGCAATGATCTTTGCCAAGAGCGGCCCGAAAAGCGAGGTTTTCAGCCACATGCGCCGGCTCATCGGAGCGCTGCCGCAGGTAGCCGTGCGGGAAAAGCACCATGAAGTGTTCGGTGTTTTCAGCCGTTTCTTTTCCGCCGAGGACGAAGCCCTGCTCACCGACGTGGCCCTCAGCCTCGAAAAAGATGATCCGGCAACGGTCATCAGGAACCTCGGCACACTGCGCCGGCTTGAGGAGAGCCTGATGGAACTGGCCTCCATAAAAATGCTTCCTGAATCCGTCAATGACACAAACGGCCCGAAGACCGGCCATACCCGCACCATCATCCGCTGCCTGCATGAATCCGGAAAGCTCGATGATTTCCGTACATCCATCGCCGACAGGATCTATAAAATCTGCAGCAAATACGGCAGTCATGCTGTGCGACAGAATAAACGACTACCACCCGACCCGCCCACATCACTCACCGTCACCGGTCTGTTTTACCTTTTCTCAGATATTGCAGTATCTCTGGCACGATCATTCTGATGATACCCTATGAAAACAAAACCTGTAAAGGATTCCTCATATCTTATACCCGATGGGTTCAGGCTGTACCGTCTGCGCTTTTTATTCCGGGTAGCCGCTCCGGTATCCATACCGGAAAAATATTTCCCCGCCGATGTGATCAGTGGCGCTTTCGGGCAGGCCCTGAAAAAAACGGTATGCCTGATGCACTCATACCCTTCAAAGCAAATGCCCTGCGGTACATGTATGCTCCTGAACCAATGCGCATTTCCGAAGCTCATGGCTTTGCCGGGCTCTGCCGTACGACCTCTGCCCCGAAAATACCGCGACCATCCCAAACCATTTGTCATTTCCGCTCCGCACCTGAAACATAAATACTCTGCTGACGAGACGCTCACCTTCGACATGACGCTTGTCGGGGATTCGCTGGAATACCTGGCCGATATCCTGAGGGCCATGACCCTTATGGGTGCTGATGGTGTCGGCCGGCAAAAACCAAATGCCGTTAAAAGAAATGCCGGGCACCCCCTTGTCTTTACGATGGCCTCTGCGGTCAACGGCGCAGGCGCCACCTTCCCGCTTTATGCCAACGGCAGCCTTCTGCCCGGTGTGGAACCGATCCCTTGGACCGCAGAACCGCTGGAAAAAGCACCTAACAGGAACAAAAAAACCGAAATAGCACTCCTCACTCCACTATCCCTGCCTGAAAAACATGCGGGTGATTTCAGCCTGAACCACCTGGTGAAGATAGCATCCTCACGGATACAACTGCTCTCGTATCTATACTGCGGCACGGAAATGCAGGAATCGAACCATACGGTCACTGACGATGAGGGGGTGGAGCCGGATGAAACGGTATTGCAGGAGGTATCATATGCCTGTTCCAGCCGCAGGTACGACAATCGTTACCGGATATCCGGAAATACCGGCCTGCTGACATTCGGCACGGGCATCTCCCGGTATCTGGCGCTGCTCCGAACGGCGGGTATCATACATATCGGTCTGTCCACATCCGCAGGCTTCGGGCACTTTTCCATCCATCAGCCCCCTGAATAAAGCCAGTAATGGGTACAGAACTTTATCAACGGCTGTGCAATATCCAACTGCTTACTGCGGCCTGGAAAACAGTGCAGATGAAAGGATCTGCAGGCGGAGTGGATAATGTGGAAGTGGAAGAGTTCGGGGAAAATATCGATGCAAATCTGGATGACCTGCTCAGGGATATCTCTGACAAGACCTACATACCAAAACCCTACAGACAGGTATCCATCCCGAAGGAAAAAGGCGGCCGCCGTATTCTGGGCCTCCCTGCCGTACGCGATAAGGTGGTTCAGGTGGCTGTGAAGATCCTCATTGAACCGTTGTTCGAAAAAATGTTCCTCAATGTCAGTTATGCCTACAGACCCCAGAAGGGTCCGCTGAAGGCAATCCGAAAAGCCAGGCATTTGATCGTCAACGAGAAAAGAGACTGGATCACCCTGTGCGATATCGACAGGTATTTCGATACTATTCCCCATGAGCCGCTCCTTCAGATGTTCACCGGAGTGGTGGGGGATGAATACATCGTCCACCTTACCGAATTATGGCTGAGAATGGGAAAGATCACCGGTGACTGCACTTGGCATGACCGGATCACCGGCACCCCTCAGGGCGGTGTGATCTCACCGTTGCTGGCTAACCTCTATCTGCATCCGCTCGATGTGATGATGACTACCCGTAATTATGGCTATATCAGGTATGCCGACGACTTTATCATCCTGTCAAAAAAAGAGGGCGAGGCGTTCCGGGCGCTGGATGACGTCAGGAATTACATCGTCAACACCCTGAAAATCAGGCTGAATCCCGGCGCATGCGTGAAAAAGGTCTCCGAGGGCTTCGAGTATCTGGGCATCTGGTTCAACAACGGGGAGCTAACCATCTCGAACGATAAACTTCGCAAACTGAAAAACGACGTCCAACAGGCTGTACGGTTTACCGGCGGCCATCTGGATATGGATCATCTCACCGAAGTGACCAATGGCATCGGCCGTTACTATGCACAACTGATCGGTAGCGAAAAGCTCGAAATGATTGACTGGGCCATGTATAAGTCTCTGAAGGAAAAATGTGTCTCGGCATTTATTACCGGCGCTGTCGGTAATAAGCAGGATCTAAGGGAATGGCTCATGAGTGTGCAGTTCCTGACGGAAGCAATGCAGGAAAGAAAAAACATACTTGTTACAGAAATCATAGACAGGCTCCGGCGCACGCCGAAATCCGGACCGGAAGCTAAAAAGGCCAGCCCCGAAGCCCGGAAGATGATCCGCAGGGAGCGGACGACATACCGGAAACTCGAATCCCGGGGTATGGAGCTCATTGTGAGCAAACCCGGAATTTTCCTCGGCAAAACACGGAACACCATATCAGTTAAGGAAAAAGGGAAGAAAGTCAACGAGGTGAAACTCGATCAGTTGAAAAACATCCTTATATTATCGCAGGGGGTTGCCATATCGTCCAATGTGATCGCCCATTGCGCCATGAACAACATCTCTTTGGATTTTATCGGGCGGGATGGGAAGCCCTATGCGCTGCTGCAGGCCCCGTTTTTCCAGACACAGCAGCAGGGCGATGCCCAGATGGCAGCCTTCTTAAACGGTAAAGCTTCGTTGCTCGCACGGCTGATCGTACACGCCAAGATCACCAACCAGATGTACCTGATCAAATACCATTATAAATACCGAAAAAATACAGGAGACGATTTCAACATTCATTACGGCGACAGTATCGGTAATATGGAAAAACTGGCCGGCGAAGCGCTGGAACTTCCGGCGGCCGATCATGAAATCCTCAGGGGGCTCCTTTTTTCCACCGAGGGCCGGGCAGCCGGTTATTACTGGAAACAGGTCGGACTGCTTCTGAACGATTATATCAGTTTTGAAGGTCGCGTGAGACAGGGTGCATCAGATACAGTCAACTGCCTTCTGAACTATGGATACGGAATACTCTACGCACGCATCTGGGAGGCGGTGACCAAAGCGCGTCTGAACCCGTATATCAGTTTCCTTCATAAACCCCAGCACGGCAAGCCGACACTGATATTCGACCTGATTGAGGAATTCAGGCAGCAGGCAGTAGACCGGGTCGTATTTGCCATGATCAGCAAAGGAGAAGAGATCAGGGTGGAAAATGGAATGCTTGATGCCGCCACACGCCGTCGGCTGGCCGAAAAAGTCAGCATGAGATTGCAGACTGTGATCAGATATAAGAAAAAGGAAACCCGCCTGACTGAAATCATCGAGGCACAGGCGCGGATGTTGTCAGCTTTTCTATTAGGGGAAGTAAAAAAATACAAACCGTACATATCTGCATGGTAATGAAAACACTGGTTGTAATCGCCTATGATATTGTCAAGGACCGAAGAAGGAATAAGGTGGCGAAAGCGCTTGAGGATGCAGGTATCCGAAAAAACTACAGCGTTTTCGAGTGTTTTCTTACAACTGCCGAGCTGAAACGGTTACAGGAAAAGATCGGCAAAATGATCAACAAAAAGACCGATTCGGTGTTGTATTACCCGTTATGCAGGGCATGTGCGGAGCGAATGTACTGTCAGGGCGTTACCGGCAGTGAAAATTCATCTACTGTAGTGGTTTGATTTTCATAATCCGTTCATTGACATGCTGTTACTCTGTTAGGATTTGCGAAAACCGGCCGAAAGGCCTATCCCGCTGATTACATGATGATTACCTATGAAAGTTCTACCTAATGTTGGGTTCTGAGACAGAACAATATACCGCAAACCTGTTTTGTGGACACATGGGAATGACGATTTGCGAAAAAACGGGTGGGGCCGTTTTTGATGCTTTTGTAAGAAGTTGTATTACTGTCATTTAAGCATCCGATAAAAAGCCGGTAAAGGACATTTTCCGAAAATCATCTGATTGATGAGACACGATGTGCCGTTTGCGATAGGTGTTCGGATTTATTATTCTGATCTGATGCATTTTAGCTGGTCAATTTGTCGAAGCAGTCATTTTTTAGTGGTATGTCGACAGGCGATTTGCGGAAATATGGTACTTTAGCTTTGTAAACGAGATGCATGCCGGATTTTTTACCGGATTGAACAGGATATCCTGAAATATAACAAACTGAAAATGATGGAGAATACCTTTAAGGAAGTCGTGCGCGACACTGAGACTTTACAGAAGTTTCCTTCATCTGTTTCGACAAGATAAGAATACCTTTAAGGAAGTCGTGCGCGACACTGAGACGTCTTTGGTAAGGTGTGCAGATGCTCCAACATATAACGAATACCTTTAAGGAAGTCGTGCGCGACACTGAGACACGT
>JAFGHD010000173.1 GCA_016939365.1 Bacteroidales bacterium | reverse complement strand
TCTGTACTTCAACGACTTCGAAGCCTATAACGTAGGTGACTTCCTGGCCGTGGTGGATCCCACCCACTGGACCACCTGGAGCGGTGCGCCCGGAGGACCGGAGGATGCACCCATCGTCGACGATCAGGCTTACAGCGGCACCAAATCGGTACAGGTGACCGGCGCAACCACCGACGCTGTCTTCCTCATCAACGATCTTACGAGCGGACACTACACCATCCACTTCATGACATATGTGGTCAGTGGTAACAACGGTTACTTCAATGTCCTTCAGGACTTCAACGGCACCAGCAGCCTGTGGGGCATCGAGGTGTTCTTTGATGCAGCCGGGGTAGGTACCGTCAACGCCGGAGGGACAGGAACGGCCACCTTCAGCTATTCCTATGACACTTGGTTCCTGAGTGAATTAAAGGTGAACCTGGATACCGACTGGGCCCAGCTCTTCATCGACGGCAATCTGGTTATCGAATATGTATGGAGCACGGGTGCCACCGGAACCCAGACCCTTAACGCGCTCGGCGGTGTCGACATGTATGCCTGGACGGTCAACGGACCCTGCAACTATTATTTCGATGACTTCACTTTCGATGAGGTCGGCGGCGTAACACTGGATCCCCCCACGGACCTGGAAGCCGACGTCACCGGCAATGACGTGCACCTGACCTGGGTAGCCCCGGGTGGCGGAGGCACCATCGAAGAGTTGATCTATGACAACGGAACCAACACTGGCGCATACAGCTATCAGGGATACACGATGTCTACACAAATGTCACCTTCCGGCCCGTGCCAGGTGTTGAAAATGAAATTCTGGACCTCAATACAAGCCGGTGACAACACATTCAACGCCACCCTGTTCGAATGGGCCGGGTCACAGCCTTCCACTACGATTGATTACGAGGAACTCGTCACCGCTGCTGACGACGACTGGATGGAAGTTGACATCAGTGCGCAGAACATCACCTATAGCGGTGACTTCGTCGTGGGCTTCGGATCCATCAACGCCACCACCTTCCTGGGATACGATGCCAACCTGAACAACGGCCGGTCATGGGATTTCAATAACGGCAGCCCCTCCTGGGCTCCCTGGAACGAAGCCTACCTTGAACGCGCCATTGTCCAGTATGCAGATGGCACCATTGCAGAAATCGGAGGAGGACTTGCCGAGCCCATCATCCTGAAAGGATCAGTACCGCAACTATCTCACCCGACCGACTACTCCGGTGTAGAGACCGTGAAGCCTATCGGTAACCTGTCCGATGGCCTTCTGGGCTACAATGTCTACCGCGATGGCAACAAAATCAACGCCTCCATGGTGACCGCGCTGGAATATGACGACATGGACCTGCCCGTTGGCTATTATGAGTACTATGTCACGGCGGTTTATGACGAAGGCGAATCAGGCCCCTCCAACAAGGTGTATGTCGACATCATCACCGGGATCGAGCAGCCCGGGGTGATCAACACCGTCATTTTCCCGAACCCTGCAAGGGAGATGATCCACATCACCTCAGCCACCGAAATGTCGGCAGTCAGGATATACAACTATGCCGGTCAGTTGGTACTCGACACCCGCGCAACCGGTACCACTTGCAGGATCGATGCATCCGTCCTGACAGGCGGGATCTATATCATCCAGGTGGAGAACGGCGACGGGATACATACCGAACGAATTATTATCGAATAGCACCAGAGAAACGGGTTCAAGAAAGGCTGTCTTTTTTGGACAGCCTTTTTTGTTTCACAGCACCTGCAAAGGGCCTGGAACCTGTGAAATGCTGTTGAAATAATATTTTTTAGCTTTGCACGGTTTTTTTAATCCGTAAATCTACCGACCTTTCATGAAACTGAAATACCCGGAGTACCGGAAGCTGGACCTGACGGCCATTGGCAGTGAGATCAGGGAATACTGGAAAGAGCACCGGACATTTCAAAAGAGCGTCGAGATCCGCAGGGGCAGCAGGCCCTTTGTCTTTTACGAAGGCCCCCCTTCGGCCAACGGAATACCAGGTATCCACCATGTGATGGCCCGGACGATCAAGGACATCTTCTGCCGCTACAAGACCATGAAGGGATATCTGGTGGAGCGAAAGGCCGGATGGGACACCCATGGTCTGCCCGTGGAGATCGGGGTGGAGAAGAACCTGGGTATCACCAAGGAAGATATCGGGGTCAAGATATCGGTAGAGGATTTCAACAAGGCATGCCGCAAGGAGGTGATGCGTTACAAGGACCTCTGGGATGACCTGACACTGAAAATGGGATACTGGGTCGACCTGGATCATCCCTACATCACCTTTGACAACAAGTACATTGAGACTGTATGGTGGTTGCTGAAGCAGCTATATGACAAGGGATTGCTGTATAAGGGATATTCTATACAACCCTATTCGCCGGCGGCAGGGACAGGCCTCAGTTCCCATGAGCTGAACCTGCCGGGCTGCTACCGCGATGTAAAGGACAACACTGTTGTAGCCCAGTTCAGGGTGATCCGGAATGAAGCCTCGGAATTCCTGTTCCATAATGCCCATGGGGATGTGTTTTTCCTGGCCTGGACCACCACTCCCTGGACGTTACCGTCCAACACGGCACTGGCAGTAGGGAAGGATATCGTTTATACCCATATCGCCACTTATAATCCGTACACCTCTCTGCCGGTCACCCTGATCCTGGCGGATGTACTCCGAAGCAATTTCTTCTCAGGTGATCCTGACGATGGGGAACTGGCACCCCCGGAGCCGGGTTCGAAAAAAATCCCTTTCCGGGTACTGGATACCTTCAAGGGATCACAACTGAACGGCATCCGTTATGAACAACTGCTCCCCTACGCCCAGCCCACCGACGGCGATGCCTTCAGGGTGGTAATGGGAGACTTCGTGACCACGGAAGATGGAACGGGCATTGTCCATATCGCTCCCAGTTTCGGGGCAGATGACTTCAAGGTGGGCCGTGAATACGGGATCGGATCGCTCACCATGGTCAACAAACAGGGTCGCTTTGTGGAGGCCATGGGTGAATTCGCAGGAAGGTATGTGAAACCTGAATACGATCCGGATTATAACCCCGCCAACGGTGACAGCGTGGATATCGACATCATTGTCAAACTGAAACGTGAGAACAAGGCCTTCAAAACGGAGAAGTACATTCATTCCTACCCTCACTGCTGGCGGACGGACAAGCCCATTCTCTATTACCCGCTCGACTCATGGTTCATCAGGACCACGGCCTACAGGGAGCGGCTCATCAAGCTGAACAATACCATCAACTGGAAACCCAAAGCCACCGGAACAGGACGATTCGGCAACTGGCTCGAGAACCTGGTCGACTGGAACCTGTCCAGGACGAGATACTGGGGGGTTCCGCTGCCCATATGGGTTACGGAGGACGGAACGGAGAAGATATGTATCGGCTCTGCGGAAGAGCTGAAAAAAGAAATCGGGAAATCGGTTGAAAAGGGCTTCATGAAGGAAAACCCGCTCGGGTCATTCCAGCCCGGGGATTTTTCGGATGAGAACTATTCCCGTTTTGATTTCCACAAGCCGGCCGTGGACGGGATCATCCTGGTCTCACCCTCCGGCCGCAGGATGTTCCGCGAACCGGATCTGATCGATGTCTGGTTCGATTCCGGAGCCATGCCCTATGCCCAGTTTCATTATCCTTTCGAAAACAGGGACAACCTGGACACATACTTCCCGGCGGATTTCATTGCGGAAGGAGTGGACCAGACACGGGGATGGTTTTTTACGCTTCACGCGATCGCCACCATGGTGTTCGACAGTGTGTCTTTCAGGACATGTCTTTCGAACGGCCTGGTTCTGGATGCTGACGGCAACAAGATGTCCAAGAGGCTGGGAAATGCAGTGGATCCGTTCGAGACCATCATGACCTTCGGCCCGGATGCCACCCGCTGGTATATGATCACCAACGCCCAGCCATGGGAAAACCTGAAATTCGACACGCAGGGTGTGGCGGAGGTTCAGCGGAAATTCTTCGGAACGCTTCACAATACCTATGCTTTCTTTGCGCTGTATGCCAATATTGACGGATTCCGTTACAGCGAGGAGGAGGTCCCGGCTTCAGCCCGTACCGAGCTGGACCGCTGGATCCTTTCGGAGCTCAACACCCTGATCAGGAAAGTTGACGAATATTACAACGATTACGAGCCGACCAAAGCCGGCAGGGCCATTGCCGATTTTCTGGACCAGCACCTGAGCAACTGGTATGTCAGGTTGAGCCGCCGGCGCTTCTGGAAGGGGGAATATACGCAGGACAAGGTGGCAGCCTATCAGACACTCTACAGGTGCCTGGAGGTACTTGCCCGGCTTTGCGCTCCCATCGCACCCTTTTTCTCGGAAAAGCTGTTTGTCGACCTGAACAGGGTCACCGGCCGAATGAAAGCCGACTCCGTACACCTCACCCTGTTCCCGGAAGCAGATGAATCGCTGATTGATCCGGAACTCGAGCAACGGATCCAGCTGGCGCAAACCATCTCATCCATGGTGCTGTCACTCCGAAAGAAAACCAGCATCCGGGTAAGACAACCCCTGGGGATGATCATGGTACCCGTGACAAACGCAGAATTCAGAAAACAGCTGGAGTCGGTCACCGAAATGATCCTCGCAGAGGTAAATGTCAAGGAGTTGAAATTTCTGGAAGACCACAGCCTGATCGTGAAGAAGGTCAAGCCCAACTTCAAGGAGCTGGGACCCCGCTATGGCAGGTTGATGAAAGGGATCGCCGCCGCCCTGGCAGAGATGAAAGAAGAACAGATCACCACATTGGAATCCACCGGTATGCTCCATCTGGATATCGCCGGTACGCCTGTAGAGATACGGCTCAGCGATGTGGATATCCTGACAGAGGATATTCCGGGCTGGCTGATCACCAGCCTGGGATCCGTTACGGTTGCTCTTGATATCACGGTGACACCGGAACTCAGGCAGGAAGGTATTGCCCGGGAGCTGGTCAACAGGATACAGAATATCAGAAAAGAAAAGGGATTTGAAGTCACCGACCGGATCAAAGTCAGTCTGAGCCCGGACGATTTACTGAAGAGTGCCGTGGATCAGAATTATTCATATATTTGTTCGGAAACTCTTGCCGATTCAGTAGTCTTTTCGGAGAAAAACCATTCGGTGGAAAGCCGTGAAATTGAACTCACTGAACAGTTGAGGGCAGTCATAGAAGTTGAGAAGTCGTCATCCCGGGAGGGTGCATAAGATTAAATCAAGGTTGATATGGCACAGGAAGAAACCAACATTGACGTGAGGAAAAACCGGTATTCCGATGAGGAGCTTGAGGAATTCCGTCAGATCATTATGAGCAAACTTGAGAAGGCCAGGCAGGACCTGAAACTTCTGATGGAGGCATATACCAACAGCGACGAGCATGGCACGGACGATACATCCCCGACCTTCAAGGTACTGGAAGAGGGATACCAGGTGCTTTCGAAAGAGGAGAACAGCAAGCTGGCAGCCCGTCAGCAGAAGTTCATCAATGCCCTTGAAAACGCGCTCATCCGGATCGAGAACAAGACTTACGGCATCTGCAGGGTAACGGGCAAGCTGATCTCAAAGGAAAGGCTCCGCAGCGTTCCGCATGCCACACTCAGTATCGATGCCAAAATGAAGCAATATCAGAGACGCTGATCCCACCCCCATCCAATCCTTCTGACTTGAAGAAGTCTCTGTTGACTGTATTGTTGGTTCTGCTGGCCGACCAGGCTCTTAAGATATGGGTCAAGACACATATGACCCTGGGGCAGGAGTTCTGTATTTTCGGGAACTGGTTCATCATTCACTTCACCGAGAACGAGGGCATGGCCTTCGGCATGACCTTCGGCGGTGAGTCGGGGAAGATGCTTCTGAGCATATTCCGGCTGGCGGCCATCGGCGCCATCGGAATATATCTGGTTTACCTGATCAGAAAACATGCACGTACCGGGCTTATCCTATGCATGTCACTCATTTTTGCCGGCGCTGTCGGAAATATGATCGACAGTGCATTTTACGGACTGGTCTTCAGCGAAAGCCGGTTTCATGAAGCAGCGTTACTGCTCCCTGATTCGGGGACATACGGGACCTTCCTGCACGGAAAGGTGGTGGATATGCTGTATTTTCCCATTTTCAGAGGACAGTACCCCTCCTGGATACCCTGGATGGGAGGCCAGGAGTTCATATTTTTCCGCCCGGTGTTCAACATAGCCGATGCCTCCATTACCACCGGAGTGCTCATATTACTGGTTTTTCAGAAGAAGCTGTACCGGAAATAAGAGCTTCCCATCCCGTTAAGATGGTTTTTTTTATTTTTGGTCAAATTTTCCGGAATGAGCAAGGATAAAGAGACTGGTTATATATCGCAGATTATCGGGGCGGTCGTTGACGTCACATTCAGGGACGAGAAAGATCTTCCCCACATTTATGATGCCCTGGAGGTCACCCGGGAGGATGGCTCCATCCTGGTTCTGGAATGCCAGCAGGATATCGGGGAAAACACGATCCGGACCATTGCGATGGATTCCACGGATGGTCTTCAGAGGGGAATGGAAGTCATCGCCACCGGTGCACCGATATCCATGCCTGTGGGTGAGGAGATCCGCGGCAGGCTTTTCAATGTCGTGGGAAAGAGCATTGACGGTCTGGGTGAGGTTTCCAGGGAGCATACCTACCCGATCCACCGTGATCCCCCAAAATTCGAGAATCTGACTACCCAGAAGGAGGTACTTTATACAGGCATCAAAGTCATTGATCTGATTGAGCCCTATTCCAAGGGGGGTAAAATCGGTTTGTTCGGAGGTGCCGGTGTGGGAAAGACAGTCATCATCATGGAGCTGATCAACAACATTGCAAAGAAATACTCCGGAATGTCGGTGTTCGCAGGTGTCGGCGAACGCACACGTGAAGGTAACGACCTGCTTCGTGAGATGATTGAATCGGGTGTGATCCGGTATGGGAAGGAGTTTCTGGAGGATATGGAGAAGGGAGGATGGGATCTGAGCAAGGTAGACCGCAGGGAGTTGAATCATTCCCAGGCCACACTCACATTCGGACAGATGAACGAACCTCCCGGAGCACGCGCCCGCGTGGCCCTGTCAGGACTGACCATTGCGGAGTATTTCAGGGATGGTGATGATAAATCAGGTGGCCGGGACATCCTCTTTTTCATGGATAACATCTTCCGGTTCACACAGGCGGGCAGTGAGGTGTCAGCTCTTTTGGGCCGTATGCCTTCAGCCGTCGGATATCAGCCTACCCTGGCCACTGAGATGGGTATTATGCAGGAACGGATCACCTCCACCAAAAGAGGATCCATTACTTCGGTTCAGGCTGTCTATGTCCCTGCCGACGACCTGACTGATCCGGCACCCGCCACCACCTTCTCCCATCTGGATGCCACCACCGTTCTCAGCCGCAAGATCTCTGAACTGGGCATCTACCCCGCCGTTGATCCGCTTGACTCCACATCCAGGATTCTCACACCCGATGTGGTTGGGGAAGAGCACTATCGCACAGCCCAGAATGTCAAGCAGATACTGCAGCGTTATAAGGAACTGCAGGATATCATCGCCATCCTCGGCATGGATGAACTCTCTGAAGAGGACAAACTCGTAGTCCACCGTGCACGGCGTGTACAACGCTTCCTTTCACAACCCTTCCATGTGGCCGAACAGTTCACCAATATACCCGGTGTCATGGTCTCAATCGAGGACACCATCAAAGGATTCAACATGATCATGGACGGTGAGGTAGATGAGTATCCTGAAGCAGCCTTTAATTATGTCGGCACCATTGATGAGGCAATCGAGAAGGGTAAGAAAATGCTTTCCGAAACAGTCGAATAAAAATACCCGGATACACGAACCCAGAAAACCATGTATATCGAAATCATCAGTCCGGACAATACCATTTTCCAGGGAGAGGCCGAACTGGTTCAATGCCCGGGCAAAACAGGATCATTCGAAATACTGAACAATCATGCACCCATGATCGCTGTCCTGAAAGAAGGGCGGATCAAGGTAACCGGCAGCGACCGGAAAAGCGTATTTTTCGACGTGAAGGGGGGAGTTGTCGAAGTGCTGAAAAATAAAGTGCTGATCCTGGCAGAATGATCCCTCCTCCTGAACGGGAAAATCACACACACTGTTGCTCAGGGCCCTGTTCTTTCCTGCTCGTATGAGAGAAGTGCTTCGCGTATTATATTCCTCAAACTGTCGCGCATTGCCCTTACCATGCTGTCACGTTCATGCAACCGTGCGAAATGTTTCCGGATGAATTGCTCGGCCTGTTTATGTGCTATTTTTTCTATATGCTCCATAGTGATCTCTGTTTTCTGATTTTGGCGGAGCAATTTAACAAACATCATGCCAGGCTGTTATCCGTTGATTTGCTTTGTGTTATGTTGTCAAGTTAGCAGTAGGGTGGGCAAGGTGTCGCAAAAGAGTCATATTTTCGCTGTGAAACCGACATGATGTAAACAGATGAATAAAAAAGCCCGGAAGGATCCCTCCATGAAGATATGGCTGCTCACTTTTTTCATCCTGATTACCGGTGGGTGCATAGAAATCAGCGAAGAGCTGACGGTCGACGGCAAGGGAGGCGGAACGGTTTCCCTGACTGTCCGGTTGGATCAGGCCGGATCGTTATGGGGAGGTTACCTGGCTGATATGGAGATGGTGATCCCGGAAAATGTGAAAGCCTCCCTGGTTTCGTCACTGGAGAAAGTCAGGGCTATGGAAGGGATCACGGGGGTTGAAGCCGATCTCGACCCTTCTCCCGACGGAATGATCATGGCCGTCGTTCATTTCACAGACAGCCGTGCACTGAACCGGGCACTTTATCATCTCGCAGGAAAAAAGAAAAATTTCTTTTCACCTGGCTACATCCGTATCCGGGAGCATAAAATCAAAAAAAGGAACCTGGCCGGGATCATGAAAAGGGCCGTCCATAGGATTGATGAACTTCAGGCCTACGGGTGGCTGCTACCCATGGTGGCAATCGAAAGTACGGTCAGGGTACCGGAACCTGCAACCGGCTTTTCCGGCAGGCACTATGAACTGTCATCCGACCGCAGGAGTCTCATACTGAAAACATCCGCAGACCGTCTGGCCGCTGGTGATTGCAATACATCCCTGCGATGCAGGTACTGATATCGGGGAGCGATCATTTCACTTCACCATTGCTCAAAGTGCACCCTCTCAGGGTTGTAACATTGGGGCTACTCCGAAACTTCTCCCGGGAACCCGCGCTGATCAAGGGAACGGGAATGGCTTACTCGGAAAATCCGGGCAAAAATCAGGTGATCAGCGGCCTCCGGAGCCACCGGGGATCGACATGTGGCTCTGAACGATCATCCAGTCGCCGTTCTTCTTTTCAAGGACTCCCGTGAACCGGAGTCCTTCATAGCTCCTGGCCTCTCCATGATATATGTAGTTGTAGTTGACTATCTCCGAGAACCATGCTGTATTTCCCGTCTCGTTGATCTTGATGATCTGGTCCCTGACCGAAATATAGGTCTCTTCAAAAGAATCAAACTGCCGTTGCATCACCTTCCTGATCTCGTCCCATCCGATCAGCTTCTCATCGCTCTCGGTGCCGATGACCACAATGTCGGGGTCGGGAGCCCAGATCTCCTGAACCAGCCCGATCTCCTGCTTTTCATTGGCTATCACATATTTTTCAAGCACCAGCGCCACTTTGCCCTTTTCTGCTTCCAGTTGCTCAGGTGTAAGCTTGGACACTTCAGGACCGGTGCATGATGCACCCATCATGATAATTCCCGCCAGAATAATGATCGCTCTTTTCATAATCGATTGGTTTTGAACAATGAGCACCCTTTATCCGGATAATTCCATGCTCAAATTTAAACCAAAAGGTGATGGCATGCAAGTTTTCCAAAGGATTTTTGGGGTAAAGAGATTGTCAATGATAACAGACTCTCCTTTGTAAGATTACCGACTCCTGAGTTATGCCCGAATTGAAATCCACTGGATATATTGAAGTCCGATTCCGTTTTCTCACTAATTTTGTGATTCAATGATGTGTTCCTCTCACACAGAAAAAATAAGATCAGGATGATAACCTACGAAGGGAAATATGTCAGGCTGCGCCCGATACGGAAATCCGATGTTGAGAAATCTATCATCTGGAGAAATGATCCGGAAATACGCGATAATGCCATGGGGTATCGTTTTCCGGTCACTGAGAAGATGGAAGATAACTGGTTTGAATCTGCGCTTGATGAACCAAACAGAAACCGGGTTGTTTTTGCCATCGAGACCATTGAAAAAAAGACTCTGATCGGGTTCACGCAGCTTAATCATATTGACTGGATATCCAGAAGGTGTTATTTTGGCATTATCATCGGGGAAAAGGAATTTCAAGGCAAAGGCATGGGATGGGACAGCATGCAGGTATTGTTCAATTATGCTTTCGAATGCCTGAATCTGAAAAAAATATGCCTGGAGGTAGTGTCATTCAACGAAAATGCAATCCGTCTTTACCGGAAGTTCGGATTCATTGAGGAGGGTGTGCTCAGGGAGCATGTTTATCTGGAAAAAAAGTATCATGACCTTCTGCTGATGAGGATTTTTGATAAGGAGTTTCGTGAACGACACTGAAAGACTTTTTTATCAGTATTCTGCAAAGTATATTATAATTCCCGGGTATCCTCAACTATACTGACGGAAATCAGGTTTGCAAATTTAAACTGTCTGATTTCGTCAGTTTTAAAATTCAGACATTTATCGTCTGAAATATGGAGATCTGTTTGATCTTGCTTCGCCTGCCTGTCATGCCTTCGACCTGTCTTCCTCCAGGAAGGCAGATAAATCGTTGGACAGGCAGACAGGCAAAATCAAAC
>JAFGHD010000030.1 GCA_016939365.1 Bacteroidales bacterium | reverse complement strand
GGAATGGTTTACGACTGGCAGAACAGCGCACCCGAGGATGTGGACATGTGGATCAAAAAGGTCTTCCCGGAGGACATCACGACCCGCGCCGAGGAGACCCCTGATCCCAATGACAGCGATGCCGCGGTA
This sequence comes from Bacteroidales bacterium, assembly GCA_016939365.1. Taxonomy (GTDB): domain Bacteria; phylum Bacteroidota; class Bacteroidia; order Bacteroidales; family JAFGHD01; genus JAFGHD01. Next base: position 14,934 of record JAFGHD010000030.1, on the reverse strand, counting down.
TTTCCGAATCCGGGTGATGATTGGCTCATGCTCTGGACCCTTCGGGACCATATGATGTTCGAGATGTACGATCCTTCCGGCCGAAGGGTGATCACAAAGATGATGGAACTCTCCGGGCGTCACAGGATCAGTACCGCTAACCTGGTTTCCGGCTCGTATTACTACCGGTTCCTGGATGCCTCCACCGGACAGGTGGTGCATTCCGGAACATGGATCCGGAAATAATAGGGACTTCCTGCTTTCATGATTTTCTGAGTACCCTGGACTGGAAATGAGTTTTTCAGCCCGGGAGTGGGGAATAGTGTTTGCGACAGACAGCAATAAACGAATAATGCTTTGAAATTATTGATCAACGAACCAAACCACCAAAACCAAAGACCATGAAAAGAATGATCCTTACCGCAGCCCTTCTCATCATGGCTGCATCGTTCATTTACTCCCAGCAATGCACCAGCTGCTCCCCGGGGAGTATCATTACCGGCTTATATTCCAGCGCGTTGGGAATTGACAACACCTCCTCCGGTGAAGCATCCTTTGCCAGCGGGAAGAACAACACAGCCCAGGGCATGTATTCCATGGCACTGGGATATGGCATCCAGGCTACAGGGAATTCATCTGTGGCGCTGGGCCTGTATAACACCGCATCAGGTGCCTATTCCATAGGTATCGGCACATACCTGCAAGCCACCCAGACCCGTTCCCTTGTGATCGGAACAGGATATAACTTCGATAATCCGCTGATCAGTAACATCCCCAATTCCCTGATGTTAGGTTTCGGAAGCAACAAATCCACCCTTTTTGTATCCACCGCTCCAGCCAACGGTAAAACGGGAAAGATGGGGCTGGGTGATATCACTTCGCCGTCAGCCAAGCTGCATATCAAAGCCGACCTGGGAGAGGAGGCTGCACTGCTTGTCGAGCCCCATACCTGGAGCGGAAGCAGCTGGGCGGAAATCCGTCTGGGGGACAATCAGAATGCCGTCAGGGCATATCAGGACAAGGGCCTCGAGTTTAGGACCTCCCATAACTGTTTTTTCAGTCAGGGTAATGTAGGTATCGGAACCTCAACCCCCGGAGAAAAACTGGATGTGGCGGGGAATATCCGCACGACCGGATTCCTGCTCAACGACGGCAGCCAGGGAGAGGGTAAATTCCTCAAATGCAGTGCCAATGGTTCAGCTACATGGTCTGTCGTACCGGATGACGGCGACTGGACCGTCGCGGGCGACAACATCTTCAGACTGAACGGGAACATGGGGCTGGGTACGGCCACACCGGGTTTCAGGGTCCACATACGCGGAGCGGCCGAACTGGGATTGCAGAATGAAACGATGTGCAATAATGCCGGAGACCCATTGGCCGTCATTCATTTCGGAAGCAGTTACGGATCAAACGAGGCCCGTATATCAGTCCTGAGAAGCGGAACAGGGGGTTCCGGCGGCAACACACCCACCGACATAGCATTCCTTACCACCCCGCAGGGTCAATATCAGAATCCGCTGGAACGCATGCGAATCTGCCAATCGGGAAATATCGGCATCGGAACCTCCTCACCCTCTTCTACCCTTCATGTCAATGGGGGGTTGAAAGTGGAGTACCTTTCATTGCTGAATGGTGTTCAACTCACCAATGATGCGGACATCACGGGTGCAGACCAGATCATCGGATATAATGATCTCAGGTTTTATGGCGACAACGGCACGATGCCGGATATGTTTATCAGCCCGGATGGAAAGGTAGGCATAGGCAACACGGCACCCCAGGCACTGCTGCATGTCAGCGGGGTACTTAAGGCACAATCGCTCGATCTGGATAATATGACCGTCCAGGTGATGACCGTCACCGACAAGCTTTGGGCAGGCGAGATCGAGGTGACCGAGATCAGCGAATGGAAAGATATGGTATTTGATCCGGATTATCAACTTATGCCTCTGGATGAGTTGCAAAACTATATTGAAGCAAACGGCCACCTCCCGGGTGTTCCGGCCGAATCAGAGGTAATGGCCAACGGGATCAACCTGGCCGAAATGAATGCGCTGCTGCTGCAGAAGATCGAGGAGCTGACGCTCTATGTGCTTGAATTGAACAGGCGGCAAAGCCCTGATCGATAAACGCTAAAGGAATGTATTCTCTAAAAAAAGGATGTTATGAAAACAATCTATATTATTCCAATATCAGCACTTCTGGGATTAATGCCCATGCTGACATTTACACAAAACATCGTTGACGGTTACGTAACTGTATTTGAAGATCATTTTGATGAGTTTGATGAGAGTAAATGGGATCTGATTTTCCCATGGGGATATTTTTTGGATCCCCATATAAGCTCTTATTACAGACACGATGAATTCGGACATAATCATATAATAAATAATGGGTGCCTTGAATTATTAACAAAGATGGAAAACTACACAGGACTTGTCACCCAATACAAAAATGATCAAGTCTTATACTATTATGTCAATTTCATATATACCTCTGGCATGATATATTCTAAAAGAAATTTTACGGGAGGGTATTATATGATCAACTGCAAAGTACCTCAAGAAAGCACCCTTACAAGCGCTTTTTGGCTATATGGAAGATGCCAGCAGGAGATTGATGTTTACGAAATCTGGGACGGGCCAGGCCTTCAAAAAACAAATTATCACTTTTGTTACACACAACAATGTGTCAATCAGTGCAGCGATGGAGGAGATATGCCATTGAACCACCCCCAGACTCCACCATTATCAAATGATTTCCACAGATTTGGATCTTCCTGGAATTTAGATAACAAGATAATAACCTATGTTTTAGACGGAAGTACTTTAAGACTTATTGATGATTTGTGTCTAAATTCATCAGGTCAAAAAGTCCCGTGTATAAATGGTTATTATATTGGCACAATATATCCAAACAGAAAAATGAATATTGTTGCTAATATTGCAGTTATAAACAATCACGAGACGGATCAATCGAGTGAAACTGATGATGTAATTGGAAAACTGCAGATAGATTATATTAAAGTTTTGTATCCCATCGATTGCGATGAAATTAAATCAGTCTGCAGTTATTGCACTGATGACATTTTCAACATTTGCCCTTCAGTTATCACCGGAAAAGAAGTAACTTTAGGAGGCTGTCAGAATTCAACAATGATTATTCCTGCCACTGATATCAATAGTGACAAAAACTATCTTGATATTTTTGCAACAGAACGAATTATCATCAAAAAGGGATTTCTTGCCAAAAATGGATGTTATTTCAGGGCAAGAATAACTGATTGCCCTGGCGATGAAACATCAGAATTGATATCAAAATCACTATTGAATGACGAAAATGTTCTTCAGAATGACTTTTTACACAGTGGTGAAAGGATGCCCATTTACCCTAATCCTGTTAAATCCGGGGAGTCATTAAACATTGATTTACCTGATATAATCAGAATAAGTATCTTTGACGAGAAAAGCCATTTTATTGATCACATAAGTCATTGCAATGTCATTAATACTCAGAATCTATCAAAAGGCTTCTATATTATTCATATCATTACAAAAAATTCTTTTAATATAGCTAAACTGATAGTCCTATGAGATCCATCCGTTTTTTAATTATGTTGTTGACTGCATTTCTTTCATATCATTCAGCAATATCACAATCATCCATTGAGTTGATGGTAGAGCCCCGGTTGATCTATCCGATCCCGGAGGAGGGTGGTTTCACCCCAAAACTAGGATATTCACTTATCACAGGTATCACTGTCAACATGAACAGAATCTTTTTGGGCATTCAACCGGGCATTCAGTTTGAGAAGCTCGAAACCAACAATTCGGATTGTACGCTTCAACCATGTGTAACCCATTCATTATACCGCTTCACCTATTTCCGTTCCACTTTGAATATCGGCTTATTCCTGATTCAAAATCCAAAGTTCCTGTTAACCAGCTGCACGGGACCTGGTATTAAGACATTGCTGAACACGTCCAAAAAAATAGAACGGTCAGATGGCTCCCATTGGGAGGGCGATCTGGATGAACGGGAACAACCCTTGCATAACGATTCATATTTCATCGGCACCCAGTTGAGTGCCGCTTTTCCCATTAACGGCAGTACATGGGTATCCGGAGGAATCGCATGGGATTATGTCTTTAGCACGCGGGAATACAATCCGGATTTCAGCAGGCTGCCGCTGAGAAAACACATCTTCGGCATCTCGGCAAGTATCATCCATCGTTTAACTGGCAACAGGTAACCTTATCGATATTCAGCCTGCCAGGCACTCTCCGGTTCTCAGGGCCAATTTATCGCCCTACCCGACCATTGTTACAATCCTCACCAATGGACCGGGCCCGGCGTTTCCATCCGGACAGTGCCCATCTGATTCTTTCCCGCAAAGGATGCAACCTTTACGTAAAAATTTTTTACCCGATATGGAGTTTGACTGAAGCTTTTTGGTTATATGGACGATGTACGCAGGAGATGGATGGAATGGAATTCTGGGAGGGGCCTCATGAACAGCTTACTGATTACCATTATTGCATGGATCATTACTGCACGGATACATGTGCTGAGGGTCTCAATCAAGCTATGCCTGAAAGTTATCATCATACCAATCCATTGTCAGATCAGTATCACAGATTCGGAATATCATGGAATCTGAACGAAAAAGTGATTGCATATTCAGTCGATGGGGAATTACTGCGCTTAATTGATCATCTCTGTTATAATTCCCTGGGACAAACTGTTCCATGCAATTCCTGGGGAGTTATATCAACAATATATCCCAATAAGAAAATGAACATCATTGTAAATTTGGCAGTGCTGAAACCCAAAATACCTCCTCCTGCTGAAAACATAGTGGGAGTGATGGATATAGATTATATTAAGGTATTATATCCCATCGATTGCGATGAAAATAAAACCGTATGCTGTTATTGCTCTGATGATAATTATGATATCTGCCCAACCACAATAACAGGCAGGGAAGTCACACTTGGCGGATGTTCCCAGGGCAACTTTATTATTGATGGAACTGATATTAAAGGCGACAGGAATTATCTGGAAGTTTATGCAACGGAAAAAATCATCATCAAAAAAGGTTTCATAGCAAGGAAAGGTTGCTCTTTCAGGTCTTCAATAATTGAATGTCCTCACAATGAAGAAGACTTCCTGATTACGGCTCCCCAGGTAAATCTGAAGAAGGATATGGTGAGGGATACCGGCCGGTTCGATTGTTTGTTATATCCCAATCCCGTCAATCTGGGTGACAAGGTGTTTATAAACCTGTCAACGCCGTACTCTGTTGAAGTAATTGATAGCCAGTCCAGAATTATTTCGAACGGGGACGATTTAAAATGGCTGGAAACCAATTGGCTCAAGCGGGGATTCTATCTTGTCAAAATCAAGGCAAAAGATGCAGTTAGGGTGGAAAAACTGATTATCCGTTGAAAGGTTTTGAAGAAAAACCAAAACAGATTAAGCCGGATTCAAAATGTAAAGTGATTGCCAGTTAAACAATGTTATACTGACGAAATCAGACAGTTCAAATTTTTAAACATGATTTCCGTCAGTATAATTCCTTTATCACTAATTTTATAATGGAATCTAACAATGTTTGATTTCAAGTACATATAATCAAAAAAACGATTCTATGAACCATTCAGATCAATTTGTAAAGCTGGGCAGTAAACGTTTTGAGGTTACATTTCCTGTCGCTATGATCATTGTTATGTTATTTTCCTTAAATTCAAAGGGACAGGATGGTGGCCTTTTCTTCTTCAATACTGCTTCAGCCTCGGCAAACCGGACATTGGTTGGGGATGATAACAGCGCCGGCCGTTGGGGCTATGGACTCGGATTATACAGGTTGTTTTCAGACAGTGCCCTTATCCGGCCATGTCTCGGTGTGGAATACAACCACTCGTCTCAGTTCAAGAATTATGTCGACCTGGGATTGCTGCTTAAGATGCACGACGCCACATTCACGTTACACTCCATTTCATTCCCTGCAGGGGTACGTGCCTTCATAGGGCGCCGCATCAACTTCTTTTTCACCCTGGGGGTCTTCCTGGACCTGCAGATCAGTTCCCGGTACAGGGGCACAGTGTACCAGTATGATCCGATATCTCCGGGTGTTTATACGACATCCTCAGCAAAAGTTGATGCCGATGCCTTTCTGGCCCGGATCAATGCCGGCCCCATGGCGGATATTGGTATCCGTTTCCCAATGAATCATCACCATCTTCTCATCGGCTCCGGAATCCGATACGGCATACCCGATATCGGAAAAAACACTGTAGAGTACTTCAATCGCTTAGGCGTCCTGTTCATTGCTTTCAGCTTTTAAAACTGATCCGGTAATAAAGGGTACCACAGACTTTCGGAATTTTCCAACAAGTCTTGGCCGGAAATGAGTTTTCGGCCGGGGATGTGAGAAATAGTGTCTGCGATAGCCAGTAACGGGAAAATAAAGACTTGGGTAATAGCATATAAAGCCTGTGGGTGGGATAATGACCTTACTTTGCCTCAGGTGTCGCAACCCGGCAGTATTACTGGGGAGCCGTATATCCGCCATTCGCCGCGGCTTTTCGTTCCCGTGCAGCCCATTGTCCCGCTTTTCACTGCTCTGGGCACTACCCGGATATAAACATTTTTTTATCCGGAATTTGAATATATCAAATATTTTTTTATCTTAGCCCGTCGTCAGCCAAAACCAGACGCCATGAAAGTCAGGGATCCGCAACAGGGGGTCCGCCGGAACAAAGGGGAAGGCAGGCAGTTGCATACTTCAGTGCTGCTCGTCTCCATATGCATCGCCTGCCTCTTCCCGCCGGTCGTCCGCCCGCAATCATCCGTCTCGTTGCTTTTTGAGGGAGGCCCCAATTACCCCACCGTCAGTCTTGATGAGTTCGATCCCGCCCTCGGTTGTTTCTTCCATACCGGGATCGACATCGCTATCGGCAGGGTGTTCGCCGGCCTGCGGCCCGGCATCTTTCACCAACGCTTCCGGGAAACAGGTTTCGAGCCAGGCCCTTCCGGCTGCTCCGGAATCATGTACCGATTCACCTACTTCCGCACCGCCATCCATGGCGGGTACCTGATGCTGCAGAAGCCCGCGTTCCGGTTGGGCGTAAGCACCGGTCCCGGGATGATGTGGCTGACCGATACCTCACTGGAGATCAGTTACAACGATGGCACCAAAAAGGAGGATGATCTGCCCCATTACAACAGGCCGCGTCAGGAGGATTCCTATTCCCTGTGCACCACGCTGCAGGCAGCCTGGAGCGTTTCAAAGGACATCCGGCTCACGGCGGGGTTCAACTGGGACTGGGTCTTCACCAACAACGAATTCCAATATGAGCATAAATCGATGCCTTTCCGGCGGCATCTCTTCGGTCTGTGGGCCGGTGCCTCCTTCCGCCTTCTCGGGGACGGTTATTCCCGCTGAGACCAACGTGGAGCGCGCATACACGAACCTGCAAATACCGTAACGGCAATGACAACGCAATCCATCCATAACACAACCCTTCAAACATGAAGACACCGAAACGATCATTACTGATGCTGACCCTCGTATCAGTGTGCATCTCCGCCTCAGCCCAGGGCACCCTGTCCGTCGCCATGTCCGGCGGCGTCGCCTTCACCGCCATCGATTATGAATGGAGTACCCACAACCAGGAAATGTACAAGGACGGACTCGCGACCCCGGTCTGCATCCTGTCGCTCTCCTGGCTGGAGCATCCATCCTGGTCGTTGTCCACGGGCATCGGTTTCATGGCCGCGGGCGGATCGGATCAATCCACCGTTACCGATCTGTTCGGCAACGATCTGGACAAGGTCACGGTGCGGATGCAGTACGACTATCTCATCCTCAACACCCTCTTTGTTTACCGCCTGCTGAAAGAGGGCATCACTCCACGCCTCCTTTCAGGACCGACCGCCGGCCTGCTAACGGGTGCCACCTGCAGGACCGATGACCTTGAGGACTTCGGCTTCGGCGCAGACGCAGGTCTGGGTTTCGAGGCTCCGCTCAGCGAAAGCCTGCGCCTCACCCTCGACGGCCTATACCGCTGGCACGGCTCCAGCATCATGGATACCGACGCCGCAAAGATATCCGTCAGGCGCCACATCGCCCTCCAGTTCGGCATCGCCTGCCGTATCTGATTCCTGTGGAATACCTCCCGGGCAGGTGAGCAGGAGCCTGGCATCGTCCGAATCATCCCCATGGCCGACACCCACGAGAAAAGAAAGGCAGGCAGCGGTCCCGGCTGCATCGCAGCAGTGAATGCCACAAGACACACACGATAAAGTGTCCTAACATCTTGACAATGTGTTATTAAAGATGAAAAATGAAGTTCTGATCAAAACGTATCATATATATTATTTATTTGTATTTTGGTCAATAAAATCGTTAAACCGACCATACCATTCGCCATGAACGAACCGACCTTTTACGTGACACATCTTGTCCGGACTACCGGCAAACGGTTCCGTCATGCAGTGCTGACGGCCTCATTGCTGCTGACGGTCTGCCTCCAGGTCCGTACCCAGGACAGGATTTCTTTCTTCTTCAACGAATTCTCAGGTTCGGTGAACCGCACCGTGATGGATGACAGCAACACAAACGACCGGTTGGGGTTCGGGCTGGGCATATACCGCTCCGGCAGCGACAGTGCCCGCTTCAGCCCGGTATTCGGTGTGGAGTTCAACCGCACCAGCCAGTTCAAGGAACAAATATCGGTCGATCATCTGTCCTTCAAGACAGACATGACCTATCATATCAGCACCATCTCCATTCCGGTAGTGGTGCGGTTCCGGGCGGGCAGGCACGTACGGCTCATCATTGACGCCGGAGTGTACCTTGACCTGTGCGTGGGCGGCAGTGAACAGGGTACGTTCCATTCATGGTACCCGGGACCCGTCACACCCCCGGGCAGCATGAGAGAATCGATGTACGACCATAAAACCAACGGTTATGGCCATAATTACGGTCCCTCAGGCGGCGCCGGCGTCATGTTCCCCCTGTCAGGTCATCATATCATCATCAAAGCCGACTACAAGTATGGCCTCAACAGCCTGCTCGAAACCGGCGACCAGATCTACAACCGGTATGTGAGGGTGGCTGCGGGGATGAAGTGGTAAACCGGAAACAGACAAGGCAACCGCCTGCCTGCCAGAGATATGTGCAAATCCCAATCCGAACGGGAGCCGTGACATCTCTGCACAGACCTGTCACCCTGCCTTCCTGAAATGGGTACTACTGCCTTTCAGGCCAAATACGGCCCTGAAATGATAGCCGTAAATGGCAAAGGTCACGGCATCCAAAAACAAGGCTGGCCTCCTGAACAGTGTCCAGAGCAGGAACTTCCAGTATTCCCGTCTGCCCTTGCTGAGTATTCCGATGATCAGAATGGCCTTGAAAAAGGCAACCAGATAGGATAATTTCAGTTGCTTCTGTCTGTGATGCAACTTCCGGTAGTTCATGAAAAACACCCGTATCCGCTTGTAATAGGGCTTCACCGAATAGATATCCCGGATGATCTTCCGGTACCCTTCCAAAAGCTTGTTGTAGTCCATTTTCGGAATAAAATTCATGGTGCTATCGGTGTTGTTGCCTGTCGCTTCCACGGTCAGCCTGTTCTCCGCCTCAAGCCGGCGATATAAGCTGGTATTTTTCGGCGCATTCAACAATCCCACCATGGCGGATACGATCCCGCTCTGTCTGATGAAATCGACCTGCCGTTGAAAAACGGATGCTGTATCGCTGTCAAATCCGACAATAAATCCGCCCGAGACCTGCATCCCTGCCCTCTGTATCTTTTTTATGCTCTGCAGCATATCCCTGTTCTGGTTCTGAACCTTGTTACATTCCTGAAGGGATTCTTCCACAGGGGTTTCGATACCGATAAATGTGGAACTGAATCCGGTTCCGGCCATCACCGACATCAACTCATCATCATCGGCCAGGTTGATGGAGGCCTGGGTGTTAAAGGTAAACGGATATTTTCGGGCATGCATCCATTCCTTCAATACCGGCAGGAGGTTGTTCTTGATCTCCTTCTTGTTCCCGATAAAATTATCGTCGACAATGGATATCATCCCACGCCATTTGAGCCGGTAGAGTGCATCCAGTTCCCTGATCACCTGAGGAACTTCCTTCATCCGCACCTTATGCCCCAGCAGGGAGGTAATCTCACAAAAGTCGCACGCAAACGGGCATCCGCGCGAAATCTGCATGCTCATGAAAGCATACTTTTTTAATGACAACAGATGGTAGTCGGGAACAGGGGAGAAGGACATATCTGCAAATTCATCAGTCCTGTATATCCTTCCAGGCCGACCTCCAGCCTCCAGATCATTCAGAAACAGTGGAAGTGTAATCTCCGCCTCATTCAGAATGAAATGATCGATCTGCGGATAATTGTCTGATTCTTGGGTAAACAAGGGCCCTCCGGCCACCATTTTTACCCGGTGCTTCATACATTTCCCGATGATCTTGTCCACAGATTCCTTCTGAACGTACATGGCGCTGATGAAGACATAGTCAGCCCAGAGGATATCCGCATCACACAGTGCTTCGACATTCATATCGACCAGCCTTTTCTGCCATGTGGGAGGCAACATGGCGGAAACTGTGATCAGACCCAGCGGAGGCACTGCAGCGCTCTTGGAGATGAAACGCAAGGCATGCTTGAAACTCCAGTAGGTATCCGGGTATTTTGGATATACCAATAAAACATTCATTACACGAAGAATTATGATAAATATTCTGCAAAGTTATTTCCCGGATCTGTGGATGCAAAAGAAATGTGATAACCGGTCGGTAAAAAGTGGTGAAAAATACATATGAATGGCCAGTGACACAATAAGAGGGGCGAATGGCATTCATCCCTAGCCGGCAAGGATTTCCCTGATTTTCAAGAGATACTGGCGCGAAACAGGTATCTTGTCATCATAATCCTTCAGCGCCAGCCAGTGATTATGATAGCTCCATTCAAGCTTGTCGATATGATGGGTGTTTACGATACATGTTCTGTGACATCTTACGAAATAGGAGTAGGGACTGATCTGCTGCTCAATGTTTTTAAGGGTATTTCTCAGGAGTGTCCTGTTGAACCCATCACCCTCCCGGTATACCACTTCCACATAGTTATCGGCAGATTTGATACACACGACATCTGCCACCATCAGGTTCAGGCTTTCGGAACTTCCCTCCGAAACAAATTCGATGGATTTGTTCAGGTAATCCTCTTCGTACTTCTCTATTCGTTTCAGCAGACTTTGCTTTTCCCTTACGAGCGATTCACTTTGCTGTTTCAATTGCTTGATATTATCGCAGACTCTTAAAATCACCGGCGGAGCAATACATATCAGAACTACCCTGAACATAAGATGAAAGGATATATCAACCAATCCCACATAACGCAGATAGAAGGCGAAGGCCACCGCATTCAGGGTGAAAATAATAAATCCTCCCAGGAAAGACAGTAAAACGGGTTCATGGGAGTTTCGCCGGCTGTTTTGAATAAGCCAGGGGGAAATGATGCGAACCAATACCAGGAAAAGAAAAACGATGGCACCCAGTCCGGCCACGAATAACAGCCTGTTATTGAAGTCCAGACGTTCCAGAGGAAACGGCTGAAAAAAAAGCACAAACATGAAAATGCCGAAACTGATACTCAGGAAAAGCCCCAGGTTTTCTCTAAACAAACGGATCAGTTCATATAATCCTTTATTCATCTTGAAATCCGTAATTTCTCATATAAATACAAATTCATAACGGATTTCCGCGATCGGATAATCCTTCGTAATAATTGTACTGATATTGATAATAATATTCAAAATTACAATATTTTCACGACAACCGGGTGAGATCGGTTCTTTAAATATTCCGGAAAGATCATCATCCTGACCGGAAGCATGGCATCATGCGATTTCGGGATTGTCTGCAACCTGACCGACGCCTCCCCGGCCGTCTGACTGTCTGCCGGGCCACCAGGCAGGCAGCTTGTCCTGTTCGACTCCTCCGGAGTCGCGGTGTCAATGGGCACTTTGTTTCTACACATATGCGATCCCTCCGGGATCGTTGGCCTGTAGCTTTTTCGCAAATGTGGAAAAAGCTCCCTCTCAGGCTTGCCCGCTGTTTAGGCGGGGGGTTGGGGGGCACTTCATACATCCGTGCTGCAAAAATTATTCAACCGGCCTTTTCACTTTTTTCTTTTTACTTTCAACTTGCTGTGGGCCGGGGGTGCACTTCGACTTCGCTCAGTGCCCCGACCACGATCACAATCAAGATCATAACCTGTTTTGATATTCGGTCGGAGATCAACGATTTTAGATTTGCCACCCATCCCGCTTTAGGAATCTCCCCGCTTATCGTTATCTTTGATCCATCGCTGAAAAACACGATATACTTATCCTCAAAAATCCCTATTATGGTTATAAGGATTCTCTTGCGCACCCTCAGATTGTCCGTCATCCCAATGATTTTATTCCTGACCGCACTCCATCTTCCTGCCCAGGACTGGAAGACCATAAAGACCTTTCAGCCGGCGCAGACGCTGCACTGCATCCGTTTCGCCAATGACGATGTGGGCTACACCGTATCATCACTTTACAACGGCAGCAACTACAACATCCACAAGACCACCGACGGAGGCGACACCTGGACTGACCAGAGCTCCGGCTACACCGCCACCCGGTTCAAGGACATCAGCATCATCTCCGAGGATACGGTACTGATGTGCGGCAACTACGGCCTGGTGATCCGCACCTTCGACGGCGGAGGGCACTGGATGGCTGACACCGTATCCCCCGCAGGGGACCACTTCTTCGGCATCTGCTTCGTGGGCCATACGGGTTACGTCTGCGGCAACAGCGGCGCCATCTATAAAACGACCGACCTGGGAGACAACTGGACACAGGTAGCGCCGCCCTTCATCACCGCCATCGAAGAAATATATTTCCTGGATGAAGATTACGGCTTCATATGCGGTCTGAACTTCATTTACTACACCGAAAATGGCGGCGCCACATGGCTGGAGCCTGAGACGTTCCCCGGTGCCACTGCCAACTGGTGGCTGCGCCAGTTCTCTTTCGTGGACGACAGCCTGGGCTATGTCTGCGGCGACATCGGGCAGGTGTACATGACCACCGACCGGGGCAGGAACTGGGAATACCTGCCCAACACCGGCACACAGGAATCACTGCAGGCGATGATCGCACTCGATCCGTTCAGGCTGTTCGCCTGCGGCTTTTCAGGTACAGTGATCCAATCGTTTGACGGAGGTGAATACTGGAGCACGATGACTGCCAACTCTTCCCAGAACTTCTACAGCATTGACTTCACTCCTGGTGAGACCGGATTCATCTGTTCACACACAGGCGAAGTGCTGCGGTTTGACTGGCCGTTCTCCGGAATCAATCATTATTCTGAAGAAAAGGCACTCACGATATATCCCAATCCGGCCACCGACAGGTTATATTTCAATGCAAAAATTACTTCACGGTACCGGGAGGTGGATCTGTATAACACTTCAGGCCAACATATGGGAATCTATCACGTAAACGAAAGTCTCGATATCTCCGGATTATTGCCCGGTGCCTATATCCTGGTTTTTTCGGGAGGTGGAGCATCCCCTGACCGGTTGTTCTTTGTGAAGCAATAAAAAAAACTGATGATGAAATATGCCATTCCTTTGGTCATTTTTATCCTTTTCTCCTGCCAGCCCGGACCGCTGCAGGAAAAGCCTTCTGACGAATGGCTGCAAAAATATACCACGCAGTCCTCACGTACTGATCCAGGTGAATTTGTTGCATTGTATGATGGTTTGCCCCGGTCGCTGGATTCGCTGTGCAGGCTGGTCAAATGCCAGCTGATCCATCCCATGGAAGCCAGGCAGATGAACCTGCCGCCGGATAAACCCTCGCAGGACGGCGAAATTCTTGATGTCGCGGATATGCTTGCAGAATTGATGGCCCTTGACAGCACCGGCCTCACCTGTCAGAGAAAGATATCCGGCCGACTCGTGGTGGCCTGCTATCACCATGCCATGCTCCTTGCTTCGATTCTGCGCTACCAGGGAATTCCCGTCAGACTGAGGGCGGGTTTCTCAAGGTATTATGAGAAGCAGGCCAAAGTACGTTTCGGGCATATCATATGCGAAGCATGGGACGAACGGTCAGGTCGGTGGACAGGTGTCGATCCGGACCGGGAGATCGTCGGGATGGCCTCCCGTGACTTTGATTTTGCCTGCCAGGCATGGCATCATGTCACAAGGAATAATATGGATCCCGGGATATATACTTCCTCTGTGTCTGATGGTATCAAAGGCATCGTCAACCTGATGACCCTCGACGCTGCCTTTCTGGTTAAGGATGAAAAGCTTTACTGGGACCTGCCTGAAATCGTTCTGCGGGAAATGAAAGACCTCAAAGACCTGTCTGCGGATGAAATGAAAGTACTGAATGATCTGGCGGACTGTTGCATCGCCCCGGACAGCAGAATGGAGGATATATCAGATATCTACACAATAACGGAGGATTTCAGACCCTCCGGAACAGACTATGAATCTTATATGGAGATAGTGATGGACAGGAAATAACAGAACGATCCTTTTTTTTTATCTCCGGGACGATGACAGTGAGAGAAGTAACAATCCCAGGAGCAGGGGTGATGTATTATCAGCGGCTCCGCCCGGAAGCCCACCATGGAATTCGCCTTCACTGCTCACCATAATACAGCATATATAAAGCTGTCCAGCATTAAAGTGATGAACCACACAGGGATCTGACACGCTGTTCTGCTGGAATGATGCCGTGCAGATGCTGAACTGCCGGTCCAGATAACATGTCATGTAATTATACTGATGCTGTTTGATTTTGCCTGTCTGCCTGTCCAACGATTTATCTGCCTTCCTGGAGGAAGGCAGGTCGAAGGCATGACAGGCAGGC
>JAFGHD010000172.1 GCA_016939365.1 Bacteroidales bacterium | reverse complement strand
TCAACGGGAACATCTGAAAAATTAATGGGATCAAACATGCCAATGCCTGTCCAGCCCTGAACAACTTTTGTCCCCGCCTGAACAGTATCATCTGTCTTCTTTTTTTTCGTTGTAAATTAAATGGCTGGTTATCAAGAGAAAAGAGAGCGGGGTGTGAATTGGCACTGTTTTGGAACAAAACCTGACCCCGGGATGAAATTCACAGACGGTTTAACACAACCACCCAACTGGAGGTTTTGGGGATGGTTCATAAGAAATGAAGGAATACCACTTGTATGAACAGCTAGACCATCAGCAGACGTTTCTTCATTAAAAGCCGTTTCTATTCCCTGATCAATATCGCGGGATTGTCAGCCCGCATGCTTTGTGTCATATTCATTCTGCTTTATATCTCTGACGAGCTTTCGTATGACCGGTATTTTGTATTGCATGAAAGGATTTATCGCCTGGAGTCAGTTATCGAAGTATCCGGAAAACAGCAGAAAGTGGTCAAAACGCCTTTTCCTTTTGGGCCTGCCCTGTAAAAGGAAGTTTCCTTAGATTGAGGAATTTGTGCGTTTTCACGAAATGGAACGCACTTTTTTCAGATCCGGGGATCAGGTTTATTCCGAAGATCAGGTATATTTCACGGATTCAACCGTTATTATAGGGTATTTGATTATTCCTTTTTGAATGGCTCTCCCTTTGGGGCGCTGGCAGAGCCGGTCTTTATTGAATCCCGGTTCGATGAGCAATACCGGGTGGGGGGGGATGAAAGAACCCTTACACTGATCGGATACTTCACCTTTTTGTCGATCCTGATATCCATGCTCGGGTTATTTGGCCTCTCCTCTTTTATGAATGATAAAGACCGGCGGCCGCTGTCATTCCCGGAACAGATTCTACTTTTCCGGATTTTTCATGAATTTGGGAATCCTTCCGTTGCGGATCGATTCCGATCTCAGCCTTCGTCCGACGATTTTTTCGACCATTTTTCCGGTATCCAGCACCATGTCCACATCAACTCCAGTATCAATGCCCATTTCATCCATCATGACCACCATATCCTCAGTACAGACAAGCCCGACTTCTGAGGGGTCTCTGTAATAATAGGTGCCTGTGCCTGATACCGGCACGCCGTCAACGAAATTTGCCGGTTGTCCGCCCAATCCGCCCAGGGTGGATTCATAATTGGTAATCCCTGCCTGCAGTGCGGCAAGAACATTGGCCAGCCCCCATCCGCGGGTAGTGTGGAAGTGTGCGATCTGCTTTTGAGGATTGTCGGTACTGTCGAGGAGCATGGAGAAGTAATCATATACACGGTCGGGTGAAGCCGATCCATCATGGTCGGCATGCTCCACGTCGGTGGCGCCGATGTCGAACCATCTTTTAGTGAACTCAATGGCTTTGCGCATATCGGTCGGCCCCTCGATCGGGCAGCCCCAGATGGTGCTGACTGTTCCGTTTACCTGGAGTCCGGCATCCCGTGCTTTCTTCACCCATTCCTCCGACATCTTCCAGTATTCCGCCAGCGAAACACCCGAATTGACTTTCTGATGCGATTCGCTGGTGGAGACCATCAGAAGGATACGGTCGGGTCCATAGCCTTTTTGTCTGGCCTCAATGGCCCTTTCGATGGCCCGTTCCCGGATCGTTATGGCCGTCAGCACGACCTCGTTCATCAGATGAGCCACCTTCTTGCTGGAGCGGATCATCCGGAAAAGTTCATCGGAATCCCTGAATTGGGGCATTCCCTTGGGATTGCCGAAATTGGTCACTTCGATATGCCTGAATCCTGAAAGAATGAGTTGCTCCAGTGTCCAGAGCTTGGCTTCCGTTGGAATGAACCGTTCCTCATGCTGGAAACCATCACGTACGGTGATATCACCGATTACGACTTTTTTCGGATAGTTCATATTCCTGAGTTTTGATGATTGATCCATGTTCTGCTTTCAGTCAAACCTGTTCCTGAAGTATTCAAGGCTTTCGGGATTGGAAAGGGCCTCCCTGTTGTGGGGCTCTCTTCCGTGGATGATCTCCTTTATGGCCACCTCCACCTTTTTTCCATTGACGGTATAGGGGATATCGGGTACTTCGAAAATCTCGGAAGGAACATGACGGGGAGAACAATCCATGCGGATATGCCTTCGGATACGGTCGGTCAGATCATCATCCAGTTTGACCCCCGGAGTAAGCTTCACGAAAAGTACAACACTTTCATCGTTGGCCACCCTTTGTCCGACAGCCACCGAATCAATGATCTCCTCAAACGTACCCAGTACATTATATATCTCAGCGGTTCCGATCCTTACTCCTCCGGGATTGAGCGTGGCATCAGATCTGCCGTAAATGACCACTCCCCCATGGGGGGTGATCCGGATATGATCACCATGTTTCCAGATGCCCGGGTAATCATGGAAGTAGGCTTGACGGTATTTCTCGCCGTCAGGGTCATTCCAGAAATGAACGGGCATGGATGGGAAGGGTGATTTACATACCATTTCCCCGGTACGGTTTTTGGCAGGTTTTCCCGTATCATCAAAGCAGTCTACATCCATGCCCAGTCCGATACACTGAATCTCCCCCCGGAATACCGGAAGGATCGGATTGCCCAAAACAAAGCAGGAAATGATGTCTGTACCTCCCGAGATGGAGGAGAGCTGAACATCCTTTTTCCAGGAACGGTAAACAAAGTCAAAACTTTCGGCGGGAAGGGGAGAGCCGGTAGAGGCAATGACCCTTAGCCCGGGAAAGCCTGAAATACCGGATGGCTTCACGCCGGTGGCCTCAAGCGACCCAATATACCTGGCAGAGGTGCCGAAAAATCGGATTTGCAGCTCATCGGCCATCCTGAGAAGGATTTCGGGACTTGGGTAAAACGGATTACCGTCGAACAGCACCAGCGTGGCCCCGGATGCCAAACCTGAAACAAGCCAGTTCCACATCATCCATCCGCAGGTCGTATAAAAAAAGATAGGGTCATCCGGATGGATGTTGCAATGCAGCTTTTGTTCTTTTACATGCTGCAACAGGGTTCCTCCTGCGGAATGAACGATGCTCTTTGGCAATCCGGTGGTGCCGGAGGAATAGAGAATACAGAGGGGATGACTGAACGGCAGTTGCTCAAAGGCCAGATCCCGATCCGACGGCTGCGCCACATTATCCCAGCTCAGGGCATTTGGTATCGACCGCATGTTCAGCTTCCCTGTGAAATCTAACATGATGGCATATTCGATACATGAGATTTCTCCGAGGATTTTTCTGATTTTTCCCTGGACATCGAAAGCAACGCCTTTATAATAATATCCATCCGCAGCGAAGATCACTCTGGGCTCTGTCTGTTTGAGACGGTCCACAATCCCATGGACCCCCAAATCAGGTGATGAGCTGGACCAAATGGCTCCTATGGATGCAGTGGCCAGCATTGCGATCACAGCCTCCGGCATATTGGGAATAATACCGGCCACCCGGTCGCCGGGCTGAACCCCCAGACAGCGGAGCCCGGCCGCGAGCTTCCGTACTTCATCGAAAAGGTCTGCAAAGGTGACCGTCCGTTCCTTCCTGTCTTCACACCTGAAGATGATGGCGGGATGATCATCCCGGCGCCACAGCAGATTTTCGGCAAAATTCATCCTTGTTCCCTCAAACCATCTGGCTCCGGGCATTTTCAAGGGATCATCCAGCACCCGGCGATAATCTTCGGAATACCGGATACCGCAAAAGTCCCAGACCTCAGCCCAGAAAGACGGAATATTCCACACACTCCACTGATGCAGTTCCCGGTAGGAGTCGCCGTCCCATCCGTATTTCTCCCTGATCCGTTCCCTGAACCGGTACATATACGATTCTGTGATCTGCTCATCAGTGGGTTGCCAAAGGATTTCCGGGCTCATGATGCTGTGTTGAATGACCCGTTGATCACGGAAAGATTTTCATGGCAAGTTCATAGGCTTCGTTGAAAGCCTGGTCATCAATTTCAACCGGGACGTTGTTGATCTCGCAAAATTCCAGGAAATTGCTGGTTCTCAGATTGCCGACAAGCTTGTTTTCGGCCATGGGACAACCACCCAGGCCGTTTATCACGGTGTCGAACCGCCTGCAGCCATTGGAAAAAGCGGCATTGATCTTTCGATACCAGTGCCGGATGGAAGTATGCAAGTGAAATCCGAATTCGATCTCGGGAAACTCATCCACCAGCGTGGTAAACAAGGCAGCAATGGTCTTTCTGCTGGAAATCCCTACGGTATCGCTCAAGGGGATGATCCTGACCCCCATCCGGGAAAGCTTGGACACCCATCCGGCAACAATTTCAGGATGCCATTCGTCATCGTAAGGATTTCCGAAAGCCATGGAAATATACACCACCAGTGTTTTGTTTGATTTGTCACATAGCTCCAGAAGACCGGCAACAGTTTCGCGCGACTGTTCTATGGTGGCATTGATGTTTTTTTTGAGGAAAGTGGGGGATACCGAGAAAGGATATCCCAGGTATGAGATCTGTTCAAAACGGGCGGCTTCTTCGGCTCCTCTCTGGTTGGCAACGATGGCCAGCAGTTTGGAGGCCGACCGGGAAAGATCGAGTTTTTCAATTACCTGGGCGGTATCCGCGAGTTGGGGAATGGCTTTGGGGGATACAAAACTTCCGAAATCGATCGTATCAAACCCCACCCGGAGAAGGGAGTTGATATACGAAGCCTTCTCCTCTGTCGGGATGAAGACCGAAAGTCCCTGCATGGCATCCCTGGGTGATTCGATGATCTTGACCTTTTCCATTTTTCAAACCCCTATATATCTGGAAATGACCAGGCGCTGAATTTCGGATGTTCCTTCGCCGATCTGCAACAGCCTCTGATCGCGGTAGAACCTCTCGATTTCATAATCCTTCATAAGGCCGTATCCCCCGTGGAGCTGCACCGCTTCATCCGTTACTTCATGTGCGATTTCTGAACAATACAATTTTGACATCGCGGATTCACAGGCAAAGGGTTTTCCCTGATCCTTCAACCAGCAGGCTTTATAAAGGAGATTCCGGGCAAGCTCGACCTTCATGGCCATATCCGCCAGTTTAAAGGCGTTGACCTGGAATTTGCTGATGGGTTGCCCGAACTGTTTGCGCTCCTTTGAATATCTGAGTGCCAGCTCATATGCGCCCTGTGCGCATCCCAGTCCCATGGCTGCAATGGAAAGGCGGCCGTTATCCAGTGTGCTGAGCATGATATGTGATCCTTTTCCGACTTCTCCGAGAAGATTTTCCGACGGAACCCTGACATCGTCGAAGTAAAGCTCCGCGGTGTCGGATGCCCGCCACATCATCTTCCCGTGCATGGGTACCTGCCTGAATCCGGGAGTGCCCCGTTCCACGATAAGGGTGGTGAACTCCTTTTTTCCGTTGGGCAACACATTGGACACGGTCTGGACACAGGATCCGGCTGAAATGTTGCTGGCACCATTGGTGATGAAGATTTTCGATCCGTTGATTACCCATTCCTTTGTTTTTTCATCGAAATATGACCGTGTTTTGGTTCCCCTGGAGTCTGACCCGGCATCCGGTTCAGTCAGTCCAAATCCCCAAAGAGCCTCTCCGGTGCAGAGCATGGGCAGGTATTGCATCTTCTGCTCTTCGTTGCCGTAGTAATACAACGGGCCAATACCCAGAGAATTGTGGGCGGCCAGTGTGGCCGCCTGCGAACCGTCAATGCGGGCGATCTCCTCTACAGCTATAATATAGGAAAGTGTGTCCAGATCCTGCCCCCCGTATTTTTCAGGGATATTCATGCCGAACAATCCCAGTTCCCCCATTCGTCGCGTCAGGGGATAGGAAAAGGTGGCGGCTTCATCCAGTTCCCTGGCTACCGGCCGGATTTCCCGCTCGGCGAATTCACGTACCGTTTCACGGATCATCTGTTGCTCATCGCTCAGTTCGAAATTCATATCATTGCTTGTTTGGATTATTAAACTTCATTCAGACGGTTCCCGGTTTGCGTTTCATTGGGCTTCATCCTTCAGGCCGGCAAGTTCACGGCTTCCGTCCACCATATCTCCTGTTCTAACATGGATCTTCTCCACTACCCCATCCCTTGGGGAGGTGATGTTGTTCTCCATTTTCATGGCTTCCACAATGATCAGTACATCTCCTTTCTTCACCGTGTCACCCTCGCTGACATTCACCTTGATGACCTTGCCCGGCATGGGTGAAGTGATGCCTCCGCCTTTCATGCCTCCGCCATGGTCGCCGCTTCCGAAAAAATCCTCATGTACCAGCACATCATTCCTGCGGACCGAGTACAGCACATCCTTATACGAAACATGGATATTGCCGAAACTGTCCGAGGAGATATGGAAAAGGTAATGTTTCTCATTATGATGGACTACCATGGAGTGTTCGGTGATCCGGTCGGTCATCATATGCCATTCCTGTCCTCCGCACCTGAAAAAGTATTTGTTGTCATGGAATCCGATGATTTCCATGAAGTGTTCCTTACCGTCAAGCTCCGGATCCAGTTCCATCAGGTCCCTCCAGTATCCGATCTGGCGCCAGACGCTGAAGGAATTGTCCGTACTCTGGAACCGGGGTTTCCAGGATGAATGGATCAGCCCGGCGATAATCGTAATGGCAGCAGGGACTTTCTCCTTCTCTTTACTGATGTTCTCAAGGATTACCTGTGTATGTTCATCGCAGAATTTTGTGGAGATCTGGTTTCCGATATAGGCCGGGTGGCGGAGAAGATGCGAGAGGAATGGGATATTGGTGCGGATCCCGTGCACCACAAATTCCTGGAGGGCAGAGACCATCCGTTCACGTGCCAATTCCCTGTCATCGCCCCATGTGATCAGCTTTGCGATCATGGGATCATAGAAGCTATGGATCACGGCAGGGCCTTTCAATCCGGAATCGACACGAACCCCGCTCCCGGCAGGTTCCTGATAGAGGGTCATGTTGCCCGGTGAAGGGAGGAACTGGTTTGAAGGATCTTCTGCATATATCCTGCATTCGATGGCATGCCCCCGTTGTTTCAGGTCTTCCTGCCTGATGCTGAGGGGATTGCCTGCAGCCACCAGGATCTGTTCCCTCACAATATCTACACCGGCGACCATTTCCGTAACAGGATGCTCCACCTGGACACGGGTGTTCATCTCCAGAAAATAGTAACTGAGGTTCTTGTCGACCAGGAACTCGACGGTGCCTGCATTGCGATAACCTATTTCCCGGGTGATCTTCACTGCGGCTTCCCCCATTTCCTTCCGGATATCATCATTGATGGTTGGGGAAGGAGTTTCCTCGATGATTTTCTGATACCGCCTCTGTATGCTGCATTCTCTCTCGTAAAGGTGAACTGCGTTTCCGAAATGATCTCCCATTACCTGAAACTCGATATGCCGTGGCTCCTCAATATATTTTTCAATATAGACCGTTCCATCGTCGAAGTATGATTTCGCTTCACGGCTGGTTGTTTCCAGGATCGATGGCAGTTCTGCCGGATCATATACGATGCGCATCCCTTTTCCGCCTCCGCCTGCAGCGGCCTTGACCAACAGTGGCAGAGGTATCCGGCCGGCCTCTTTCAACAGTGTGTCCGTGTCGCCTGTAATACCTTCAGTCATCGGGATACCGAGTCTCCTGACGAATTCCCGGGATTCGATCTTATTGCCCATCAGCCGGATGGCCCTGGAATCCGGACCGATGAATACGATCCCGGCTTTTTCGCAAGCCTTCACGAAAGCGGGATTCTCTGCAAGGAATCCATACCCGGGATGGATGGCCTGGCATTCGGTTTTCTGTGCCAGATGGATGATCTTTTCAATGTTGAGGTAGGTCTCGGCAAGGTCCGCCCCTCCGATGCAAAAAGGTTCATCCGCCATTTCAACGTGAAGGGAATCCCTGTCGAATGTGGAGTAAACGGCAACGGTCCTTATCCCCAGATCCCTGGCGGAGCGTATGATCCTTACGGCAATCTCGCCACGGTTGGCAATGAGTATTTTTTTAAATGGTGTCACGTGTCAAGGAGTTTTCAATTCATTTACGGACTTCTGTGATGTGCGTTCCTGTTTCTTCTGGCCGTCCCGTGCCGGATTGGAAGGTATCCGTCACATGTTCTGATGGATGCTTATTGGTTTTCTGATAACTTCACTTTTCGCTTGATTTTAGTACCCAGGCAGGTTTCCTTTTCTGAAGGAATGCCGCCATTCCCTCCTGTCCTTCCGCTGATGCCCTGATCTCGGCGATCATTCTGGCCGTGGAGGTGAGGGCTTCTTCCAGTGTTTCTTTATTGGAAATATTGAATATCAGGTTTTTGCAATGGGTCATGGCCATGGGGCCACTGGTCCGCAGCAGGCCGATCACCTCCTGAAGATGGGCTTCGAGTTCCTCTGAGGGCAATGATTTGTTGACAAGCCTGTGTCTTTCGGCTTCGCTTCCCTTGAACCGTTTACCGGTCAGCATCAGCTCCCTTGCCCCGTATTCTCCAACCCTTTTGGTGACATATGGGGAAATGCATGCCGGAACTATTCCGATCTTCACCTCGCTCAGAGAGAAGGTGGTGTTTTCTTCTGCGAAGGCGAAGTCACATGAAGCCAGCAGTCCGTTCGCCCCACCTATCGCCGCGCCGTGCACCACAGCAATGGTGGGCTTGTTGCAGGTATAAATGGTAAAGAAGCATTTTGAGAGGTTCAGGCTCTCGTTCAGGTTTTCCTGGTAACTGTACTTTGCCACATCCCGCATCCAGTTCAGATCGGCTCCTGCGCAAAAGGACTTGCCGCGGCCCCTGAGGATCACCAAACGTACCTCTTTCATATCCCTGATGGACTCAAAGCAGGAGATGAGTTCTGAGATCATTACCTCATTGAAGGCATTGTGGATTTCAGGTCGGTTCAGCCATACATGCCCGATATCGTCTGTCCTTTCGAATTCAATCGTTTTGTAAGGATTCATTTATGCGTGTTGTTGATCAGCAAAAAATCAAACTTACTCACAGGTTCGAGATAAAATATTTCAGGTTTGCCCCGGCTTCCCTTTTTCGGTATATATGGAAAGCGATCAGGGCTCATGCCTACATTCTGAAGACACCATAGCGGGTTTCGGGGAATCTTTTGTTAAGAGACATGGCGATTCCCATTGCGAGGATCTTGCGTGTGTCCACCGGATCAATGATCCCGTCGTCCCAGAGGCGGCAGGTGCTGAAGTATGGCGATCCTTCTTCTTCGTATTTTTTGAGGATCTCTTCCCTGAGTTTTTCACGTTCCTCGGGATCCATGGATTTCCCCAATGCCTGGAGCTGCTCTTCCTTCACCTGGATCAGGACATTGGATGCCTGCTCCCCTCCCATGACGGAGATTTTCGCATTGGGCCACATGAACAGCAGCCTTGGATCGTAAGCCCTTCCGGCCATCGCATAGTTGCCTGCGCCGAAAGATCCCCCGAAAACCACTGTGAATTTGGGGACATCCGCATTGGCCACTGCATGTACGAATTTGGCGCCATCCTTGGCAATACCTCCCTGCTCATATTGTTTTCCCACGATGAAACCGGTGATGTTCTGAAGGAAGATGATAGGGATGTTCCGGATGGTGCACAGCTCGATGAAATGAGCTCCCTTAAGGGAAGATTCCGAAAAGAGCACTCCATTGTTGGCCAGAATGCCTGCAGGATATCCCATGATATTGGCAAATCCGGTGATCAGGGTGGGTGCGTACCGGGCCTTGAATTCCTGAAACCGGCTTCCATCCACAATCCGGGCTATGATCTCGCGGGCATCCACAGGCTTTTTGAAATCAATGGGTGCTATGCCATAAAGCTCCTCGGGATCATAGTATGGTTCCTCCGGTGGCGAGATTTCCAGCTCCTGTTTCTTCCTGTTTTCCAGTGTTTGAAAGATATTCCGGCAGATCTGTATGGCATGCCGGTCATTTTCGGCATAATGATCTGCAACTCCCGAGATGGCTGTATGGACATCCGCTCCTCCTAACTCTTCAGGAGTAACCACTTCACCGGTTGCTGCCTTTACAAGGGGGGGGCCTCCGATAAAGATCGTCCCCTGCTTCCTGACGATGATGGTTTCATCGCTCATCGCCGGTACATAAGCTCCGCCGGCGGTGCAGCTGCCCATGACAATGGATATCTGCGGGACTCCCATAGCGGAAAGACGGGCCTGATTGTAGAAGAATCTGCCGAAGTTGAACCGGTCTGCAAAGACTTTCGATTGCTCCGGCAGAAAAATGCCACCCGAATCCACCATGTAGACGCAGGGAAGGTGGTTTTCAATGGCAATCTGTTGCGCCCTGACATGCTTTTTGATCGTTTCCTTGACGTAGGTACCTCCCTTTACCGTTGCATCGTTGGCAATGATCAGGGTTTCCCGGCCATGGATCACACCGATGCCCGTGATGATACCCGCTGAGGGAAACTGGTCCCCATACTCTCCGTAAGCAGCCAGTGGAGACAGTTCCAGAAAGGGAGTGTCCGGGTCAATGAGCATGTCAATCCTTTCACGGGCCAGCAATTTCCCCCTCTGCTTGTGCCTCAGAACCGCTTTTTCCGGTGCCCCATGCTTCACCTGGTGAAGAATGGCACGGTATTCATTCAGCACCTTCAGGAAAGTCTCCCTGTTTTGCCTGAACTCCTCCGACCGGCAGTCTGTTTTTGATTCAATCCTGTACAAATCCTGGCTCTTATATGATTATTACTGTTATTCGAATAACAAAAAATGCGATAGGGCAGATAAAGTTAGAGAAAAAAATATGACATATCATTGGGGATGCGAGGGAATCCCCGCAGGAAGCCGGTTCGAACAAATTGAAAATCAGTAGGGAGTCGGGATTGGCAGGGAGTAATATTAATTTGGATTGAGTAAAATGCGGATGTTCCGGATTCCCGGTTCATAGGTAATATCAGCTCAATTGATATCACGGAGCCGGAAAGTCTCACCGACCACCGGCCCTTTTGCCGATTCGGTCAGGGTGCAACATTCATGATACAGATCATGTTCGAAGAAGAGGATGTATTTGTTGCGGATGGCTTCTGAGAAGAAATCCTCCTTTTCCCGGAGGGTCACCAGTGGCTGGGTATCGAAAGACATGATGTAGGGAAGCGGTACGTGAGCGGTTGAGGGAAGCAGATCTGCCATGAATACGATGGTCTTTTCCCCATAACTGATGAAGGGGATCATCTGGCCCTGCGTGTGACCGTTAAAAAACCTGACACTGACATGATCGGAAACTTTGTCTTCGGATTTCAGCAACTTCAGAAGCCCGCTCTCCCTGATGGGTAAAATATTATCCCTGAGAAAAGAGGCTTTCTCACGCCTGTTCGGATCCGTAGCCCAGTTCCATTGCGCCTCACTGACCCAAAAGGTGGCGTTGGGAAAGGTGGGAATGAACCGTCCATCGGGTGTTTTCGTAATGCTCCCTCCGCAGTGATCGAAATGGAGATGTGTCAGCACCATATCTGTGATGTCGTTTTCATTGTATCCCGCCAGGTTCAGTGAGGAAGACAGTGAGTCATCCCCATTCAGGTGGTAATGATGCAGGAATTTTTCATCCTGTTTGTTCCCGATCCCGTTATCTATCAATATTTTGCGATCGCCATCAACCACCAGCAGACACCGCATGGCCCAGTTGCACAGGTTATTCTCATCGGCGGGATAGACTTTACTCCACAGAGTTTTCGGCACTACTCCGAACATGGCGCCTCCATCAAGCTTCAGGTTGCCGGTTTCGATCACATGAAGTTCCATAGATTCTTTTAATAGTCTAACAAAGAAAATAAAACTTTGTTTGTCAAAAATCCTCCTGAATGCTTGCCAGGTCTGGCCCAGGATTAATTATGATGCCTTAAGAATGACCAGAATGGTTTATCTGTGAAACACCAGATATACAGCCCCAACGATGAGTAACATGCCGGCAATGT
This sequence comes from Bacteroidales bacterium, assembly GCA_016939365.1. Lineage (GTDB taxonomy): Bacteria > Bacteroidota > Bacteroidia > Bacteroidales > JAFGHD01 > JAFGHD01. The sequence continues at coordinate 6,474 of JAFGHD010000172.1, read as the reverse complement.
GGTTCCAGCGAATAGTTTCCGTCCGGAAAACTATAAGGGTGAAAACAATGAAAACCGACAGACTGATCACTTCCTGAATGATCTTGAGCTCCATCAGTGAAAAGGGGCCTCCATGACCCCTGAACCCGATCCTGTTTGCAGGTACCTGAAGCAGATACTCAAAAAAGGCAATACCCCAGCTGATCAGTATAATGGCAAGCAGCCCCAGTCCTTTCAGCCAGTCCATTTCCCTGAACTTGAGATGACCGTACCACGCCAGGGTCATGAAGGCATTGGAAAGCAAAAGCAGTCCAACAGTATAGAATCCTTTCATATCAGGAAATCATATAAAAACGTGCAAATTTAGAATCGATTCCGTTTCTTTATCGTTTCTCCGGCTGATATTTTATCGCATCGGCAACCCCGGGGAACGTTTTGATATCTTGACATAATGAAGAATGTGTATAAATTAGGTATTCTCCCGGGTCGGTCACGGACAGATCCTGAGGTTTTACACTTTCTGTTTTTTTTGGTTCTTATTGCTGAATATCAGTTAAATATATGTCAGGACCCCGGCTTTTCAACATGCCGGCAACCTATACTGAACAGCCTCCGGAACAGGTGCAGTCATGAACCTGATGCGGGTGTCAAATATTTTTTTTTGAAATTTGCCTTCCTAACTGATTTCCATGGAGGATCCCTATTGTCCGAACTTCAGTCAATGCCGGTTGGTTCAGGATGATTCCTTTCCCATTGGATCCGGCAGCAGGGAGCATTTCATCAGGGAGTACTGTCGATCTGAAAAGGAGTTCTGGCGATCCTGCAAACGTTGGATCATGAAGAACACCTTTCATGTTTGTCCGGATTTCGTTGTGCCGGATACACAGCATTCACCGGAGGAAATTCTCGAACGGTTTGAGCAGGAACTTAATACGAACAATCAATAAAAGGAGAAGGACATGCCAAATATTGAGATCGAAGGCCGGGTATTGGAAGTGGACGGCGATGGTTATTTGTCCGATCCTGACATCTGGGATGAGGAGGTGGCACGGCTGATCGCCTCATACGATGGTATCAGAAAACTGAATGAGAAGCATTGGGCGGTTATAAGTATTATCCGCAAGAATTACCTCGAGAAGGGCATGGCGCCAATGATCCGGACCATATGTCAGGAATCGGGATTAAGGCTCCGGGAGATCTATGAGTTGTTTCCGCTTGGTCCTGCAAGGGGTGCCTGTCGTGTGGCCGGATTGCCGAAACCTGACGGCTGCGTCTGAATCAAACGGCAGGGAAAGATGGTCTGGTATCATTGGATCGCCCTGTTGGCCGTGATGGTGTGTCTTACAGGATGCATCATCCACCTTGTTAAACTGGTCAGACCGGGTAAGCCCAGGGATTATTCCCGGCCGGCCGGAAGGGTGGGTACGGCCATCCTTTATTCTTTATCCGGGGCCATGAACACCACAAAAAAGGAATCCGCCTTTCTTCACCTTCCTACCTATAAGGCCGGGATCATATACCATCTGGGAATTTTTTCCGCCGTCCCGCTTTTCCTGATCCTGCTTTCCCGGTCCTTTCATTCGGCATGGTGGCAGTGGCCCCTGGCATCCCTTTTCGCAGTCACGGGATTATGCGGGTTCGGAGTATGGGCGAAATGGATCGTGAAAAAAGAGCTCCGTTCAATTTCCATTCCTGACGATTACATTTCCAATATCCTGGTGACTTCGGTGCAGTTCATGTCTGCCATCGTTTTGTTGCATCCGGAATGGCTGCCGGTTTATTTCCTGCTGACCAGTGCATTGCTGATATACATTCCCACAGGTAAACTGAGGCATGCAGAATTTTCTTTGCCGCAAGATATCAGCTTGGATATTTTTACGGATGGCGTGGCGTCTGGCCGGCTTGCAGGATGTAACGGATGAAAATGGAACCCATCACGGACGACATAAGGAACAAAGGTCTGGAGGTATTCAGGAATATCAGGGACAGCAAGCTCCTGAGCCATCTGAACAGTTGTAGGCATTGCGGTTTCTGTGCAGAAAGCAGCATCTACTACCAGGTGAATCCCGATGCAAAATTCGTTCCGGCCAGAAAGGCTGACCTGGTCAGTTCGGTGTACCGCCGGTACTGCACCATTACAGGCAAGTACCTGCCGGGGCTTTTTGGAGCCAGGGAACTGAATCAGGACACCGTAGAGGAGATGGTGGATCTGTTGTTCGGAGCCTGCACCATGTGCGGACGATGCACATTGCACTGCTCGGTGGGCATGGACATCAGTGATCTGGTGCGGACGGGAAGGAACATGCTCTCCCGCATGGGATATATGCCGGGAACGCTTCAGAAAACGGCCGATGCCGCCCTTGGCTCGTGTAATAATTTGGACATTTCAACTGAGGAGTTTACAGACACCCTGAAATGGCTTGAAGAGGATCTGAAATATGACCTGAATGATGACCAGGCGGTCATCCCGCTGAACGAATACGGCCGCAGGATACTTTACACCCTCAATCCACGGGAGCCCAAATTCTTTCCGCTGTCGATCTCGGCCATGGCCAAGGTGTTTCATGCTGCCGGTGAGAGCTGGACCCTCTCGACCGGGATGTACGATGTCACCAACTATGCCTATTATTCCGGAAATCTGGATGAGGCACGGGTGATCGCACAGCGCTTGTTTGATGAGAAGAATCCCACAGGAACCGACAACCTCTGTTGCGGTGGAGGCGGGAGACAACTGGCCATGAGCGAATACAATGAACGAAGGATCAGCATCGCCGCGATGAAACCACATCAGATCCGGGATACAGGGGCGGAGATCGTCGTTACCCCATGCCGCAACTGCATTGACCAGCCCGCCCAGATCAACCTTACATACAAACTGGGCGCTCAGATCAAGACCCTGTCGGAGATCGTTGCGGACAGCCTGGTACTCAAGGAAAAGGACACAGATACCCATAAAGCAAGTTCCCCAGAATTATGAACAACCTGATCTATCTTGACAATGCAGCCACCACTTTCCCCAAGCCGGAAGAGGTATACCGTTTCATGGACCATTTTTACCGCACCCGCGGGGTCAACCCCGGACGTTCGGGATTTGATGCAGCAATAGAAACAGAAGAGATGGTGCAGGAGACCCGCCGGATGCTTACCGGTTTTTTCAATGGTGGCGACCCCAACCGTCTGACCTTCAGCTACAATGCAACGGATTCCCTGAACAACCTGATCCAGGGCCTGTCGGAGCCGGGCGACCATGTGGTGACGACCATGCTCGAGCACAATTCGGTGCTTCGTCCGCTTCACCATCTCATGCTTTCCGGTATCGTTACCGTCACGCATGTCCCGTTTGACGGACGGGGATATATTGATCCTGAAGATATCCGCAGATCGATCAGGAAAGAGACCAAAATGGTGGTGGTGAACCATTGCTCCAATGTGATCGGTACCTTGCAGCCTCTGGAGGAAATCGGCAGGATCTGCAAGGAGATGGATGTCTGGTTCCTGGTGGACACCAGCCAGAGTGCCGGTGCGGTGAAGGTTGACATGAAGGCAATGGGCATTGATGCCCTGGCATTCACCGGCCATAAATGCCTGATGGGTCCCACCGGTATCGGCGGTTCATATGTCATGGAAAACGTACCGGTAAGATACACCCGTTACGGCGGAACCGGCGTCCGGTCGGCTCAGGAAACCCACCTGGAAGAGTTCCCGTACCGCCTCGAAGTGGGTACCCTGAATATCATGGGCGTTTCCGGACTTCATGCCGGTGTGAAATGGATCATGGAACAGGGCATGGAAAACCTCCACCGGAAGGAGATGCAGCTGTGGGAGAAGCTCGTGGATGGATTGCGCCAGATCAAAAATGTAATCATCTACTGCGCAGAAAGTACTGAAAACCATAATCCCGTCCTGAGCTTCAATATCAATGGGCTTGACTCAGGTGATGTGGGCACCATGCTGGATGTCGATTACAATATCGCATGCCGTACCGGACTTCAATGTGCCCCAAAGGTACACGTGGGTCTTGGTACAGATAAAATCCATGGAACGGTGCGTTTCAGTATCGGAGCTTTCAACACCGAAGAACATATACGGAGGGCTGTCGAAGCCGTCGCTGAAATAGCATCCCTCCCCAAATAACGGACCTGCTTGAGAAGCCTGACGGGCAGGATGACCGGTTAATGCGCCCGGTTTTACGATTTCCCGGAAGCCTCTAAAAAGATGATTGAACCCACATCGGTGAGCGGACCACCGGTAAGTTCCACGATCTCGCATCCCGAACCATACATGAATTCCCTGATCCTGTCTCCCTGGGAGTGATGCTTCAGGGATCCATGCAAAAAAATCATATTCCCCCTGATCCCGCAGACACCTCCGAAAAAGCCATACCTGAATCCCGGAAGCCGGATTTCATCCGGGAAGACTAAAAGTACTTTCAGCCCCATGTACTGCAACACTTTTGCAATATTGTGGTCAGATGTGATGAAAACATCATTTGGCAATGGCAAAAGGTTACAGCGTGTGTATCCCTGGTTTACCTGTACCAGATCCCTTTCTCCCGACCGGGAGGTAATACCTCCGTCGGTATATCTGAAATTGTGGATCAGGTAATGGCTTGTGCCAACGGCATTGTAGCGGGCAGTACCGGGATATTCGGCGCCTACCGGCTGCTCCCCTTCCACCAGTAGAACTCCCTCCTGCCGAAGTATGTCGGTATATCCTGCAGGAGAATTAGGTGCCACAACCAGATGCTCCCCCAAAGGGCAGAAAAAAACATCGGGATGACAGGCAATACTGTCGTAGGTGATGCCTGTTGTGCCAAACGGGATGACCTGCCCGTGCGCTTCAAGCGTCTTCAGTGCCAGCGGATCCGCAAGACGGCTGACGATAATGAGGGTGTTTTCACCCGAAACAAGCTCCATAGAATTCTACAGAAGAAAGATGACACCTGCAAACCTACCCATATTTACTGTAGCCGCCTCGCCGGAACCTCTCAATAAACAATAGGTATATTCCAATATGACTGTATTGGCAATCTGCCCGTGAGATGATCCGTCATATAATATTCCGGAAACTTTGTATTGTGGTATTTCTTTTTAATTTTAAGTCATCTGGATTTGATCCGATGAGGATCCGAAGAAGAGATTCAATACAGTATGAACAAAGGTTATATTCATGTATACACCGGAGACGGTAAGGGCAAAACTACAGCGGCACTTGGGTTGGCTCTGAGGGCTGCAGGTCACGGTATGAAAACATCCATCATCCAGTTCATGAAAGGTTTCAGCTACGGTGAAATATCCGCAATCCAAAACCTGCCGGTGATAAAGGTGGAACAGTTCGGTTGGCCGGAGTGTATACGAAGGGAGGAGGTGACGGAGATGCACAGGGAGCGTACGGTGAAGGGACTCGATGTCGCCCGGCTCAGGATATTGTCCGGGAATTATGAGGTGGTGATCCTGGATGAAATCCTTGTGGCCGTGTGGTTTGGTCTTGTCACCGAGCAGCAGGTGCTGGACATCATGGAATGTGAACCTCGTACATGTGAGTTGATCCTTACCGGGCGGAAGGCAACGGAGCAGATCATGAGATGTGCAGACCTCGTCACTGAAATGACATGTGTGAAGCATTACTTCGACCGGGGTGTTACAGCCCGAAGAGGGATTGAGTATTAACCTCCCTGACAACGGCAGACCTTTCTACCGTTTTTCTATTTTCGGCCTTATAAATCTTATTCCCACAAGATTAATCCCATGACAGCCGTTAAACTGGACCGGATCACCAAGCGTTTCGGCAAGTATACAGCAGTTGATGAGCTGTCGCTCGTCGTCCCGGAAGGCAGTGTGTATGGTTTCATCGGACCGAACGGTTCCGGAAAAACCACAACCCTCAGGATGATCATGGACATTATCAAGCCGGATTCAGGAACCGTTCAAATATTCGGATCCTCGCCGGGAACTGCCGTAACATCCCGGATCGGCTATATGCCAGGAATGCTGCTATGGACGAACTCCGCTCCTGGCTTAACTACCAGGTGAATACATACCTGCGTAAGCTCAGACTCAAAGATGCAGGAATCGAAGAATCCGAAATGAAGGACCTGTTCACGTGGATCCATGTTGAGGGTTTGCAGCTGGTTTCCTTAGACGAGGGTACGGTCGAGATCGGTGAGGCCAGGAAAGCCAGTGAGGTGGATGCCATCATTATACCTATTGCCTTCATGATGCTGTTGATTCTGATGATCATGATGAGCCTCCCCGGTATGCTTCATTCGGTGATGGAGGAAAAAACCCAGCGGATCGCCGAAGTACTGCTGGGATCCCTGAAACCTTTCGAGTTCATGATGGCCAAGCTGGTCAGAGGCATTGCCGTATCACTTACCAGTTCGGCAGTGTATGTCATCGGCGTTGTTGTAACCGTTAATTACCTGGGATACAATGATTATTTGCTCTATCATGTCCTTCCATGGTTTTTTATTTATACTGATGCTGTTTGATTTTG
>JAFGHD010000029.1 GCA_016939365.1 Bacteroidales bacterium | reverse complement strand
TTCACAGCCCTACAACACCGCTCCCTGGAACTACACCGGCACGGAAGCCGTTACCGCCATTCCCAACACCGATGTGGTCGACTGGATCCTGGTGGAATTGCGGGATGCGCCCGATGCCTCCTCGGCAGACACGACCACTATCGTGGCACGACAGGCTGCATTTCTGCTTAAAAATGGTTCTGTGGTGGCTATGGATGGCCAGTTGGTTCTCCAGTTTTCCGGTCTGATCGTTCAGCAATCCCTTTTTGCCGTCATCTGGCACCGGAACCATCTGGGTATCATGTCTTCCGGTCCGCTCACAGAAACCGGAGGTGTTTATACATACGACTTCTCCACCGGAATGGGACAGGCATACGGAGGCTTCCTCGCCCACAAGGAGCTGGCACCGGGCATATGGGGCATGACAGGCGCCGACGGCAATGCCGACCAGCAGATCAATAACACCGACAAGATTGAGGTATGGGGCCCCCAGGCCGGCTCGGGCGGATATAAATCCGGCGACTACAACATGAACGGCGAGGTCAACAACGGCGACAAGAACGACGTCTGGGCACCAAATACCGGGCTAGGCGGACAGGTGCCCGACTAAGCCAGACCTGAATCTGCTCTGTTCTCTGTAGGCACCGTCGGGCAAGCCAGATTAGTCAAAATCGATCCGGCCATGAAGTGGCCGGGGCGATTTTGTTACTGATCTGAGAATCCTGACATGCGACGCAGCCGGATCGTCGGGGTGCCGGACTTTGTCTAACAAAGTGGAACTTCTTCTGGCAAGCCCTATTTGTCCGGTGAAGCCCTACCTGAACACGAAACAGAAACCGGGATTAATGGTACAACTAAATGATGGATCAACTTGTCTTTTCTTAAATCCTTTCCTCAGTTAAAACAATGTATCATGAAGAAGATTTTAGCAGTCACTGTTCTTACCCTGGCATCGGCAGGGGCAATACGAGCCGACATTATTGAAAAGACATTTACTTTCAATGAACCGGAAGTCATAACCCTCGGGGAGTATTCCCTCTTCTCCTTTGTGAACACGTTAAACACAGGTCTGTCCGGTCATCCGGCACTGCCCTGGCTGGCAGTGAAACTACTGCTTCCTCCGGGACAATCTGCCTATGAGATGGAGGTGATCCGTGAAGATCCTGTTTTTCTGAACGGTTCCTATAAAATCTATCCTTATCAACCATCGAGACCGCTTTCCGAGGAGACATCCGGTGATTTTTTTATAAACCAGGAGGTGTACTCAGGCAGTGAACCCTACCCCATTTCATCGCACGGAGTGCTCACTACCCAGTATATGAACGGTTATTCCATCGCCATGACCACCATAACTCCCCTTCAATACATTCCATCTACAGGACAAGTATGCTGGTATGGCAGTATCATAGTCAGGATGACCACCCAATCCGACCTGGAGGCCGCTGGTGCACTTGAAAATCTGTCCCATGTGCGTAGGATATCGGATTTTGCCGCGAATCCGGAGATGGCGGGATTCTATCCTTCACCGGATTATTCAGCGAATGATTACCAGCTCCTGATCATCACCCCTTCACAGTTTGGATCGGCTTTTCAGGACCTTACGGATCTCTATTTCGCAAGAGGCATCAAATCGGAGGTACAGACCAGGGAAAATATAGTGTCATCCATGACGGGACTGGATGATCAGGAAAAAATCAGGAATTACATCATCCAGGAATACCAGTACCACAACATTGAGTTTGTGCTTCTTGGAGGGGATGTGGAACACATCCCGTACAGGGGCTTTTATTGCTATGTACAATCCGGCTCCGGTTATGAAGATGATGATATCCCAGCTGACCTGTATTACTGTGCACTTGACGGCACCTGGAATGACGACAACGACAACCGCTGGGGAGAGCCTGGCGAGGATGACCTGCTCCCGGAGGTATGCCTGGCGCGGATGTCCTTCAGCAATACCATCGAGTTGAACAACATGATCCATAAATCCCTGTCATATCAGAACAATCCCGTTACCGGAGAACTGCGGGATCCTCTTCTTGCCGGGGAATACCTGTATGGTGATCCGATCACATGGGGAAGCGATTATCTGGAACTGCTCATTGGTTACCAGAATGAAAACGGCTATATCACCAATGGTATTCCGGTTGACCATAACCTTGACAAACTTTATGAAAAGAACGGTTCATGGGGTGGAACGGATCTGATGAACAGGATCAATTCGGGCAGATCCTTTGTGCATCACAGCGGACATGCCAATGCCACCTATGTGGCACACCTATACAACAGCGACATCACCAATTCAAATTTCTCCCAGGCCAATGGTATAAACCATAATTATACTCTGATGTTCTCCCACGGCTGTATTTGCGGATCATTTGACTACAATGACTGTATTCTTGAAAAAATGGTCGCCATTGAGAACTTTGCAGTTTCAGTCATCGGGAATTCAAGGTACGGATGGTTCAATGAAGGTCAGACCGAAGGTCCTTCGGCCCACCTTCACCGCGAATTTGTTGATGCACTCTACAATAAAAAAATGAGCAGGCTGGGAGCCGCTTTCAAAGAAATGAAGATTCAAACAGCACCCTGGGTGACGGCGCCAGGCCAGTGGGAAGAAGGCGCATTGCGCTGGAATTTTTATGACATCAACATACTGGGGGATCCCGCCTTGGGTGTCTGGACGGATGAGCCGATATCTTTACAGGCAACCTACCAATCGGCCATCCCTATAGCCACTCCTTCATTGCAGGTGACAGTGACCGGCGGAAGCAGCCCTCTGGAAAATTTCAGTTGTACAGTGATCAAAGATGGAGTGATGCATGGTACAGCCAAAACCAATTCTTCCGGGATCGCAACCATCTTTTTTGATCCGGTGTTCACACAGTTAGGCCAGGCGGACCTCATCATCAACGGTTATAACAGCCTGGCAACCACCTTCCCGATTACGATCATCCCCAATTCCGGTTCTTATGTGATTTATTCCTCTCACACCGTTGATGACTCACAGGGCGGCAACGGCAACGGATTGCCGGATTTCGGAGAGGAGATAGCGCTCGGGATGGAAATAATGAATGTCGGGACACTACAGGCAAACAATGCAACAGGAGCGATTTCTACAGGGGATACTTACATCATGATCACCGATGGAACTGAAAATTTCGGAGACATCCCGGGCGGCGGGTCTGTTGTCATCCCGGGCGCATTTGTCTTCGATATAGCAGATGACATTCCTGACGGACATGTTGTGGACTTTGAGCTGGTGATCGTATCAGGAACTGAGTCGTGGACATCATATTTCAGCATCAACGTAAATGCGCCGGCTCTAGAAACGGGTAATATGATCATCAATGATGTTGCCGGCGGAAATGGCAACGGCATGTTGGATCCGGGTGAATCCGTTGAGATAATTATCCCGGTACTGAATACAGGTAATGCGGCAAGTCCTGCATGCACTGCCACGCTGAGCTCTTCGAACCCATACATTACCATTCTTCAGGGCAGCTCAAATCCCGGCGTCATCACAGCAGGAGGTTCGGTCAGCGCTGTTTTTCAGATAGCTGTCGATGCAGCAACCCCGATCGGGACGTCAGTGGATTTGGCCTTCAACGCCTCCGCAGGTAGTTACACAACAGGTCATACTTTTTACCAGACTATCGGCCTCGTGCTTGAAGACTGGGAAAGCGGTGATTTCAGCAAGTTCGAATGGGAAACAGGCGGCAACGGGCTTTGGACCATAGTGACTGAAAGCCCCTATGAAGGTATATACTGTGCCAGATCGGGAGCTATTGGTGATAACCAGAGTACTTCCCTGGTTGTCATGATGAATGTGACCGCTTCAGGGAACATTTCATTTTACAGAAAGGTTTCTTCCGAGGCCGGTTATGATTTCCTCAGGTTTTATATTGACGGCCTGCAACAGGAACAATGGTCGGGAACGGTGGCGTGGGGCCAGGTCAGCTATGCCGTCACGCCTGGATATCATACTTTCCAGTGGACATATATCAAGGATACCTATACCGTTTCCGGTTCAGACTGCGCCTGGATCGACTACATCGTATTTCCGCCAGTCGGGCCTGTTGCCCCCACATCCGTTCCTTACTCCACCAATTTCGATCTGGCCGGTGCCTTGCCTGAAGGATGGTTCAATGCGGTCACGGATGATATGGACTGGACACCCGACGCCGGAGGGACTCCATCAAGCGGCACCGGACCTTCGGGCGACCATACCACCGGATCAGGTTACTACGTCTACACGGAGTCTTCTTCTCCCAACTATCCCAGTAAAACGGCAAACCTGGTCACACCGCTGTTTGACCTCACCAGCCTGGCAGATGCCCAGGTTTCATTCTGGTATCACATGTATGGTACGGCGATGGGCGCGCTCCATCTGGATATTTTCCATAACGACGCATGGATTAACGACGTCATGCCGGTCATATCAGGAAATCAGGGCAATATGTGGAATAACCGGACCATTGACCTCACATCTTATGCCGGTAATATGATCAGGTTGAGATTCAGGGGTATCACCGGTTCCTCCTATACGAGTGACATGGCCATCGACGACTTCCTCATCCAGGGCACAACCGCCAACATAACACTTGATCTGAAAACATTTCTCGAAGGCCCGTTCAACGGAGCAGATATGAATACCGGTCTGAATATTGCCGGATTTATCCCTCTGTCACAGCCCTATAACGTTGATCCCTGGTATTACACGGGCACCGGGGCTGTCACAGCCATCCCCAACGCTGACGTGGTGGACTGGGTGCTGATTGAACTGAGGGATGCCCCGGATGCCACTTCGGCCACCTCTGCCACCATGTTTGCGCAACGGGTAGGATTCCTCCTGAGGAACGGAGCTGTTGTTGATCTGGATGGAGGAAGCAAGCTGCAAATTAACAGCGCCATTTCACATAACCTCTTCGTGGTCGCTTGGCACCGGAACCATATCGGGATCATGTCGGCTGTTCCTTTGATTGAAGCAGGAGGTATATACACTTACGACTTTACCACAAGCAGCGGACAGGCCTATGGAGGAGGATTGGCCCACAAGGAGCTGGCACCCGGCATCTGGGGCATGACCGGTGGCGACGGTCTGCCCGATAACCAGATAAACAACGGCGACAAGAACCAGGTGTGGACCCTGCAGGCTGGCACGGCTGGTTATAAGGCCGGCGACTTCGACATGAACGGCGAGGTCAACAACGGAGATAAGAACGACGTGTGGGCACCGAATACCGGCCTTGGCGGACAGGTGCCAGATTAGTCAAAATCGCCCCGGCCACTTCATGGCCAGGGCGATTTTGTTACTAATCTGAGCATCCCGACATTCGCCGCAGGCGGATCGTCGGGGTGCCGCAGTAGAGTATAAAGTTAAAAGTGGAAAGTTAAAAGCGGGATATTGATATATTTGAAGTTTTCGATGTATATAGTATCTCCCGAATAACGGATAGCGGGGGGGTATAATTAACCGGCTGAAATCAAAATTTCTCAACCGGTTTTTTTATTCCTGTTCTTTGATCCGTTCCAAAGTCTGCGGTATGGTTGCAACAAACAGGTTATCATTCAATGAATAAGGCGCTGCAACTTCCGGAACGATGTAGAACGCCACGCTTGGTTTTACATCATTGATCGCCATGGTCATTGAACGGGTTTTTCCAGGCGCCGGTGTGAATTTCGGGCCAATCGATGCCAGGCATTTCACCCCTTTAAAGACCAAAAGATCACATTCCGTTCCGTCTGCTGTACGGTAAAAGTAATACCGAAATT
>JAFGHD010000171.1 GCA_016939365.1 Bacteroidales bacterium | reverse complement strand
CATATTTCAGACGATAAATGTCTGAATTGTAAAACTGACGAAATCAGACAGTTTAAATTTGCAAACCTGATTTCCGTCAGTATACTTTAACCCTAAATCGAGTACTTTTACGCCATGGAAATCGTTGTCAGCGGAATCAGGCCTACAGGAAAACTGCATCTTGGAAATTATTTCGGCGCCCTGTCCAACTTCAGAAAGATGCAGGAGGAATATCAGTGCTTTTTCTTCATTGCGGATTATCATTCACTCACCACACACCCCACACCCGTTGACCTCCACGGCACGGTCAAGCAGGTGCTCGTTGAGTTTCTGGCCGCCGGTATTGATCCCGGGAAAGCCACTATTTATATCCAGAGCGATCTTCCTGAAACGGCAGAGCTTTATCTATTGCTGAACATGAACGCATATCTGGGAGAGCTGGAACGGGTCACCACATTCAAGGAAAAGGCAAGGAAGCAGCCTGAAAATATCAATGCCGGGTTATTGACCTACCCATGCCTTATGGCTGCGGACATCATCATCCATAGGGCGCTTAAAGTTCCCGTGGGAAAAGACCAGGAACAACACCTGGAGATGACCCGCACCTTCGCACGCAGGTTCAACAGGATGTATCAGGTGGATTTCTTTCCGGAACCACAGGCCTTCAACTTCGGGGATGAGCTGATCAAAATTCCGGGACTGGATGGTTCAGGCAAGATGGGAAAGTCAGAGGGTGAAGGCAATGCCATTTATCTATCCGACTCCCCGGAGGTGATCCGTAAAAAAGTATTGCGTGCGGTTACGGATGCAGGCCCGGAGCGGGAGAACCAACCCAAACCGGAACCCATCAGGAACCTGTTTACCCTCCTTTCTGCAGTCTCCTCACCTGAAACAATAACTTTCTTTGAAGAACAGTATAATTCTTGCAGGATCCGTTACGGCGACCTGAAAAAACAGCTTGCCGAAGACATTATCCGTTATACGGATCCCATACGCGATAGAATCCACGAGTTATCTGCTGATGATGCCTTTCTGAGAAAAGTGGCATGGATGGGCAGGGATAAAGCACGGACAAGTGCCGGACAAACCATCAGGGAGGTCAGGGAAATCATAGGCTTCAGAGAATTCTGAGATATCCCAAACCATTCTAAAACAAGAATAAAGCTTCCTCCCCGTTTGAATAATGTAATCCCATATGCCATGATGATCATAACAAATGCGCCGTTAAGAGGTGTCAGTTGTCTGGAAGCGCACCGATAATGGAAACAATGCCTGAAGTCCGGGATTTGGAAAGAACAGTGCTGATCGGCCTGGTAACCCGTGACGAAACGGAAGACCGTGTTGCGGAATACCTGGATGAATTGGCCCTTCTGGTTGATACGGCAGGGGGAACAGTGGTTCACCGTTTTCTGCAGAAGCTCGACATTCCTGATCCCAGAACATATGTGGGTAAGGGCAAACTCGATGAAATCGCCGGGTATGCAGAAGAGCACAGGATCGATCTGGTGGTTTTCGATGACGAGCTCAATCCTCATCAGATGAGGAATATCAGCCGAGCCATCCGGTCAAAGATCCTCGACCGTAACAACCTGATCCTGGATATTTTTGCGCGGAGGGCCAGGACGGCCCATGCCAAGACACAGGTTGAGCTGGCGCAGTATCAGTATCTGCTTCCGAGGCTGGCCGGGATGTGGACACATCTGGAGAGACAGCGTGGCGGGATCGGTCTGCGGGGGCCAGGAGAAAGGGAAATCGAAACCGACCGCAGAATCGTCAAGGACAAAATCGCCCTGCTCAAGGACAAACTCGAAAAGATCGACCGACAAAAAAGGACCCAACGGCAATCAAGGGGTAAAATGGTCAGGGTGGCTCTGGTAGGTTATACCAATACGGGTAAATCGACCCTCATGAACCTGATCGCCAAATCCAACATACTTGCAGAAAATAAGCTGTTTGCCACGCTTGACACCACTGTACGGAAAGTGGTTGTAGGCAACCTGGCTTTTCTCCTATCGGATACTGTAGGATTCCTGAGGAAATTACCGCACAGCCTGATCGAATCGTTCAAGTCGACTCTTGATGAGGTCAGGGAAGCCGACCTCTTACTTCATGTTGTGGATATCTCCCACCCTGATTTTGAAGACCAGATAGCTGTGGTGGGGCAGACTCTGGCAGATATTCATGCCAATGGCAAACCTACCCTGATGGTCTTCAATAAAATCGACATTTACGGTCACAACCCTGAAGAACCCGGGTTCACCGGGATTGCCGCTGAGCAACGGCCGGAGCTGGAAGAGCTCACCCGGTCATGGATGGCCAGGGTCAACCGGACCTGCCTGTTTATCTCAGCAACCCGGAAGAAAAATATTGACCAGCTCAGGGATGCTCTTTACCAGGAGGTTCGGAGGATACACATACAGAGATATCCCTACAACGACTTTCTTTTCTGACCATCCGGGTCACCGGAATCAGAACGGAATCCATATTTTTGCTACCATACGGAACGGACCTATGAGGAAATACCATTTACTTCTGCTCTCCCTGTTGTCAGGCCTTTTGTTTGCAGCCGCCTGGCCTGAGAAAGGATTCCCGGGGTTCCTGTTCCTTTCTTTCGTTCCCCTGCTCATCATAGAAGACTATTTTCTTACACACAAATACGATTTCAACAAGTTCAGCATATTTTTCTACTCCTATCCGGCCTTTTTTTTCTGGAACCTGTTGACTACGTGGTGGATATGGAATTCTACGCCTGTAGCTGTCATGGCATGGATACTGAATGCCATGTTCATGTCAGGGACGCTGACCATATACCATCTCTGCCGGAGGAACCTCTACCACAGGCCTTACGGTACAGTGCTTTTCATCGTTTTCTGGATCGCATTCGAACATATCCATCTGAGATGGGAACTTTCATGGCCCTGGCTGAATCTGGGCCATGGTTTTGCATCCTTTACGCGCTGGATCCAATGGTATGAATACACGGGAACTTTGGGGGGCACTTTGTGGATCCTGATCGTAAATGTTCTGTTGATGAGGCTATATAAAATGGTGGTTCATTTCGAACATGTAAGCCGACGAATGATCCTGACGCTGGTTGCCGCTGTGGTCATGATGACTTTACCGGTCGTCATATCCTTTGCCATTTACAACAATTACGAGGAAGAAGAATTTCCCGTAACTGTCATCCTTACCCAGCCCAACCTGGATCCTTACTCCGAGCAGTATTCCATCCCGCCGGTGGAGGTGGTTGACCTGAACCTGAACCTGGCTTCCTCCCTCAACGATCCCACCGCACGATTCATGGTTTGCCCGGAATCGGCCATACAGGAGAGCATCTGGGAAAGCAGCCTGGATGCCTCCCCCAGCCTTAACCGGATAAAGGAATTTATCGGAGTGAATCCACACCTGAGTGTGATTATTGGAGCCTCCACCTACAGGAGGTATGAACCGGAAGATAAAACATTGACGTCACGGTTTCACCAACATGGGAACTTTTGGTACGATGCTTTCAATACTGCCCTGTTTTTTGACACATCGGGTATCCAGATTCATCACAAATCGAAGCTGACGCTGGGGGTTGAAAAGATGCCGTCTTGGTGGATATTCCGCCCCCTGGAACGGTTAGCCATTGATCTGGGAGGAACGGTGGGTACACTTGGGGTCGACCGGGAGCAGGTCCCTTTCCGGGTGAATGACACTCTTAATATAGCGGCTTTGATATGTTACGAATCTGTTTACGGTGAATACTGCAATCGTTTCGTACAGAGTGGTGCCCGGTTGCTGTTTGTGATCACCAACGACGGATGGTGGGGAGATACACCCGGGCATCGCCAGCACCTCACCTTCACACCGCTCCGCGCCATTGAGACCCGACGGAGCATCGGCAGGTCCGCAAATACGGGCATCTCTGCCTTCATAGACCAGCGGGGTAATATCCACCAGGCAACGCAATACTGGGAATCGGCCGTTATACGCCAGGAGATGAACCTCTCCGGAAAGCTGACATTTTATGCGATATACGGAGACTATATCGGCCGTGTGTGCCTCTTCCTTGCGACACTTATGCTGCTGCTGACAGGGGTCATCATGCTCAGAAATAAAAAACAACCCCATCTGTGAAACTCAACTACCACCGGTTTGGGTCGGGGCCGCCCCTCATCATCCTTCACGGCCTTTTCGGTATCTCGGACAACTGGGTGACCCTTGGACGGAGACTCGCGGAGCAGTTTTCAGTTTATATCCCGGATCAGAGGAACCATGGGAGATCCCCGCACAGCGACACCATGAATTATTTCGTACTGAAAGAGGACCTGCATGAGTTCATTACCGGGCACAAGCTCAGTAACCCGGTGTTGATAGGGCACTCCATGGGGGGAAAAGTCGTGATGAACTATGTCCTCGAGCACGGGAATGACGTCGCATCAATGATTGTCCTGGACATCAGCCCGCGAAGGTACCCGGGTCGCCAGATCCATATGGAGATCATTGACGCCATACGCTCGGTAAACTTCGATCTCGTTCACAGCCGGCAGGAGGTGGAGCAAATCATTGCAGGCCGGCTCAGGTCTGAAAGGATCATACGATTTATCCTGAAAAACCTCTACCGGATCAATACGAAACGCCTGGCTTGGAGGTTGAATATTGATGCCATTTCAGATCACCTGGAGGAGATGTTCTCCGGTATCCAGTCCCCGGAGATTTTTGAAGGCCCGGCTTTATTCATCCGCGGGGGAAAGTCTGATTACATCACCGATATCGACTTCACCCTCATCAGGAAAAACTTCCCTGCCACGGAGTTCAAAACCATTCAGGATGCCTCACATTGGATCCATGCGGATGCGCCGGAAGAACTTTGCGCAATGCTGAGCAATTTTCTGGGGAAACATTGCAGCTACAAGGTGGAAGATGGCGGCTAACCGGCCAGTATAGCCTCGCGTTTCCGGTATACCCGGTCAGAGATCCGGATGCTCGCCTCGTAGAGGGCCCACAATGGAATGCAGACCAGTATCTGGCTGAAAATATCGGGAGGAGTGATAACGGCTGAAATGATCAACAGGATCACCAGCGTGATCTTTCGGTTCCGTCTCAGGAATGCCGGCGTAATGAGCCCGATACGGGTGAGGAAGTAAACCAGAACGGGAAGTTCAAAAACCAGCCCTACCGCAAAGGTCACAGATACCACTGTGCTTATGTAGGACCTCAGGGTTATTGTGTTTTCCACCAGATCGCTCACCTGGTATGTGCCGAGGAAATTCAAGGTCAGCGGGACGATCAGAAAATAGCTGAACAATACACCGCCGGAGAAAAGCAGGGAGGTGACCCAGACAGCGCCCCTGGAATATCGTTTTTCACGGGGGTGCAATGCCGGCATCACGAACCGCCACAACTCCCAGATCACATAGGGCGCTGCAACCACCAGACCTGCAACGATTGAGGTATACATATGTGTCAGAAACTGACCGGAAAGACTGATGTTGATGATCTGGATGGAAAGATCTTCCATACAGAGCGCTTCAACAGACAGCCAGTCTCCAAGCCTGCAAAGCAGGCGGTTGGTAATGAATCCGTTGTCCTTTGGCGCCAGGATGATCCGGTCAAAAATGACATCCTTGGCCAGGAAAGCCCCCACTGAAAGAACCAGGATGACAATGATGGATCTGATCAGGTGCCACCTGAGCTCTTCAAGGTGTTCCCAGAATGACATCTCCCTGGAGGGATCGGATTTCACCTTTTTTTTTGTGGATTGCACCTCAGGCATGGGCACAAAGATAGATCACTTCACTGAACACAGGAGCCCCTTTCCCGCTTCTCCAGGATCAATGCATTCCCATGATGGCGACAGCCAGAGAAACTACGACATATAAAATCACCAGCACGGGAAGCGCTGCGGGGCCCCACAGGATCAGGAGAACCAACGACAATAACAGGAACAGCCAACGGATCCGGTTACCCTGCCATCGATAATGTTCGAACTTGAGTGAGAACATAAAGATATTTGAAACCATCAGCAGGGAAAAGACCACAACCAGTATCAGCAGTACCCTGTAGTCGGCCACGGCATCAAAAAAAATGTCGGGCGCTTCGGCCGCTGCCAGCTGCCATGAATGTTGTAACAGGGGCAGGGAAATGAAAAAAATGGCGTTGGCGGGAGTGGGCAACCCGCGGAAGGACTTTTCCTGCCGTGAATCCAGATTAAACACTGCTAAGCGAAATGCAGCTGCGGCAGTAAGGATAAGGGCTGCCAGGGGAACCAACCGGATCGGACCAGCGTGCAACTCCGGAATTGACGGGTCGTCTGACATCAGCATGAATACCAAAAGGCCAGGTACCACCCCGAAGGAGACCACATCGGCCAGGGAATCCAGCTGTTTGCCGAGGTGGGAGACAGTATGCAGCAGGCGGGCCACCATACCGTCCATGAAATCCATCAGCACAGCTGCACCGGTCATCACCGCAGCGGCAATAAAATGTCCGTTCATGATCAGTATTACTGCAATACAACCGCATATCAGGTTCAACAGGGTGATCAGATTAGGCAGGTTTGATTTGAAGGTCATATGGAAATGCTTCCTTTGAGGCCTCAGGTATGGGCATTAAAGATAGGGATAAATGGGATTTCTGGTAAATTTGCCGCACAACCGATATATCTTGCCCAACACGGACTGCCCTTCACCGGAACGGATACACCTGAAAGAATTCAGGTATCACCTGCCCAGAAACCGGATTGCCCAGTACCCGCTGGATCGCCGCGATGACTCCAGATTGTTGGTCTACCGCGCGGAGTCGATACTTCCGGATGTGTTCAACAACCTGCCGGAATACCTCATCCCCGGACAGCTGATGGTATTCAATGAAACCCGGGTGATCCGGGCCAGGATTCATTTCAGGAAGCCATCGGGTGCACCGGTCGAGGTGTTCTGCCTCGAGCCGGACAGGCCGTTACCGGAATGGGGTGAAGCGTTCCTGCAGAATTCACCGGTGGAATGGAAATGCCTGAT
>JAFGHD010000028.1 GCA_016939365.1 Bacteroidales bacterium | reverse complement strand
CCTGTCCAACGATTTATCTGCCTTCCTGGAGGAAGACAGGTCGAAGGCATGACAGGCAGGCGAAGCAAAATCTTACAGATCAGCATAAACTGACGAAATCAGACAGTTTAAATTTGCAAACCTGATTTCCGTCAGTATACATTGCTGGATGATTGATAATTTCAACAGCGGTATAAGTATCGATGCTTTTATACCCCAATCAGAAAGCTGCCGGATTTCTTCAATTACTTTGGTTTACAGGGGTTTTGATACTGCTATGGAACTTGAAATTCGCTGACAGATGGAGCGGGGGTAACGGTACAATCATTTACGGTTTTTCAGCCTTGCCCGGCGGGGCCGGGCCTGCGGGTTATCCGGCGTTTTTTTCAATAATCACCGGTAATATTTATGTATTGGTTTCCCCGGTTGAGGCGGATATCCATCAAGTGTCTGCAGCAATCTGCCGAATTCCGGTTAACTTTGAGCCTGATATGGCAAAATCAGAGAATTATCCCCTCTATTGCGGAGGGGAATTTGTCATGACCCGGGATTTCATCCCGGTGAGGAATCCCTATGACGCAACCCTGGTGGCTGAAGTTGCCCGGGCCGGGAAGGCGGAGCTGGAAAGGGCCATCAGGGCAGCTGAGACTGCCTCCGAGGTAATAGCTGGCCTGCCAACTTACGAAAAGTTTCGTATGTTGTCCGGAATCTCTCTTAAAATCACGGAAAATCGGGCGCAACTGGCCCGTGTATTAAGCCTGGAATCGGCCAAGCCGTGGAGGTATGCCCTGGGTGAGATCGACCGTGCCGCACAGACCTTCCTGATAGCCGCTGAGGAGGCCAAACGTCTCCCCAGGGAATATATCGATCTCGACTGGACCCCGGCGGGTGCAGGCAAGGAGGGACTGGTTCGCTGGTTCCCGGTGGGACTGGTAGGCGGGATATCGCCCTTCAACTTTCCGATGAACCTGGCCGTTCACAAGATTGCCCTGGCCATCGCGGCGGGATGCCCCATCATACTGAAACCGTCCTCCTCCACACCCCTTTCCACCCTGGAACTGGCCCGGATCATCGATAAGAGCGGCCTTCCGAAAGGAACCGTCTCGATCCTTCCCATGGACCGCGAGACTGGCAATCAACTGGTGACTGACGAACGTATCAAACTACTTTCATTCACAGGATCGCCCGAAGTGGGATGGAAGATGAAGTCCATGGCAGGAAAGAAGAAAGTCGTTCTGGAGCTGGGCGGCAACGCCGGTGTGATCATCACTCCCACGGCTGACATCGACCAGGCAGCCAGGAAATGTACCCAGGGAGGTTTTTTCTACTCCGGACAGGTGTGTATCCATACCCAGCGCGTCCTGGTGCACCGGTCACTGTTCCGGCCTTTTGCCGAGAGGATGGTTTCGCTGATACAGGCCCTGAAATACGGCGATCCGCTGGATTCAGACACCGACGTATCGGTCATGATTGATGAGGAGAACGCCATACGTGTGGAACAATGGGTGAACGAAGCGGTGCAGGAAGGTGCGGAGGTTCTTTACGGAGGTAAGCGTAATGGCGTATGGTACCCGCCCACCCTGATCTCCGGAACCCAGCCGCAGATGAAGGTCTGTGCCCTGGAGGTATTCGGACCGGTGGTCACACTGGACCCATACGATGATTTTGAGGAAGCTGTCAGCCGGATCAATAGTGGAAGGTTCGGATTGCAGGCAGGGGTGTTCACCGACAGTATCCATGAAATGAACCGTGCCTTTGCAGGTCTCAGGGTCGGCGGAGTGATTGTCAATGACGTACCCACCTTCCGGGTGGATCATATGCCATACGGAGGCGTGAAGGACTCCGGCCTGGGCCGCGAAGGCGTACTTTACGCCATCCGCGATATGATGGAAGCCCGCATCCTCGTCAGAAATAAGTAGAAAAAGATGATCTCCGTCAATCAGGTTTCGATCCATTTCACTGGCACCGACCTTTTCAGCAATGTTTCGCTGCAGATCGGCGAACGGGACCGGATCGGATTGGTGGGCCGCAACGGTTCCGGAAAGACCACGTTGCTAAGGATACTGGCCGGCGAGCTGATCCCCCAGGAGGGCGAGGTGGTGATCCCTTCAGGAACAACACTGGGATTCCTGCCACAGGAACTGAAAACCGGCAGCCTTAAGACGGTGCGTGAAGAAGCCATGCTCGCATTTTCCGAGGTCAGGGAGCTGGAGCATCAGGTACTGGAGTACAGCCGCCTTTTGTCTGAAAGGGACGACTATGACACACCTGAGTATCATCGTCTGATAGAACTGCTGACCGACTCCCAGGAGCGGCTAAGCATTCTGGGTGGCCAGACGGCTGAGGCTCAGCTGGAACGCGTGCTCACAGGCCTGGGATTCGAAAGGGAGGAACTGGACAACCCGGTATCATCCTTCAGCGCCGGATTCCAGATGCGTGTGGAACTCTCCAGGATTCTTCTCAGACAGCCTGATATCATCCTGCTGGATGAACCCACCAACCACCTTGACATCGAATCGATCCAGTGGCTGGAGGACTATCTTGGGGAATACCGCGGTGCGCTGGTACTTGTATCGCATGACAGGGCCTTCCTGGATAATGTCACCCACCGGACAGTCGAGATATCCATGTCCAGGGTATACGATTACAAGGCCTCCTATTCGGCGTTCGTGAGCATGCGGGAAGAGCGACTTGAAAGTCAGATGAATGCCTTCAACAACCAACAGCGCCAGATAAGGCAGATCGAACGGTTCGTCGAACGGTTCCGATATAAGGCGACAAAAGCCAGACAGGTGCAGTCGAGAATACGGATGCTGGAAAAGATGGATGATATCGAGTTTGAGGAGATCGACCAGTCGGCTATCCGTTTCAGGTTCCCGCCGGCACCACGCTCCGGAAAAGTACTGGTCGAAGGGATCAACCTCGGGAAGAGCTACGGCGATAAAAAGGTGCTGCAGCACCTGAATTTCTCAGTGATCCGGGGCGATCGAATCGCCTTTGTGGGCCGGAACGGGGAGGGCAAGACCACCCTGTCGCGGATCATCCGGGGAGATATGGAACACACCGGTGTGCTGAAATACGGCCACAATGTCCGCATCGGCTATTATTCCCAGACCATGGAGGATACCCTGGACGGGGACATGACCGTTTTCGATACGCTGGACAGCGTGGCGGCAGGGGACATCCGCAAGCACCTCAGGACGATACTCGGCGCATTCCTGTTCAGCGAGGAGGATATTGACAAGAAGGTCAGGGTGCTGTCGGGCGGTGAGAAGTCGAGACTGTGCCTGGCGCTGCTGCTGCTGAATCCCGTTAACCTGCTCATCCTCGATGAACCGACCAATCACCTGGACATGACCTCCAAGGACATCCTCAAGAAAGCCCTGCTGGAATATGACGGTACCCTGATTGTCGTGTCACATGACAGAGATTTCCTTCAGGGGCTGACCCACAAGGTGTTTGAGTTCCGAAAAAGACATCTGAGAGAGTATCTGGGCGATATCTATGACTTCCTCGAGGCCCGCCGTCTCCGGAGCCTGAGGGAGCTGGAAACTCAGCCTGCTGCTCCTTGGCAAGAAAAATCCCGTCCTGACAAGCAGGCAGCCCGCGAATTGAAGAAGCAACTGGACCGCGATATCAGACGAGTCTCCCGAAAAATCGAAGAAACAGAGGCAGAGATCAACCGCCTGGAATCGGAGATCAGCCGGTTGAATGCCATGCTCAGCGATCCGGGAACACATGCGGATCAGCTCACCGATGGAGCCATTTACAGAGAGTATGAAACCATCCGGCAAACCAACGAAGAAAAAATGAGATCTTGGGAAGGATGGCTCGCCGAGCTGGAAAGGCTGGAACAACAGAGGAGTCAGCTGGAGTAGCTGTAATGATTGTGAAGACGGGTCAGCTGTCCCGTTCCATCAACCCGGCCGTATATTCCAGCAAGATCTCTTTACGGCCTGCCGGCACTGAAACGGATTCCAGCAGTGTCAATGCGCTGTTATAGTATTCGTGGATCACCCGGGAAGTCTCTTCCTGAATTCCCATCTCCCGGAAGATATGGATTACACCGGAGATTTTTTTCCCCCTGTCAGGATATCCGGACTTATAAAATCCGAGCAATGATTTTCGTGTTTCATCGTCTGCCATTTCAAGTGCCCTGAGGAATAAATAGGTTTTTTTGTTTGCCGCAATGTCCCCGCCGGTTATCTTGCCGAACTTCTTATTCTCACCGAATGCATCCAGCAGGTCGTCCCTGAGTTGGAAGGCCATACCGATTTTTTCGCCGAAGGTGTATATCCTGTCGCTGTCAGCAGCATCCGCTCCGGCAATGATTGCTCCGGTTTTAAGGCTGCATGCCAGTAACACCGCCGTCTTCATCCGGATCATTTCCAGATACTCCGGTATGGTAACCCGGCCGGACTGTGCGTAATTCATGTCCATCTGCTGTCCTTCGCAGACCTGGATAGCCGTCTCAGTGAAACCTTTCAGTACCTGGGGGAGATGATCCGCTGAGGTAAGGGCCACATGACGATAGGCCAGGGCAAACATGGTATCTCCGGAAAGGATCGCCACATTCTGATCCCATTTTTCATGGACTGTGGGTTGACCTCTGCGCAGGGGCGCCTGATCCATGATATCGTCATGAAGCAGGGTGAAGTTGTGGAAGATCTCGATCCCGATAGCTGCATTTATAGTATTCTGTACTTTACCTCCGAAAAGGTCGCAGGCCATCAGGGTGAGCACCGGGCGCATCCTTTTCCCTCCCAGGCTGAGGGTGTAACTTATGGGTTCATACAGCTCAGCCGGGGCCTCGTTCATGCTGATGCCCCTGATGGCAGTGGAGATCAGGTTGTTCAGTTCTTCAGCCTTATACATGGATCGGAAAGGATATCATTCCTGGATCAGTTCCATCAGGTAATTTCCATAACCGCTTTTCAGAAGAGGTTCTGCGAGGTTCCTGAGCTGTGCGGCATCAATAAACCCTTTTTTATATGCCACTTCCTCGATGCAACCGATCTTGAGTCCCTGTCGCTGCTCAATCACCTCAACGAATTGTGCGGCCTGGAGCAGCGATTCAAATGTGCCTGTGTCAAGCCAGGCTGTTCCCCTGTCGAGGATACCCACTTTCAGCCTGCCCTGTTCCAGGTAATGACGGTTGACATCGGTGATCTCATATTCGCCCCGGGCACTGGGTTGCAGATGTTCGGCCACCTCCACCACGCTGCTGTCATAAAAGTAAAGGCCGGGCACTGCAAAATTCGATTTGGGCCGGGCCGGTTTTTCCTCAATGGAGATCGCACGGTTGTCCCGGTCGAACTCCACCACGCCGTACCGGTAGGGATCGCTGACATGGTAGGCAAACACTACACCGCCCTCCGGATCGTTGTTTCCGGTAAGCAGGTTTTCCAGGCCGGTGCCGTAAAAGATATTGTCACCCAGGATGAGAGCAACCTTGTCATTGCCGATGAAATTCTTTCCGATCACAAAAGCTTGTGCCAGACCGTTGGGAATGTTTTGCTCTGCGTAGCTGAAGGTACATCCGAACTTCCTACCGTCCCCCAGAAGCTTCCGGAAATGCGGCAGATCCTGCGGTGTTGAGATGACAAGGATGTCCGATATTCCCGCCATCATCAGCACCGACAGGGGATAATAGATCATCGGCTTATCATACACCGGCATCAGCTGTTTGCTGATCGCCAGCGTGATGGGATACAAACGGGTACCGGCTCCCCCGGCCAGTATGATTCCTTTCATCAGTCCGCGGTTATCTGTGTGTGTTACAATATGCCAATAATTCCCAAAGGTAATCCAAATCTCCTTTGATCACCCAGCAATAGTGATGGTTTATGGCCGGATACCCACCTTAAATCAGGCCTGACCGGGAGTAGAAGTCTCTCCTGTGTCATTTTGCCGGCTCCTGTTCTGAATGATGCTCCAGTTCCAGGTCATTGAGCTCAATATCATCCTCCTCGTCGAAAATTACGATCAGGGGCTCCTGGAATGTCCGTGTGGTGATCCTTTTGTCCATGGTGAGGATCAGTGAAGGCAGCAGGAAGAGGTTGGATAGAAGTGCTACGATGAGGGTGAATGCGATCAGGTATCCCAGCGATTCGGTTCCGCCGAAGGATGAAAGCACAAAAATGATGAATCCGAAAAACAGCACCACGGAGGAATATATCATGCTGAATCCTGTCTCGCGAAGTGCGGCCAGTGCCGATTCCCGGATATTCCATTCGTTCAGCCTGAGCTGCAGACGGTATCTCGACAGGAAATGGATCGCATTGTCCACCGAGATTCCCAGTGCAATGCTGAAGATCAGCACCGTGGAGGGTTTGATCTGGATATTCAGGAATCCCATCATGGCGGCGGTGAGCAACAAGGGAAAAATATTGGGTATCAGGGATATGATAATCATCCTGAAGGATGTAAACAGCAGTGCCATCAGACCGGTTATGACCAGTAAGGCCAGGACCAGGCTGGTCAACAGGTTTCTTACAAGGTATTGGGTTCCTTTAAGAAAAACCACACTGGTGCCGGTCATGTGAACGGTGTAATCCTCCGGCGGGAAAATGGACTGGATTTTGGGACGCAAATCATCCGTGATCCTCTGGATTCCTGTAGTAGTGATGTTGGCCATCTGAGTTGTGATCCGTGTAAACCGCATGCTGGTATCCACAAAGGAATTGAGAATGCTGCGTTGCCCGGGTTTCATTTCGGGGACGTAGGAGAGGATAAACGGTCTTTCCTGGTTATTTGGCAGTTCATACATGCGCGGATCGCCCCTGTAGAAAGCCTGCTTGGCAAGCTTCAGGACGTCATTGAGAGCCAGCGACCGGGAGAGTTCGGGATAGGCTTCAAGACTGTCCTGCAGTTGTGCAGTCCTGCGGATGTTGTGCATTTGCATAACCCCGCGTTTTTTCCTGGTATCGATGCTTATCTCGAAAGGCATTACCCCCCTGAAGTGTTTTTCCATGAAAACCAGGTCTTTGTAAAGGGGGTCCCGTCGGGGTATGTCATCAACGATGCTCCCGGTATTCTGAAGCCGGATTACTCCCACAACGGCAAGCAGGGCGATCACCACAGCAAAGTAATAAACGACATTCCTGCGCTGCTGGACGATCATCACCACCCTTTCCACTATGGCTTGTACCGTTCCTCTTTCCAGGTGGCGGGTTTGCCTTTCACGCGGCGGGGGAAGGTAACTGAAAAATATGGGTACCAGCATCAGGGTCAGCATATAAGCTACCATGATATTGAGTGATGCCACTATTCCAAACTCTACCAGTATCCTGTTCCCCGTGATGATGAAAGCGGCAAATCCGGCTGCCGTGGTGGCATTGGTGAGAAAGTTGGCGTTCCCGATCCTTTGTACTACCCTGGAAAGGGACAGAACCTTGTTGCCATGTTTCCTGTATTCATTGTGGTATTTGGTAAGCAGGAAGATACAGTTTTCCACCACGATGACGATCAGCAACGGTGGTACGATACCGGTGAGCATTGTCACCTTGTAACGGAATAACGACATGGTGCCGATAACCCAGATGACACAGATCATGACGATCAGCATTGGGAAGAAGACCGCACGGAATGACCTGAAAAAAACCAGCAGGATCACCGATGCGATGGCCATGGCAAGTAAAACAAAAAACAGTTCTTCCCTTTCGAGTTTCCTGGCCGTTTCGACTCGGATATAGGGTAGACCTGAATAGTGCATCTGCAATCCATGCCTTCGGCCGTATGCATCAGTCTCCGACTTGATCTGTTGGATCAGCCTGACCCTGTCCTTGGTCTTGAGCGCACGCTCTTCAAGTGTAATGGCCATGAGCGTGACGTCTGATGCAGCATTGAAGAGTCTTCCCTCATAGAACGGCAGGAGCCGGATCTCCTTTTTCAGACTGTCGGTCTCTGTCTGGTCTTTCGGTTTCCTGACGGTCAGTGGCCTGAAATCAAACTTCTTCAGTGAATCGTTCCTGACAAGGAGGAACAGACGAGCCTCTGACAGTACCTCCTCTACACCCCGGATGCCTTTTATGATGTAGGTGAGATCAAACCATTCGCTGAAACGCCCGGTTGTATACAGAAGGGTATCCCTGACGGCAATGAAAAGCACACTTCCATCCTTCCCAAATCTGTCCGTGAATTCCCTGTATACCTTGAATGCAGTATCCGATTCGGGCAGCAGGCTGGACGGTTCATAGGACATCTGTACCTGGAGAGCCTTGTAACCCATCAGGGCTGTCAATATCCCGATGATGATCAGGTTGGCAAGCCTGTTACGCAGAATATGCCTGATGATGAAGATCCACATCTTACGGAATTCTCTCCTGAACCATCAGGAGATCCCAATTTGCCATGTTATCAATCCTGGATCACTGGTTACCTGGTAAAAAATATACCGGGGTCAGTACCAGTCAAGAATTTTGTAAAAGTCAAAATTTTCCGGATCACTGACCAGATTTCGGGCCTGATCATAGTCCTCCTCTTTCAGGAAATGGAGGTTGTTGTGGAACACCAGCTGGCTTTTCTGGCAGTGGATATCGACCAGACGTGGCCGTACCTTGCCATTCTCGTCTTCCACATCCTTCAGATACAGCGGAAAGATGTCTCCCTTCGGATCGGAAGTAACCATACATCCCGTCAGTCCCATTTCAAAAAGTTTTTTCACACCGATTCCAAGCAGCGAACAGTAGAGAAGATCGAAGGCAGTAGGTCGCACGCATCTCAGCTCATATCCCAGTTCCACCGGCCTGCTCTTTATGCTGATCCCGAGTTCCTTTAGTTTTCTCTGAAGAAGCATGTTGAAGATATGCGCCTTGCTCACATTGCCGAGTTCGGGATGCCCATGGTCATCATATGTGAAATTGATCCCGGTAGCTTCAATCTCCGTGTCAGTCAGGAAGTGAAAGACACCTTCACTGATGATGGCTGCACCATATGGAATTCCGAGGATTTTCCTTTTCAGCATCGAGGAGATGATCATCCGGATGATCTTGTCGAATGAGATGCGTGTTTTATTGAACATCTCGGGGATGATGATCATGGGGTAGTGGCATGCGGCACCAATACCGAAAGCCAGGTGTCCGGCTTCCCTTCCCATGGCCGAGACTACGAACCAGTTGCCACTCGTCCGGGCATCCTCGTAAATGGTGGCTGCTATCTTCACTCCTTCCTCCTTGGCTGACTGGTAACCGAAGGTGGGGGTGCCTTCCGGCAGAGGCAGGTCGTTGTCAATGGTCTTGGGAACGTGGATGTTCTGGATACTGATGTTGTTCTCAGCCAGAAATTTGCTGATCCGGTTTGCCGTGGAAGCAGTATCGTCGCCACCGATCGTTACCAGCAGTCTGACCTGATTGCGGACGAAGAAATCGGTACTGAATTCATTATCCTTCGGCTTGTGCCGGCTCATCTGAAGCACTGATCCACCCAGGTTCACGATTTTATCGCACAGGGTGAAATCGAACTCCACCAGTTCAGGCCTGGCAGATAAAAGGCCTTTGTATCCATTGTGGATGCCAATGACCCGGTAACCTTCCTTCAGAAATACCTTGGCTGCTGAGGCCACTACGGTGTTTATTCCCGGAGCGGGACCACCTCCCGCAAGAATGGCAATTGTCTTCTTCATGAATGAACCGCTGTTTGTCAGGAATGGCCAAAATTAGTAAAATCAACAGATATGATCTGGGTTCTGACGGATACCCCATCTTCAGCAAACCGGTCTGTCCGGGAATTTTCTCAAGCAGGCAGTCCGCAATTAAACCGTCACCCACCTGTCCACCTTTGGTTCCCTGCCATACTTGTGTTGCTTCACCGACAGGTCACTCCGACAGCCTGCCATAGCCAGGAGGAAACATGTCAGCAACCGCTGCACCCTGAGTATTATAACAGAGTCCCTTCATTTCAACAAATCCATGATAATGATCAAAATTCAACTGGTAAAGTGATTGTTATGCTTCATGTCCGTCAGGGTAAACTCCATGTCGGCAAGAGTTTATGGCTTTTGGGTCCTTAAATTAACTTTATTTTAAAACCGGTTTTGTTTGAATTTTGTTACTTTGTATTATGATTTATCTGTTCAATAAATTTTTTTAAAATCACACACCATGAGGAAATTTTTCCATTTCATTCAGATGGTAACGGCAATGACATTCATCATGTCGGGCCTTACCCTTCAGGCACAGAATATGTTGCTCAATCCCGGATTTGAGGATTGGAATGTCAACGGTGCCGGAGGACCCCCGGATAACTGGGGCCTTTCAGGAAGCGGTATCACCGCTGTACAGGAAGCCGTGCAGATCCATGGCGGCACTTATTCAGTGAACATCACATGGACCACCACCAGCACCCGCTGGATTGAGCAGGTGGATATTCCGGTCACAGCAGGTAACAACTATGAATTCAGGTTCTGGGCACTGGACAATGACGCCGGTGGCAGGGCCAGGGTAGCCATCCGCTGGTATGACACCGGCGGCAGTTTCCTGTCGGGATTTTACGGGGATTATACTGCCGACTCTCCCGACTGGCAGCAGATGACCTCAGGCTCACAGCAGGCACCTGTCGGGGCTGTGACCGCTCATGCCGAAGTGCGTATTTACGATGTTTCCGGATGGCCCGGCACTGCCACGGTTTATGTGGATGATGCCGAATTTCTGGATGTTTCAGGGGCAATTCCCGTTATCGTGAATGCCTTTACCGTCAGCACAACGGCAGTCGATGTGGTCTATGACAATGATATTACCTCTGTCGATCCCACCGACTATACACTGACGGGATCGGCAACCATCAGCTTCGCCAATGCAACGATCGATGGCACCGATCCCAAAATCGTCCACCTGACCGGAGCAAGCAGCCAGATGACCGGGGATATCACCCTGGATAACATTGCTGATGATGGTCTCTCCACCAATTTCGACTTCTACGCCGGTATCATGCCCATCGCCTTTGCACAGGCCACCAATCCCGGGGGCACCATGGACGACATACATATTGCTACCTTCCAGGGAATTATCTCGGCTGACGACGAGTATAACAATGTCTGGATCCATGATGCGGCAGGGCAATACAACGGAATCATGATATTTGGCACCGGATTCCCCTCCCAGGTGAATGTCGGCGACGAGATCATACTCGCTGCCTTCAGACAGGAATACAACAACTTCAACGAACTGGTTAACCCGTCTCTGATCTCGGTATTGTCTTCCGGCAACATTCCCTATGGTCCCGATCTCATCCCCGGATCTGCCATTGATGAGACCATCGGAGCCAATACAAATCCGGCTGAACCCTGGGAGGGGCAGCTGGTGAACATCGAGGATTTCACGGTCGAGTCCTATACGGCTTATGATTACCGCTGCAGCTGGTCAGACGGGTCCAGTACTTATTATTTTCATGTAGGGGATAATGTCAATTACCAGTTCGCGGGCATTTCACTCATTGTCGGTGCCCAGTACGAATCCATCACAGGTGTGGTCGACTGGTACTGGAACGGCAGCTATTACCGGATCAATCCGAGGACACAGGATGATATCGTACAGAGTTACAACCCTCCGGTCAAGCTGGCCGTGGTCTCCATCAACGGAGGGATCAATCCCCTGGTCAGCACACCGTTTGATGTGGTGGTCCAGGCGCAGGATGCAGGCGGAATCCCGGCCATCGTGACAGGAGATGTGAATTTTACCTTTACCACCAACGGGGGGACCCTTGGGAATGTAGGATTTGTAATGGGTTCAACCACAGCCGGTACCATTCTGGATGGCATGAGTGAAGTCACCGTTACAGGTGTTGCTATGGAACCCGCCGGAACAGGGGTCACCATCACAGCCAGCGACAATGCCATGTTGCTGGCTTCCGGCACAAGCGTTCCGTTTGATGTGGTGGAACCGGTCATCCCGGACATCATCATCACAGAGATCATGCAAAACCCTGACTCTGTCTCTGACAACGACGGCGAATGGTTCGAGGTGTTCAACACCACCAATGCACCCATCGACATGCTGGGATGGATCATCAGGGATGACGGTACCAATGCCGATACCGTCAAGACCTCTCTGGTTGTTCCGGCACAGGGCTTCGCCGTATTGGGGATCAACGGAGATCCGGGCATCAATGGTGGATATACCTGTGATTATGTCTACACCAATTACTTCCTCGGTAATTCTGATGATGAGGTGGTGATTCTGCTGCCCGACGGGATCACTGAGGTAGACCGGGTGAACTATGACGGTGGACCGAACTGGCCCGATCCGACCGGAGCGTCCATGGTGTTCACCGGCACCCCGGCCAACGACAACAATGACTATAATTACTGGACCACCGCTACCCTGAGAGAACCCACCTATACCGGAGCCACCGGCGACCTGGGTTCACCGGGAACCAACGGACACGATCAGAACCTGGTTACCACTGCAGGGATCACATTGGATATCAAAGTGTTCCTCGAAGGACCCTATGATCCTCTGACACATGTAATGTCCACCATCCTGCAGACCAGCAATTATATTCCGCTCAGCCAGCCCTACAACCCTCCGTTACCTTACTACAACAATAATAATCCCGGATGGCTCTATGCCGGTACGGAAAACGTGGCTGCCATACCGGCCAATGTAGTCGACTGGGTGCTTGTGGAGCTTCGTGATGCCGTGGATGCCGCCAGTGCCATTTCGGGTACGATGATCGGACGCCAGGCAGCCTTCCTGCTTGACAACGGAACAATAACAGGTCTGGATGGTACCTCAATGCTGAATTTTAACCTGAACATCGTCAATAATCTCTTCGTTGTTGTATGGCACAGGAATCATCTCAACGTCCTGTCCGCATCTCCGCTTGTTGAAAGTGGAGGGGTGTACAGCTATGATTTTACCACCGCCGCCGGCCAGGCATTTGGAGGATTTCTCGCTCATAAAGAGGTGGAATCTGGTGTTTGGGGTATGATCGGCGGAGACGGTAACGGCGACCTGCAAGCCAACAATTCGGACAAGATCGAGGTGTGGGCGATAGATGCCGCCAACTCCGGCTATCTCGGCGGCGACTTCTCCCTCGACGGACAGTGCAACAACCAGGATAAGATCGAGGTATGGGTGCCCAACAGCGGCAGCAGTTCCCAGGTGCCCTGATCCATAAAATGAAGAATCATTGTATAACAGAGCCTGCCATACGGCGGGCTTTGTTATTTTCGCAGTACGGAAAATATTTTAACCGTCATGAGGGCAGTCATACAGCGGGTCACTGAAGCTTCGGTCACCATTTCCGGCCGCACTGCCGGCGCAATCGGGCACGGATTGCTCATACTCCTGGGGATCGAAGATTCTGACAATCACGAGGATATCGGGTGGCTGGCAGGCAAAATAGCCCGGCTTCGCATTTTCAATGATCAGAATGACGTGATGAACCTTTCGGTAACCGACACCGGTGGAGAACTTCTTGTTGTCAGCCAGTTCACCCTGCACGCCAGCACACGCAAGGGTAACCGTCCTTCCTACATCAGGGCTTCCAAACCGGATATTGCCATACCGCTGTATGAAAGGTTCATCCGGCATCTGGAGCTGGAAACAGGGAAAAAAGTGCAAACCGGTGAATTCGGTGCCATGATGCAGGTGAAGCTCATCAACGATGGCCCGGTGACCATTATCATCGACACCAAAAGCAGGGAATAGTAACGGGAAGGCTTCATTTTGTCCGGTTACTGAGCTTCCTCATGAACCGCTCCTTTTCTACAATGAACCTCACATGCGTGCCTTCACCCGCCTTTCCCCCATCATCGGTGACCGCCACATCAAATGTCAGTCTTGATCCCTCAGCTTCAATGAGAACGGAATTGCAGATTACTTTCACACCTATTGGAGTGGCCTTCAGATGCCGGATGGATACCTCCGTACCCACGGTGATATATCCTTCCGGAAGGAAGCCCTGAACACTTTCCTGTGCAGTCCTCTCCATCAGTGCGATCATGGCAGGGGTGGCAAATACATCCACAAGACCCGAACCATATGCGGAAGCGGTATCCGTTCCGGTGACGATCATTTTCAAGGTGTTTCTGATGCCTTTGGGAATCAGGATATTCATGACTGAAGGATTTTGGTTATGTTGGCTGAAATGCCGAAGTTTTTATCTCAAATCCCGGGGGTCAGTTTTGCAGAATCGGATCATTGAGTTACTGAGAGTCTGGGGTAAATAAATGAGATCGTCTTCTTCAGGTCGGGATGCAGACTCATGAAAACAGGGCATGTGAAGGCCGATCTTTCGATGATCGTTTTCTCCTTCACGGTATATCGGTTATGCGGAAACCTCAGCTCGATCCTGATCTCGCCAACGCGCCGGGGCTCGGATGCCATGGTCTTCCATGTTTTCCCCAGCGTTCCGTCAATGCTGAATCCATGCTCCCTCGCTGCAATGCCCATGATGGTGAGCATACAGCTGCACAGGGAAGCCGCCAGAAGATCGGTCGGGGAAAAGGCTTCCCCCTTGCCCTGGTTATCTGGCGGGGCATCCGTGGTCAGCCTGCTGCCGGACAAGACATGCCCGGCCTCAGTACGCAGGTCGCCGGTATAACAGGTCCGGATGGTCTCCATACGAAAAGGTTTGCCCAAAAATAAAAAAACCCCCTTTATTCCGGGGGGTTCAATGCATGCAGGGGATTACTTTTTATCAGGATCTTTCTTCGTGGCAGGGGCGGAGGTATTTGACGCCGTGCTGCCGGATGTACTTTGAACGGCTGCAGAGGATGATGCAGGCTTGCTGCTGCAACATGAACTGCTTGAAGTTCTTGGCTTTGTCCCGCAATCCGAAGGCTGGCAATTGGCCCTGGTCTGCTCACCGCACGTGCCGTCTTTCTTGGTTTCCGTGTCTTTCTTTGGAGGATCATCGTATACAGAGATGCTGTAATCTGCCGCCGATACCTGGTCTACGGACACAATGCCCACCAGGATGAAGGCGAAAACACCCAAAATCAAAGCTGCTTTTTTCATATTTTCAGATTTTTATAATTGATACCCATTATTAACGTGCAAATTTAACCTGTGTATCTTTGTCACGTTGTTAATGAAATGTTAAATACCGGAAAATCAGTATAAAATCTTTAACTTCTGTCTTTCCGGGTGGGTGTTGCCATGAAAAGAAAGCTGATCCATGTAGTGATCATCCTCTCCGCGGTCTCCCTGATCGGGGCACTGATTACACAGTTGTTATGGGTCAGGGACGCCTGGTTGCTGAAGGAGGATCAGTTCAGCTCTCGTGTCAAACTGGCGTTGAAGGCCGTTGTCAACCAGTTGATGGATAATCCGCCGGCTCTCTGGTCGGAAAGCGAAACACTGCTGATCGATTCAGATACCATCGACAGCAGTGATGAGATTTTCGACGTTGTGGAGCCCGCAAAGCTCGATTCCCTGATCAGGGAGGAATTCCAAGGCATGGGCCTGGGAGAGGCATACTATTATGGTGTGTTTGACAGGGAAAGCGATGAAGTGGTGATGGGATCCTTTGGCGATTACAGCAGTGAACTGGCCCGCTCGCCCCACTGGGTATCACTCAACTGCCTCTGTCAAAGCAGGGTTTATGTGCTGGCTGCCTTCTTTCCCGGCCAGCAGCAGCTGATCTTCAGCCAGATGCTGATTCTGCCCGTGATGTCAGGCCTCTTTCTCCTGGTCCTGATCTTCTCATTTTTCTTTACCATCTATTTCCTGATCCGGCAAAAGAAACTCTCGGAGATGAAGTCGGACTTCATCAACAGCATGACCCATGAGTTCAGGACACCTCTTTCGACGATCCTGGTTTCAGGAGAAATGTTGTTGAAGCATGAAATTTCACAGTCGCCCGTAAAAGTGGAACGTTATGCCCGGATCATTCTGGATGAGAATATGCGGTTGATGAACCAGGTGGAGAAGATCCTGCAAGCCGCCATGATCGAGAGGGGCAATGTCAAGCTGAACATCAGGAGAACCGATATGCACGAAGTGATCCGGGAATCTGTCGGCTTGTTTGGTTTTCGCGTATCTGAG
This sequence comes from Bacteroidales bacterium, assembly GCA_016939365.1. Taxonomy (GTDB): domain Bacteria; phylum Bacteroidota; class Bacteroidia; order Bacteroidales; family JAFGHD01; genus JAFGHD01. The sequence goes on along the minus strand of JAFGHD010000028.1, from coordinate 13,695 downwards.
AAGAATGGGCAGATCCTGATCCGGGATTTTCAAGGCCCCGCCTGGGTCATGGCCGACCGGAATCACCTGTCCAATATGATCAACAACCTCATCGACAATGCCATCAAGTACACCCCTTCTTCACCGCGGATTGTCCTGAGCACCTGTTCCAGTGGCGGCATGCTTTCCGTTTCAGTCGAAGACAATGGGATCGGCATCAGAAGGGAGCATCAGCAGGAGATCTTCCGGCAGTTTAACCGGATCGAGAACCCGGATTCCCATGACGTGAAGGGTTTTGGCCTTGGGCTGCACTACGTGAAATCCATGGCGGAAGCGATGGGCGGATCGGTTACACTCACCAGTGAACCCGGCAAGGGAAGCCGTTTTGTCATCCATCTCCCGGAAGCGGAACGGTAACGATGAAGTCTTGTGGGATGCATTTTTGTTCATATACCGAATAAACCATTCCGGGAAACATTTGTTTTATTTCCACGTGTTGCTATGCAAAAAGCCAAAACAGACAAGGGAACGGTCCGGTCCAGGGTTTTGCTGGTCGAGGATGATCCGAACCTGAGCATCGTCATTCAGGACTATCTGGAGCTGGAACATTTCGAAACGGTTCTGGCCAGGGATGGTGAGGATGGCCTGGCCGCGTTTCACCGGGAGCGGTTTGATCTGGTCATTCTCGATGTGATGCTGCCCCGGAAGGACGGTTTTCATGTGGCCGAGGAGATCAGGAGAGCCAATGACAGGATACCGTTGATATTCCTGACTGCCAGGTCGATGAATGAGGACCGTATCAGGGGCTTCAAAGCCGGGGGTGATGACTATATCACCAAACCCTTCAGTACTGAAGAACTCAGCCTGAGAATCAAAGCCATCCTGAAACGCAGTATAACAAACCAGCTCACCCCGCCCGACAAGGAATCCTCCAGTTACAAGATCGGAAATTATACTTTCGATTTTGAAAACATGAGGCTTTCCATCGGGAACAAGGAGAGATCCCTGACCCGTAAGGAAGCTGCATTGCTCCGGATACTGTGTATCTATAAGAACAGGTTGCTTGCCCGCGAGGTCGCCCTGAAATCCGTCTGGGGCGACGATGATTACTTCATCGGGAGAAGCATGGATGTATTTATTACCAAGCTGCGAAAATACTTAAGCGAGGATCCTGATATCTCGATCAACAATGTGCATGGCACGGGATTCAAGCTGGAGGTCAGGGAACCGGCTGACTGAGTATTCCCGGGTTCTGTCATTTCCCGTAATCCAAAAGATCCAGTACAAAGGCATATTCCAGCGCTTTTTCATGGTACCGTTCAAACCTTCCTGAGGCACCGCCATGACCATATTCCATCTGTGTGAGCAGGAGCAGGAGGTTTTGGTCTGTCTTCATTGATCGGAGCCGGGCGACCCACTTGGCCGGTTCCCAGTATTGCACCTGTGAATCATGCAGCCCCGTGGTGACCAGCAGGTTGGGGTAATCAGCAGGCTTCACGTTGTCATAGGGAGAATAGCTCAGCATATAGTCATAATACTCCTTCCGGTTCGGATTGCCCCATTCATCATATTCCGAAGTGGTCAGGGGTACGCTTTCATCCAGCATCGTGGTCACAACATCCACAAAGGGAACCGCTGCGACCATCCCCCGGTAAAGTTCCGGACGCATATTCATCACAGCGCCAATCAGCAATCCACCGGCACTGCCTCCCCATGCGAAAGTAAGATCGGGCTGGGAGTATCCTTCCCGGATCAGGAATTCCGTGCAGGCAATGAAATCAGTAAAGGTATTCTTCTTGTTCAGCAGCTTACCCTCTTCATACCATGATCGTCCCATTTCCTGTCCTCCCCTTACATGGGCAATCGCAAAGATGAAACCCCTGTCCAGCAGGCTGAGACGGTCGCCGGCGAAGAAGGGTTCTGTACTATATCCGTATGCTCCGTACCCGGTGATCCAGAGGGGATTGGACCCCTCTTTCCGCAATCCCTTCCGGTAAACCAGGGAAATGGGTATCCTTGAGCCATCCATGGCCAGGGCATATAACCTTTCCGAATGGTACTCCAACGGAGAGAAACCGCCCAGCACTTCCTGCCGCTTCATGAGAGTTCTTTCACCGTTCCTCATGTTATGATCAAACACCGATTTCGGAGTGGTCAGTGAGGAGTAACCGAAACGGAGCAGCTCCGTACCGAATTCCCTGTTGTCCGTAAAATACAGAGTATAGGTCTCCTCCCCGAATTCCAGGTACCGGTCGGTACCCCCTTCCAGATCAATGATCCTTATCCGGTCAAGCCCTTCCCGTTTTTCTTCCAGGGCCAGATAACTGCGGAAGACTTCCATATCCTGTATCAGCACATCATCCCTGTGGGGGATTACCTCCTTCCAGTATGATCGTTCTGTCTGCCCGGCCGGGGTTTCCATCAGCCTGAAGTTCCTGGCATCGAGGTTGGTTAGTATGAAAAAGCGGTCACCATGATGGGCAACGGAATAGAGCAGATCATTTTCTCTGGGATGGAAGACCCTGAACTGCCCGCCTGGTTGATCGGCTTCCAGTATCCGGGTTTCAGACGAGAGAGTGCTTTCCGAATGGATCATGATGTACCTGTCCGATTTGGAGCGGGTGACATATACCGAGTATGTGGGATCGGATTCTTCGAATACGAGCCTGTCCTGTGCCGGATTCTGGGAAAGGATGTGGGTGAAGACCTGAAAGGGTCTGAGTGTTTCATCCTTCAGGGTGTAGAAGAGGGTACGGTTGTCATTGGCCCAGGTGATACTGCCTGAGATATTGCCGATCCTGTCGGGCAGCAGATTTCCGCTGACCAGGTCCTTGACCATCAGCGTATACTTCCTTCTGCTTACCGTGTCCACGCTGAATGCCACGAGTTTGCTGTCAGGGCTGACCTCCCAGTCCCCCACATGAAAAAAACTGAATCCGGCAGCCATTTCATTCACATCCAGCATGATCTCCTCTTCAGCATCCGGATGATCCTTTTTTCTGCAGATCAATGGATATTCATTGCTTTCCGAATACCGGGTGTAGTAGACATAACCATTCAACGGAAAAGGAACCGAGAGGTCGGTCTGTGGGATCCTCGATACCATTTCCTGATACAATTGTTCCTGCAATGGCCTGGTGTGCTTCATGACCGATTCGGTGTAAGCATTTTCCGCTTTAAGGTATTCGATGACTTTGGGATCTTCCCTCCGGTTCAGCCAGTAATAGGGATCATTCCGTGTATGGCCGTGTATGGTCAGAAGGTGATCGGTGTGCACAGCCACGGGCGGTTGCAGCCGTTCCTCTATGCAGGAAAACAAAGCCAGCATAACAACAGCCGGCAGGAAGCACCTGTGAAATCCTTTTACAAAATGCATGGTATGATTGATAAATTTCAGATAAGTTGCGGCAATGATGTCTTCCGGTGCGTCAGAATGAAAAGCTGATTCCTGCACTGGGCATGACAGGAAGCTGATATACAGTCTCCCCGGTAATACGGTCCCTGTAAAACAGATTGTCCCGGTCATATACATTGGTGACGTTGACACTCGCCTCCAGGATGCTGTATCTTCCCAGCTCAAATTTCTTTTTGATCCCGAGATCAAGTCTGTGGTAAGGTGTCAACCTTCCCTTATTCAGGTCATCGTAAATAATGCCCAGCTCTTCATTCACCATCGTGTAATCGGTGTAGATCCCATCGCTGAACAGCATCAGCGGATAATACCCCTGGGTGAGTGTGAACGGGAAGCCTGTTCCGAAATTCCAGCGTGCATTGAATTCCCAGTCATATTTCTTGCCGGCGGTGAAGGCCGCCACCAGGTTGACATTGTGTCTGCGGTCATAATGGGGGTGATACTCCCTCAGATCGCCCTCCATGTCTTCGTATTTCCGTTTGATGACGCCGAAGGAATACACTGCCCAAAAGTAAATCCGGTTATGGTCGTATTTCAGGGTAAGATCAGCTCCGGTGGCATAGCCTCTTTCAATGATGAAGTCCTTGGTGAGCAGGTCGGGTTCATCGGGATATTTGTTCTCGTCGAAGAGCTTCTGACGGTTGATGTTGGTGAGCTGTGAAAAATTCTTGTAATAACCTTCTGCATTCATCGTCAGGTGTTGACCCAGATCAAATTCAGTTCCGAGAATGGCATGCTCGGCTTTCTGAAGCTTATGGCTGATCTCCTTCCCGTCAAATGTAGCCGGCAGGTTGTCCGGTCCGGAAAGGAAGCCATAGAACAGGTTGACCACATCCCGGTCGGAGTTGCCACTGATCAGGTTCTGGGAATACAATCCTCCTGCAAATTTGATCCGAAGCCAGTCGTTAAGGTTGTACTTGATGGCAAGCCTCGGTTCAGGCGACATGTTCGAGAGGGAGGCATACCATTGCAGGCGCATGCTGGGTTCAATCAGCCATTTACCTGCAGTTTTCTTATATTTAAGGTATCCTCCGATTTCGGTGGTGTTCTGTTCCTGCGAGGATTTCGTGCCGATAAAGTTATAGAATTGGTAGTCAGTCTTGAACCCAAGCATCTCCAGTCCGTACTGTAATTCATCTTTTCCGATGAAATAACTGAAGTCAAGCCCCATATTGAAGCCGTTGACAGAGCTGGTGCGTAAGGGGCTGGTAGCCTCTTCGAGGGAAACCTGGTACTGGGAGTATGCGATGTGCCCCTCCAGCAGGACCGGGGATTCTCCGGGAATGACCAAAAAATTGGTACCTCCACCGAGGGATTCCCACCGGAAGTCGGATAATGCCTTGTAATTGTTTACCTGGTCGTTATAGTTGAATCCGAAAAAATTCACCTTGCTTCCATTGGCTCCCAATAGTGATATCTTACCATATATGTCCTGGAAATTAAAGGGGAGCCCACTCTCATCCACGTAGTCGTAAAAAATTTTGGAAGATTCTTCCAGGTATGAGTTTTTGGCTGAAAGAATAAATGACGAACTGCCTCTTCCGTCGGTTTTCTGCTTTTTTATGGGACCTTCCAGAAGTACATTGGCCCCGAAGGTAGATGCGCCGATCCTGCCGGAATATTTCGACTTGTTTCCGTCCCGGGTAGTGATGTCCATGACTGAGGATATCCTTCCTCCGTATTCTGCACCGAATCCGCCCGTATAGATTTCGGCGTTTCTGAGGATATCGGTATCGAAGACGGAGAACAGACCGATGGAGTGGAAGGGATTATAGATGATCATTCCGTCAAGTAGCACCTTGTTTTGCACGGGTGAGCCGCCCCGGATATAAAGCTGTCCGCCCTGATCGCCTGTGAAGATCACGCCGGGCAGTATCTGGAGGTACTGGGCCAGATCCGGTTGGCTGCCCAGCGATGGTATCTGCCTTATTTGCTTGGGGGTGATCTTGACTACAGAGGTCCTGGTTTCTGTCCGGGCTTCCTCCCGGTCAGCCAAAACCTGTACCTGTTCCAACATGTATGCTTTTTCCTCCAGGTAAATGTTTTGTGTAATGATCTGGTCGGCAGCAATGGTAATATACATCTGAAGGGTGTCAAATCCCAGGTAAGTGACCATAAGGGTATAACTGCCCGGTGGGATCCGGGTTATGGCATAATAACCGTTCACGTCCGTGGCGGCGCCGTAATTCGTCTTAAACAGATACACATTGGTAAAAATGACCGGTTCTCCGGTTTCCTTTTCATAAACGAACCCACGAACGGTGCCGTACTGGCCGGATGCTGCATACCCTGCCAGCAGGATAAAAGCCGCCAGACATGAAACGGTCAACGGAAAAAATCTGGATGACTTCATATCAAAACATTACGGCAATAGCGTCCTGCCGTTAATGGATGGCAAAGAAAACAAAAATAATCGGTTAACACATATCAGGACACACCGGACCGGTTTTTGGTTGTCCCCGGTCAGTTATACTGATGCTGTTTGATTTTGCGAAGCAAAATCTTACAGATCAGCATATACTGACGAAATCAGACAGTATAAATTTGCAAACCTGATTTCCGTCAGTATAAAGGTGAATTTTGATGTGTTTGCCTGGTTCGGATAACTTCTATCCGGATCAGTAACGGATGACATTCAGGCTGGAGATTGCGGCCTGTATATCTATGAGTACCTGCCGGGTGGTATCAGAGAAATTCGGGGTCTGGTACAATCCCGATCGAATCTTGTTGAAGCCGGGCAGATCCCTGGAGGATAGCACCGTGCTGGTTTCGATTTCGCAGGCCGATGATTCCGGAATCCGGATTGTGATGGATGTTGCCCCGGCGTCGATACTCACCCGTGTCAGAGGAGTCCGTTCACCGATCTTTATCTCAATTGATGACGCACCTCCGTCGATATCGACCCTGCTCATCAGAAAGGGCTCAAGATCGAGAACCACTTTTGCAGCGCCGGCATCCAGGTTGAGTTCCCACTCAGGGATGGGATTCAGTGAGAGATGGACTTCGTTGGAAGACTTACCCACATTGAAAAACTTTTCCTGATTGATATCAATGATGGTCATCCCGTCATCCCGTCGGACTTCCAGATCATATTTACCTGTATTGCCCTCAGATGAAAAATCGAAAAGCTCCCCGGTCTCCCCGGCGATACGGAATTCTCCGGCAGCGGCTTCAAGCTGCAATTTTGCCTTAAGGGATGTGCTGTCCCATGGTTCGCTGAAATCCTGATGTTCATATGTCCGCTCAGTGCGCTCCCGGTCCCATGAAAATCGTTTTCCCTCAATCCAGTGAAAGCCTGAATAGGGGTGCTTGAAAAGGATCAGGATGCCCAGGAGGATTGCAAGCGCTGAGAGGATCAGCTTCACCGGGGATTTGACCGGCAGGATGCTGATTCCCCATAAAACCAGAAGCAAAGGCCACAGCCTCAGCAGGGCAAGCCAGCTGAAATGAATGACATCCAGGTTCTTGAGCGCGATCAATGCCCCTGCGGCGATCAATGCCAGCCCCCAGAAAATATTGCTGTATTTCATAGATCAGGATTTTGGTCTGGTTTTTCCTTCAAAAATGAGAATGATGCCGATGGCAATCAGGATCAGCGGCCACAGATCCCCGAAATCGACACGGGGTACAAACCGGTCGATCAGGAAAATGGCTCCCAGAGTGATGAGGATCAGACCGCCCCATAGGTTGCCCCCATGATGGCGTGCTTTCTTTTTCTGCTCACCGGTATCCTCCGGAACAGGGCTTTGTGGAATGGATTCATTGTTCATGGTCGGATTATTTGTTAACGGGTCTCTTTCCAGCGGCATGACGATCCACAGGATGATATATGCCAGAAGGCCTCCCCCTCCCACCAATGCAGTGATCACAAAAAGAATCCTGAACACAATGGGATCCGTGTTCAGGTATTTGCCCAGTCCACCGCAAATCCCGCCGATTACGGCTCCACTGGCACTGCGTGTGAGTCTTTCCTGTGACATGGAATTGCGAATTTAACAATAATACAGACTTGTCCTCATTAGACGGAAAAAGAATGTCAGGGTTACAGGCGTTTTGTTGTGAAAGAGATGACATCTCGTCCTGAAGTCAGTCTGACCGGCCCGAAAGGGCGGCTGATGATGTAATTATGTGCGATCCCATTGAAGGATCGGGTATTGGACAGGTTTCGGCCATCCGTGTCAATCTGAACCTGTTCCGCGCAATAAAATCATAAATCCAATCCAGCAAGGGTGGGGGTATCCATCGTAACAGACGGTATAACAGTATAAACCGGCCGCCCAGGTATCTGAGTATCCGCAATACCGCCCGCGATCTGATCCACACCTGTCCGCCATCATAAAGGATCATCGTGTCATTCCGGGATATCCCGGAAGGAAGCTTTGCTAAAATATCCCTCCCCGCCTGGGAATCCAACGGAACGAAATAAAACACCCCACTTTGGTCATGACGGTGGATGAAACGAACAGAACGGTTGCAAAACGGGCAGGCACCGTCGAAAAGTACCACAGGCATAACGGAGGGATATTGATTATTTGAATTCATCGCTGATTTCTAAACAAATCCAGGGGTGAATTGTTTCTCCTACATCGGGCAGTGGGGCAGGGAACTGAGCCATTCAATTTATATCTTTACAAATTTTCCAAGGTCTGTAAAAATCATGGTTTCTGGAGATAAGATCAGGATGTCGGGTGGAATGCTGGTGGTTCCGGAGCACCCTCTTATTCCATTCATTCAGGGAGATGGGACGGGTCCGGATATCTGGAGGGCGTCCAGGCGGGTGTTTGATGCGGCTGTAGAACTGTCTTACAACGGGAATCGCAGTGTGCAATGGCTGCAGGTGTTTGCCGGGGAGGAATCATTCAACCAGTCAGGAGAATGGTTGCCTCCTGACACTCTTGATGCCTTCAGGGAGTACCTTGTCGGCATCAAGGGCCCTCTGACCACTCCTGTGGGCGGAGGTATCAGATCGCTGAACGTAGCCCTCAGACAGGAACTCGATCTTTATGTATGCCTCCGTCCTGTAAAATATGTGCCCGGAGTACCTTCTCCCGTGAAACATCCGGAGGATGTGGATATGGTCATCTTCCGGGAAAATACTGAAGACATCTATGCGGGTATCGAATGGAGGGCGTTCTCCGATGAGGCTAAACGTCTGATCCGGTTTATCCGTGAAGAGATGGGAGTCAGCACCATACGCTTTCCTGAGAGCTCAGGAATAGGCGTTAAACCGGTATCCAAAGAGGGTTCCGACCGGCTGATTACTGCGGCCATCGAATATGCCCTCAGGGAACATCGCAAGTCGGTGACATTGGTCCACAAAGGAAATATCATGAAGTTCACCGAAGGGGCATTTAAAAACTGGGGCTATGAGCTGTCGAAAAGCCGGTTCCGTGACCAGACCGTTACCCAGCGGGAAAGCTGGATCATCGGGAATAAGGACCAGGACCCCGATATTTCAATAGAGGAAAATGCACGGTTGGTTGAACCGGGCTATGATTTGATGACTGACGATCAGAAAAGTGATATCCGGAAAGAGGTGGAGGAGGCATTGGACCTGATGCCCTCACACGGAAACGGACAATGGAAAAAGAAACTGATGATCAGGGATTCCATCGCAGATATTACCCTTCAACAGGTGCTCACCCGTCCTTCCGAATTTGATGTCATTGCTACCATGAACCTGAACGGGGATTACCTGTCAGATGCACTCGCTGCCCAGATCGGGGGAATTGGTATTGCACCCGGAGCCAATATCAACTATGAAACCGGACACGCCATCTTTGAGGCCACCCATGGTACCGCACCGAAATATGCCGGACTCGACCGGGTCAATCCGGGATCGGTCATCCTGTCCGGAGCTATGATGTTCAGATACATGGGATGGCATGAAGTACATAACCTGATCTGGAAGGCCCTGACCGAAACCATCAGCCGTAAAACAGTGACCTATGACTTCCATCGTCTCATGGAAGGCGCTACCTTACTCTCCTGCTCAGGATTCGCTGAAGCAATGGTCGATCATATGAAAAAGTATTCATAAATTTTTGAGATAATTCTAATAAACACTTCAAATACAGATTGAATGGCAAAGCGCTTAAAGGAAAAACTTTACGAGAAGATAGAAGCCTGGCGCCCCAGAACCAGAAGGCTTCTGGAGGAGTACGGAGATGTGGTGGTTGATCAGGTGACCGTTGAGAAGATCATCAGCGGTATGAGGGGATTGAAGGCCCTGGTAACCGATATCTCCTACCTTGATCCCAATGAAGGAATCAGGTACAGGGGACATACACTTCCCGAGGTTTTCAAAAGACTGCCCAAACCGAAGGGAGCTGAAATGCCGTATGTTGAGGGCCTTTTTTACTTACTCCTTACCGGCGATATACCCACCGAAGAAGAGGTGGGAGATGTAGTGGATGAGTTCAGCAAACGCCGCATCCTGCCCAGGTATCTCTACGATGTGATCGACGCACTGCCTTGCTGCAGCCATCCGATGACGATTTTTTCATCGGCGATCCTCACCATGCACCGGGAATCCTTTTTCATGAAGAAATACCAGGCCGGGATCAGCAAGCTGGATTACTGGGACCCTACCTATGAAGATGCACTGAATCTTCTTGCCAAGCTGCCTGAGATCGCCACATATATTTACGCCAAACTTTACCGCGATGGCAAGCGGATCCAGTCCAATCCGCATCTCGACATGGGCGGCAACTTTGCTTTCATGATGGGCAAGCCAAAGCCCTATGATGATGTCTCCAGAATGCACTTCATCATTCACAGCGACCATGAGAGCGGCAATGTGAGCGCCCATACCGGGCATCTGGTGGCAAGCTCTCTGGCAGATATCTACCAGTCTTTGTCAGCGATGATCAACGGACTGGCCGGTCCTCTTCACGGCCTCGCCAATCAGGAGGTGCTTCGGTGGCTGCAGGAACTGATGGAAAAGATGGGCAATGAGCAACCCACAGAGGATGAGCTGAAACAATATGTCTGGGAAACGCTGAATCAGGGCCAGATCATTCCCGGATACGGTCATGCCGTACTCAGAAAAACCGACCCACGCTATACCCTTCAGCATGAGTTCAGCCTGAAACACATGCCTGATGACCCTCTTTTCCAGGTGGTCAACAAACTTTACAAAGTCGTGCCTCCCATACTCATGGAGCATGGCAGGGCCAAAAATCCATGGCCAAACGTTGATGCGCAGTCGGGTGTAATCCAGTGGCATTACGGTGTACGTGAATTTGACTTTTATACGGTCCTTTTCGGCATCGGAAGGGCAATCGGCATCTGTGCCAATATTATCTGGGACCGCGCACTGCTTTATCCGCTGGAAAGGCCCAAATCGCTGACAACGGATATGCTTGAGGAAATTGCAGGCATAAAGAAAAAACCAAGCGGTAAGGAAAAAGAGTGATCCCCGGCGGATGTTCCAACCAAGACTGCACTACGATGACCGTTCATACAGAAATCCTGCTTCCTCCCTTCCCCAGGGGATTCCACCTGGTTACCCAAACCATAATGGAACAACTCCCGGAACTCCCGGAGTACGGATTGCTACACCTGTTGATCATGCATACTTCAGCCGGCCTGACGGTCAATGAGAACGCAGATCCCTCCGTAAGGGAGGATTTTGCGGCTTTTTTCAACCGCCTCGTTCCGGAGAATACGAAACTCTTTACCCATACTTCCGAGGGACCAGACGACATGCCGGCCCATATCCAATCATCACTCACAGGTCATACGGTCACCCTTCCGATCGTGAATGGCAAACCGGGTCTGGGAACCTGGCAGGGAATCTATCTGTGCGAGTTTCGCAGGCATGGAGGAAGAAGGCGAATATCCGTTACGATCATTTCCTGACCCGATTATTCGATCAGGAGTTTTTCCTGATGGTTCAGGGAACCGGTCTGCATCTCCAGAAGGTAAAAACCCGGCAGCAGGTTGCTGACGTCCAAGGGGATGATCTGCCTCTCTTCGCACGTATAGTTGAGTTTTTCAACTCCTGTTGAGGTCAGCAACCGGACCCTTTTGGCTCCGGATTCAGGCTGATTCATCTGGAGGTAAACAATATCTGAGGCAGGATTCGGGAAAATCCGGAATGCGGGTTTTTCGTCCTGTGCGTAGGTGGGAACCACAAATGGATTATCGGCACATGCACTGCGATGGATATCTCTTCGGAACATGGGCCAGATGGGTCCTCCCGGGCTTCCGGCCGTAATGGCATAACCGCGTCCGTAATTGTTCTGGATGTTGGGGTATTCCGCGTGACCACCGACCAGGAAGATATCAAGTTCCCCGTCCTTGTCGAAATCCTCAACCACCGGTCCATGATCGATTTCAAACTCTCCCGCTCCGAAGTGTGCGGCCAGATCCACAATCCACAGTACCGTTCCGGTTGCCCCATGGAGGGCGATCACCTCTCCCTGACTGCTGCCGAAAACCACATCCATGAATCCGTCGGCGTTCAGGTCGGAGACGGCGGCTCCCCTGAAGGATGAGGCATTTCCCGGAATGTCATAACTCCATTTCAGGGTGCCGGTATGCGATATGACTCCCAGCTTGTACCAGTCAAAGAAGATGACCTCCATGAAATTGTCGTTATCCAGATCGGCCATGGAGGTTGCGGCACCGGCATATGTGGGAGAAGGGAATGCATAGCTCCAGAGGTGGCTGCCATCTTCGGCGTTCAGCACATGGAGTTTTCCGGAATAGTCTCCTATGGCAAGTTCCAGCTTGCCGTCCTTGTCCAGATCGCCGAATGAAGTACCGTGATACATGACGTCTTCCGGGATATCGGATTCCCACAACAGATCATGGTTATCCGCACGGAAGGCCCAAAGTTTGTGGTTTGTGCCGAAACTCCAGTTGCCTACCACAAAATCCAGGTGACCGTCCTGATCCATGTCGGCCAGGGCAGGGGCGGTCTGGATCCAGCAGTTGGCATCCACCAGGATTTCCCAGGCTACAGAACCGTCTTCACCATTGATACAGATCACATATCCCGAAAATTCACCGTGCAGGATCTCCGGATACCCGTCTCCATCCACATCACCTGCCGTGGGGGGCGAGTCGCTGCCATGCGTGACGGTCTCCCATTCAATGGCCCCTGTTGCCCCATCAAGACAAAAGGTTTTCGCAACACATGAACTCGGCAGCACCACCTCCAGATCGCCGTCAAGATCCGTGTCAATGATCAGAGGGGCCACATCATTGCAGCCACCGGTGTTCACCTTCCAGAGCAGGCTGCCATCCTCCGCATTCAGTGCATACACTGAGCTGTCGTTCCGGTAGGTGCTGAAAACGATCTCAAGGAAGCCGTCCTTGTCGATATCAGCTACCGCACTGTTACCGAACGACATATCGTTTACATCATACCACCACTGGATGGAAGGTGTTTGCGCACCCACCTGCATGGAAAGCAGCACAAAAAAGAGCATCATTTTTTTCATGGTGCGATTATGATTGATGGAGATTTTTTTATTGACGTTCAGCACTTAAAGGATCCAACGTTTGAACCGTTTGCTGTTTTTATTTAAAGGATCTGTAAATATATAAAATTCCTCTCAGAAGCATCATAGAATATGGGTTTTGCCAGATAGGATTTATCTGAGAGGCCTTACCATTTTCTCCTTAGCAAATCATTAACATAGCCGGTAACCTGTGGAAAGAAAACCCGGAACTCATTCTGGTATTGTTCATAATCCCGTGTCAGCGCCTCGATGGCTGTTTCCATTCCTGACGGGAAGGCAGTCCGTCCGGCCATCCCAATAAGCGCTTTCTGCAATCCGGCCAGGCTTGAGTAACCCGAAAGCCAATCCGACGCGGCCATGGCCGGCAGGATTACACGTGTACGGGGAGGAAGCATCGTTATCCGGTTCAGGAGAGAACGGTATACCCGCCGTGTGAATGAAGCCAGTGGCTCATCCGAATAATCGTGCCAGTTGCAAGCCAGGAAATGATCGTAATACATATCTACGATGACACCTGAGTATTTCCGGTACCTTGCCGCCAGCCTGCCTTTACTCATGAGGAAGATGGGATGGCTGTCGGTGTATTCGTCAATTTTCCTGTGCAGCCATATCCCTTTCCGGATTCCCGGGCTGAACGAATCCATTGCATTGCCCTTGACATGGTCCCCGATGAAATTGCCTGTCATGATCGCTTCATCGTCCCCCGAAAGGTAAAGGTGTGCCAGATAATTCATCCTGTGAGGTTATACTGACGGAAATCAGGTTTGCAAATTTAAACTGTCTGATTTCGTCAGTTTTAAAATTCAGACATTTATCGTCTGAAATATGCTG
>JAFGHD010000170.1 GCA_016939365.1 Bacteroidales bacterium | reverse complement strand
TAAATATACTTCTTTTATTCTTGGCGAAAGCCCGGAGTCCTTTAAGGTTTGGTATTCATTATTTGTTAATCTGAATCAACAGGCGATGTATATCTCATCATTATACAATTGCTGTATTACTTTTTTCTGATTTTCACACTGATCATGCCGTTCAGGTATCCCACCGCGGCCAGGTAGAGCCCCCGGGGCAGATCCGCTACCGGAAGGGTGATGATGCCACCCGGAGAAACGTATTCGTTCCGGTTCATCATCGACTGTCCCTGCATATTGAGCATCCTGACGGTTACAATGCCCTCCAGGCTTCCGGTCTCCATATAAAGGACATCCCCAGCCGGATTGGGGTATATCCTGACCTCGTCTTCCAGTCCGTTTTCTTCAATATAATATGTCTCGCCCAGGTTGAAAGTGTAGAAGATACTCCTTCCGAACTCGGAGTTGAACACCTTCAGCATCGTGCTGTCGATATTCAGCAGGCGCAGGTATCCGGCACCCTGCGTGGGGTAGGCCCAGTAGCTCAGCCCCATGTCCTCCTCGTCGGTCAGCTCGAGGGTGTAGCAGCCGTCGGGGAAATCGATGGTATCCTGGTAGAAGGTATTGTTTTCCAGGTCATCCCATTCCAGCCATGTCTGGCCCCAGATGTCGCGGATACGGAGGCTGTACCGGTAAGCTTCATGGTTGGTCCGCAGCAGGATGATGAAGGGCTCCGCATGGAAATCGGGCATGTTAAAAATGGTGGAGAAGGAGTCGTTGTCCGGGTATTCGTCCTGCAATCCGTTTATGGTTACAGTGAAGCGGTGGAGGGTGTCTCCGATCCAGAAGGAGCCGCCGGGCACCGGAAGATAGACAGTGTCCATTCTGTACGGAAGCAGATTTCCGCTCCACTCCCATGTCTCCTGGGTTCCTCCGGAGACACCGTAATGGAGGGTCAGGGAGGTAAGCGGTGCGGTTCCGTTGTTGCGGATGATGACCGCAGGATCCATGCATACCGGATTCATCCTGCGGTAGTAGTCGGTGGATGAAGGAGAAATGACGTCATAAACCTCTGCATCGTTCTGGAAATGGTTTTCCCCGTAATGGATGAGGTGCATGGCGACGACATAGTTGCCCCATCCCATGCCCAGGTTATCAGGGGGTACGGGTGTGATGTCGTAATCCAGGGTAACCTCATCTCCGTTGATATAGTCCGTGATCTCCCAGTCTTGCACCTTGACGAGGTCGCCGGGGCACCAGCCCTCGCGGGCGCCGGGCCAGGTGCCGCCCTGCGGGAAGACCGGGTTCAGGGCGCAGTCATGATACTGGAAGATATGCCATGCAGCGGTCTCCTGGCCGTTCACATGCAGGTAGTGTGTGTTGTCCTTCCATTCGCAGCAGTGGGGGTATTCGCCGGTGTTGCTGTTGTGGCCGTGGCCGGTGAGCCTGGTCTTCACGCGGAACTGGGATGCCTCAGGAAGCAATGGCACGGTGATCTCAGGAAGTGCCAAATCATCATCCAGGTCTTTATAATAATATGATCTCACCGGATTCCAGAGGCGGTCGATCTGCAGCACATCCCTTGGGGGTGTGCCTTTGATCATCAGGAACTTCAGGTCGATCAGCTCCTGCTGGTTTCCGGCGCTCAGGTCCACCGCCCCCTGCAGCAGGGGTGCATAATCCGTCACGTCGAATACCCAGGGAAAGCCCTGCGGGCCAAGGCTCAGGCCGATGCCGTACGGAGTGATGAAACGGCCGATCTCATAGTCCTCGATGATCTCAAAGGGCTCGCCGTAATACGGAAGATCCTGCCTGTAGATCACCGAATCCGGTTCGGCCCAAAGTGAATCGACGATATGCCAGTTTTCATAGACATACTGCCATCCGGCACGGTATACTTCGGTGGTATCGGTGGGGATGGTCGGGTCAACCGGATCAAGAAACCATATGAGCTGTTCGGGATTGTTGACAACAGTATCAAGTACAGGATCATAGGTGACATTGATCCCGGATGAGATCAGTCGTTCGAAGATGATGTAGGGTCGGACATTATACTGATGGAAATCCATGAAGATCTCCGGCCCCGTAATATCGTAACGACCCGGCAATCCATAAAGGTTGGCATCATGACCGTTGACGGAGAGGTCATATATGATATTGCCTTCTGATTCATTGAAATTGAAATAGGCTACCAGAGAGGTATCGGATTGGGGGTTTTCGAGGCCACGACGGTAATGATCCCGGATCTCTGCGGAGGAAAGCTTCCGGTTGAATATCCGGAACTCATCGAGCAGCACATCGGCATAGCCGTCGTTCGACCAGTTGCTTTTACCGATGTAATTGAGCGTCCGCATCAAATCCCCCGGTGGCTGCAACAGGCCTATATCCACTGAATCGCCGTTGATGTAAAGGAAGCCGATCTGGTTCCACAGCCCCACCGCCACGTGTGTCCACTCATGGGTAGGGATCGGTTCGCTGTCGAAAGACTGGGTAATGCCACCCTTCTTCACATGAACGGACAGTTTTCCGCTGTTCTCTTTTGACAGGGCCACCAGGACATTTTCCTGACCCCCGCCGTTGCCGAAGTCGAAGATCCGGCTCCACCAGTTGTCGCTTCTTTTGTAAAACCAGCACTCAAAGGTGAAATTACCGGTGAAATACCTGGCTTCCGGCAGCCTCGCGAAATCGGTGTTCCCATCGAGGTCGAGGGCACGGTTGTCTGCACCGGCGGCGATGCCGCAATTAAAGCCCGGATCCTGCCCGAAGACAAGGGTGGTATTGCCCGCCTGGGGATTGGTGAAGCTGAAATCGACAAGGATATTTGACTGGCCGTCCCATTCGAAGGGCTGGAAAAAGTTGAAATCCTGGAATCCGTAAGTACCAAAGTCGAAATAATCGTAAAAGACCGTATCCAGGTCATTGGTCATATCCTCTGTTGTGAGCTCCCCAAGACCTGTATGAGCCATCCTTATCATCAGATGCCGGGTTTCCTCGCTGAACAAGAGGCAGAAGAGCTTGATGCCGGTGATGGGGCCTGCCGTGAATCC
>JAFGHD010000027.1 GCA_016939365.1 Bacteroidales bacterium | reverse complement strand
TTCAACGGGAGCATACCCCTTTCACAGCCATACAACCAGGCTCCCTGGAGCTACATGGGTACAGAATCCGTTGCAGCTATCCCAAATGCCGATATAGTAGACTGGGTACTGGTTGAACTTCGCGACGCACCGGATGCCGCTTCGGCCACTTCAGCCACCATCGTGGCACAGCAGGCAGGCTTCCTGCTTAAAAACGGTTCCACCGTCAGCACCGATGGGTCATCACTTCTGCAATTCGCCGACCTGACCGTTCAGCAATCGCTCTTCGTGGTGATGCGCCACCGGAACCACATCGCCGTGATGTCCGCAGTGCCCCTGACCGAAACGGGCGGCGTTTATACCTATGATTTCACCACCGGGGCCGGACAGGCCTACGGAAGCAATCTGGGCCACAAGCAGCTCGTCCCCGGTGTCTGGGGCATGACCGCTGCCGACGGCGACGCAGACAGCCAGATCAACAACAGCGACAAGATCGGGGTCTGGGCGCCCCAGGCCGGATCAGGAGGCTATAAATCCGGCGACTACAATATGAACGGCGAAGTCAACAACGCCGACAAGAACGACGTCTGGGCGCCCAATACCGGGCTAGGGGGACAGGTGCCGCAATAGAGTGGAAAGTGTAAAGTAGAAAGTGAAAAGTTGAGGTACTGAATATCAAAGTTTTCGATGTTAATCAATATCTTTCGGGTTACGAAAAGAGGGGAGTTATAAGTTGTTGAGTCGTTGAGTTGTTGAGGTGTTGTGAAAGCCTGGGAAGGAAGGAGTAGCGGAAGTATGGGTAATACCGAACACCAAACAGATAAACAACTCAACAGATAAAAAGGCAGGTTACCCCTGTCCCCTTTCTCCTTAGGTACATATAAACAGCATGGAAAGAATCCCTTCCTGTGGCTCAAGGATATCCTGACAAACCTTCCGCAATGTAATAATCTCAGACCTTGGTAGCTGGCTGCCCCGGAAATATCCCTCCCGGGCCTGACATTCACGTGTACTTTGCAGGAAGGTTACTTTTCAATCAGATACAATCCCCTCGTGGCAAAATATGTGTTTGTACCCTTAGTGGTAGGCCGGGACAAAAAAAGCCGGCAGGCCGTTTTGAACGATCCTGCCGGTTTGGGCGCGGCCGCCGTGCAGAACACGGCAGCCTCAGATGAGCGCCTGTGGGAGAGGTGTTTTCCGGATGATTGCCTCCTCGTTATCTGTTTTCCAGGGTCTCCAGCCTTTCGGCAAAGTTTTCCAGTTGTTCTTTCAATGCAGTGTTTTCCGATTCCATCATATCCAGTTGGGCCTGCTGTTCCTGTATCCCTTTGATCAATACAGGAATGAGCTGGTTGTACCTGATGCCCCAGTTTCCTCCGGGCTCCTCAGGTTGTGCAACCGCTTCAGGGATCACTTTATACAATTCTTCCGGGTTAAGGCCGATTGTAGACAATTGCTGGCTATCCGCATTGGCTGTATAAAATACAGACTCTATTCCCAGTAACGAATTTAAACCGTAATCCATTTGCTTTCCAATATCAATATTGATTGTTTTCGACACATCAACAAAATTGTAGCTGTAAATATTTTTATACGCTGTGGAAGAAAATCCGAGGTTATGCATATTATCAGTTACCGGGTTGATAGCTTCATCCAATTCCAACCGGCCATAATCAGTGATCCTCAGAAAGGTTTCGTTCACACCACCGACATGATATCGTATTTCAAAGCGGTTGTAATCATCATTATCGCAGCGCATACTCCACATGGCGCCACCATTTTCTCCGAGATATAAGATAGGATCGTAGCCGCTAAGCGCATCGATGGAGATGGCTGTATGCTCCGATGAGTTGGTATTGGTGAACCTGCTTACGACCTCGGCATAGGTGCTGTTGCCGCCTGAGCTTGTTCCGGCGCCGCGTATTTGTAATGGATTCGATGGACTGGTAGTGCCGATGCCCATCCTGCCATTCCCATCAATGACCATTCTTGCACCTGCACTCTGCTGGTAAATGTAGAATTTACTTCCAAGTGAGGAATTGCCGGATCCACCAACCCCCAGGTTAAACTGGTTTCCATCAGTCTTGATCTCGAACTGTGCGCCTCCCTGCCCCGGGGCAGCGGCATTCTCCAGCCTTGCCGCAGTATAGTTGGATGAATGATTTTCATAGATATGCAATAATTCCGAAGGCGAAGAGGTTCCAACACCAAATGATGCAGCTGTGACAGCCCCGGTATTTGAGACAGTAAACACTTCGCTGCCATCATCCCCTCCCTGGAAGAGGTTGCCGGCAGCAGCCCTGACAATCACGCCATTGTCGCCTGCATCATGGACATAAACCCCGTCATCGCCTGTTTCGGTGATGGAAACGCCATTGTAATCAGCCCTTCCGACGAAAAGCCCGTGGCCCTGCGCCCCATACACACTAAAGCCGTTGTCCTGACTGCTTGTAATACTGGTGGAGGGATTTCCGGCGCTGACGACCAGAACACCGTCATCACCCGCGCTGTTGATGTAAACACCCTCTCCTGTTGCACTGTTGATATTGATCCCTTCATCGCCGGCGTTGTGAATGTAAACGCCATCGTTGTCCGACCGGCCGACAAAAAGTCCATAGCCCTGTGCCCCGGCCACTTCAAAACCGTTAATGTGTGTACTTGTCTGGTAGGCAGAGGGGCTTCCGGCGCCATAAATCTTAATTCCGTCATCCGCGGCATTTCCCAGGTCAATCCCTCCATTCCCCGTAAGCAGGTTGCCGTTGAGGTTAATATTCTGGGTGGCAGTGTGGTTGCCCAAATTATCCCCCGAAATTCCGGTCAGCCCGGAGCCATCTCCTGTGAATGAGGTAGCGGTGACATCCCCTGTATTTGATACGGTGAATACCTCACTGCCATTATTCCCTCCCTGGAAGAGATTACCACCAGCGGACCTGACTATTACTCCATCCAAATCCGCATGGCCGATATAGAGTCCGTTTCCTTCCGCTCCTGCTACATTAAAACCATCGCTATTATAAGTATCCCACATGGATGAGGGATTTCCGGCCCTGTTGACAGATACACCCTGACCGCTGACATTACCTACTGAAACTCCAGTAATTGCTTCTCCCACACAAACACCTGTTTGTCCGGCCCATCCTACCCAAAGACCATGTCCTTCAGCCCCGGCAACTTCAAAACCATTGCCCCAGGCATTTGCATTATAATCCTGGGGATTTCCGGCCTTAAAAACACAAACACCATCCTTATCTGCCTGGCCAACATAAAGCCCGTTCCCTTCAGCTCCGTTCACCTCAAAACCATTATTCAAAGGAGAATAATACAGAGGGTAATGTGATGAAGGATTTCCGGCATGATAAACTCGAACCCCTTTATTAACAGTACTATCAATATAAATG
Source organism: Bacteroidales bacterium (assembly GCA_016939365.1). Taxonomy (GTDB): domain Bacteria; phylum Bacteroidota; class Bacteroidia; order Bacteroidales; family JAFGHD01; genus JAFGHD01. Next base: position 6,056 of record JAFGHD010000027.1, on the reverse strand, counting down.
CCATCACCCGATGCAATATTAATATCTATGCCACCATCCCCGGTAAGCAGGTTGCCATTCAGGTTAATGTTCTGGGTGGCGGTATGATTGCCAAGATTGTCTGCCAGTGTATAAGCATCCCTCCGATAGATTACCCCATCAGGATTCCTGACCAGGACATCGTCATAAGTGTTGTTATTATAAATGGTGCGTATCCTTGCCTCTCCGTTAACATCCAGCCATTGTGTTGGGTTATCTGTATTGATACCCACATTGCCATTGTTATAATGAATATTCTGAGTTGTGTCATTCAGTTCCCAGACAGAAACGTGATCAGCTGATGTCCAACTGACCGAACCATCCGGACCAATAAATGGGTATGCTGAATTTGAAAGATTGTAAGTACAAAGGGCCCCACCCTTACAAATGGAGACAAAACCATCAGCAGCTACTATATCATAAACATCATTTCCCACACTTGTTAAACCTGAAATCTTGAAAGGATTTAAATTGTCCGAAACATCAAATAAAACAAACCCTCCTGGTTCTTCGTTGCCAATGAATACAATATCATCCCTCTTATCAATACTTCCTGGATTGGAGATTCCTGCTGATAATTCTGAAACAAAAACCGGGCTGTTAGGTGGAAGAATGTCGGCAATTACGAGTTTGTCATTTCCTTTAGAGGCAATATATGCATAGCCCCCCCAAATAACTAGTTCACATGGCTCATCCAATCCGGCTGAGAATTCGCCAACATAAGCTGGATTCGCAGGATCAAAAACACTATATATAACTATTTTATCATTCCCACTGGAGGAAACGAATGCATAAATACTCCAGATCCTCACCGCCGTTGGCTGAATTAAGGAATTGGATGTATATCCTGCCAAAACAGGGCTGGCTGGATTTGATACATCATAAACTACCAGCCTGTGGTTATCTTTCGAAGCAATATATGCATAACCATTACTCACAAATACATCATAAGCCCTGAATATTTCACTTGATGCAGCTCCAACGTACTGGATGTTTTGTGGATCGCTGATATCAAAAATCACAAGACCATACGTACTATTGTTTGTAACGTATGCATAATTTCCATCGACAAAAACACTTGTTGTCCCGGACAGGCTTGAACTATTTTCATCCAGAAAGCTAATATTCTCCGGATCGCTAATATCAAAAGTAATCAGTTTTGAAGGCAAATTACCGACAACAAATGCGATATCATCCCTAATAACAACCGCTTCAAAGTATTGTAAACCCCATCCTGTACAATCCAATAAAACAGGCGAAGGGTCAATGGAAATTGAGTCAGGGATGGTGAGCGTACCCAAAATCCCGTTCCCATCCGCCTGCACCAAACGGTTACCACCACCTGCCAGTTTGGAGCTACGGATCTCTCCGTCGACATCCAGTTCGGTGGCGGGATTAGTTGTGTTCACCCCCACTTTTCCGTTAAAAGTGAGCTGATCATTATCAAAATCTCCATAGATCAGTGCGTCTTCAGGCAGTGCCTGTGAGTTTTCAATATAGAGTTTATGATTTCCGGTTTCATTATAACCGGCAAATTTTCCGAGGAAGACATTGTTGTCGCCGCTGATGTTCTGGTACCCGGCCTGGCTGCCTATTGCCGTATTCCCAAAACCGTTGTCGTTCTTGAACAGGGCCCGGTTCCCGACAGCAATGTTGCCATTCCCTGCCGTATTTTGTTCAAGGGCTTCCCCTCCGATCGCTATGTTGGAATCGCCAATGGTATTGTCTTTCAGGGCTTCGCCTCCGATTGCCAGGTTGAATTCCCCGTCCACATTGGCTTCCCCCGCATGGTTGCCGAGAAAAACGTTGTTGTAAACATCCGTCATGTGGAGCGTTTTGCCATCGTGCTTCATCACCTCGCTCCCTGCCACGAAAAAGCGGATGGTGTCTTCATCGGTGGTGTACTCCACAGAGATACGGGTGTCGTTGTCCGAGTCCACGATCTCGTAGGAGCCGGAAGCGCCTGAACCGGTGGAGATTTTCACCCAATCCGAGCCATCCCAGTGGTAGAAGCCCGGTTGGGGATAGTTGCCGGTTGTGGAGGTATTCCATACCAGCAGGCCTTCGGGTTTGGCCATGCTGATGGGATCGGTTGTGCTGACCAAAGCCACACGGGGTATCAGCACCCCCTTGTCGGAGGATTTGACATCCAGCATCGCTGCCGGGTCGGGATCGGAATTGTCGGTGTTGACCGAGACCTGTGCCCGGGAAACAAGGATGGCACACAATACCATGATAAATGAAAGGAATAGGTTTTTCATAGCGCTCATCTTTTGAAATTGTCTACCAAAACTATCGACACTGCCTGACAAGTGCATTAAATTATGTTGCAAAAACGTTCAATTATGTTGCATGGGAAGTTTTGGAACTGCTGAAGAGCCCTGAGTTGGGGGTGGGAAGGAAGGATTCACTATCAGGGTTTTATGTACATTCCAGGACAAACCACCGCATAAAAAGTAATTGAATTGATCCTTGGAAAAGGTCATCATCTGCATTTACATGAATTCAAATGAAGCCCTTTAAAGACACCCAGGCTTACCAAAAGTTTCGGTAACATCTATTCCAAATTCGCCTGCGAAGTTATAGCCCGGGAAATTTCGGTATATTCCTGACCACAATTGACCTGATTCAGAGGCAGGATTCTGGGAGTTAAAAAGCCCGGACAGTGCGCACCCTGCAGGTGCTCCCTTTACTTCCAGAGAGGTGCCATCCATTGACGGAAATGGTGATCCGGCGAGCTGCCGGGAAGGCAGGGCTTGAATGATATCGTCCGATCCAGATCCAAAACACTGAAAAGAACAGGCCCGGTGTTCCTCCAGCCTGACGGGTGTAAAGCATCCTGCCTTGATCATCTCAATGGCTTTGATTCTTTCCCTCAGCTCTTCGGGGGCCTGAACTCTACCCTGATCCTTGTGAGTGCGCGCCGGTCGCCGGATACCGGACTCCCTTCAGTATCGGTTACCCGGTGAAAGGGTAAGAAGGATCAGAATGGCTGCACTACCGACAGTTGCATTTTTTACCGGTTCACATTATATTTACACCCTTCAAAGATCGGAATGTTCACATAACATCATTAAAGACTTTACTCATGAAAAAAATTGCTTTAGGTCTAACAGCGTTGATCGCAACTGTTATGGTATCCGCCCAACCGCCACAGGCATTCAAATACCAGGCTGTTGCCAGAGATGTTTCAGGGGTGCTTCTGAGCAATCACAACGTTTCATTCCGGATAGGCATTCTTGCCGGTGACATCAACGGACCTGTCGTATATCAGGAAACGTTTTCTGCCACAACCAACGATTACGGACTGGTGAACCTGGAAATCGGGAACGGTGTACCGGTATCAGGCAGTTTCTCATCAATTGACTGGTCTTCCGGTGACTATTTTCTCAAAACGGAAATGGATGAGACCGGAGGATCCAATTATATCACGATGGGCACAACCCAGTTGCTGAGCGTTCCATTTGCCCTGTATTCCGGCAGCAGCGGCGATGACGGGGACTGGCATTTTAACGGAAACAAAATTTATTATAACGGGGGGAATGTCGGCATTGGCACCAGTGACCCTCTGCAATACGGAGCGGCCGGTATTACACTCGATGTCAACGGTGGAGTTACATCGAGATATGGATTCGGACTCATCCGCAACGATAACTGGGGCGCCTATAACCTTTCAGGAAACGGAGGAGGCAGTATGTGGGCCATGGGCGTCTTGGGGGATGCTGGCGTATTTCACATCGGATTGAACTTAAATCCTGTGATCTCCATAAAAAGCAACGGCAAAGTAGGCATAAGGGACGACAACCCGGAGTTCGACCTGGTGGTAAATTCCGAAATATCACAACAACCCGCCATCAGCTGGCAACAGGGCGGTAATGAAAAAGGCAGGTTATGCATCCAGGAGGGCTGGGGTAAACTGATATTGTTCGGGGGCAGTTACAGCGTATCACTGGCCGCACATGGAAACTCATATATCAACAATTCAGGCAATCTCGGAATCGGTCTCACCAACCCCACTGCCAAACTTGAAGTGAACGGCACGGTAAAAGCAACATCATTTACAGGGGATGGTTCCGGACTGACCGGTATCGCCGGTGACAACCTCGGAAATCACCAGGCTTCCCAGAATATCAGGATGAACAATCACTGGCTGAGCGGAGACGGCACCAATGAGGGGATATTTATTCAAAACAACGGCATGGTGGGTGTCGGGACATCCGATCCGGGCGCGACACTGGAGGTGGACGGGAATTTTGCAACTACAAAAGGCTTTATCGACCTCACCGGTTACACCTCATATACCCTTTTTCCGGAAAAATCCTTCTACTACATTACCGGAGATCCGGCAGGAACCACCCTGACGATTGCAGATGGTGTCGCCGAGGGTCAAATGCTTACCATTGTGGTCTCGCAAAACTTTCCGGTCACGATTCCTGATTCCGGTAACGCAAGGCTGTCAGGCACGTGGACAGGCATTTCCGATGGCCTCATCATGCTCATCTGGGGCCATGCATGGATAGAGGTCAGCAGATCGGTGAATTAATGGAGCAATAATGAGCATTCCATGATTGCGGACAAGGCCCCTTTCGGACATATAATACCGGTGTAGCCACAACACCATCTTTGTCTCGTTCCAATCCTAACTGACCACATTCCGATCTTCGCTTTATTGCAAGACATCCGGAAATAGCGGGGATCGCTCATTGTGCTGGAAATCAACCAAAAAATAATGCATGCCACGGATACACTATAATGGCATGATCAGAGACGGGGCATTAAACCACCTCATCATACACTTTGAAAATCATATCATCAATAACGGATATATCCAGAATTCACCTGATTTCGTTGGAGAAGAACAGAACACACTTGTCTGGCAGGTGCCGGTATCACCTGCCTGGTATGGTGATTTCCATTGCGGGACCGGAACCGGGCCTTCACGTACCTTCACAGTCAAAGAGGATATTATCATCGATCCTTCCGTCTTCCTGAACGGGCCTTTCGATGGGATCATCATGTCTACCCACCTCAACAACAACGGGTACATCATTCTTGCCCAGCCATTTAATCAACACCCTGGAACTACACCGGCCCGGAAGCCGTAGCCGCTTTTCCCAATACCGATGTGGTCGACTGGATACTGGTGGAACTGCGCGATGCGCCCGATGCCCCTTCGGCAGGCTCGGCCACCGTTGTGGCACGGCAGGCTGCATTTCTGCTGAAAAACGGTTCGGTGGTGGCTATGGATGGCCAGTCGGTTCTCCAATTTTCCGGTCTGACCGTTCAGCAGTCCCTCTTTGCCGTCGTCCGCCACCGGAACCACATTGCCGTAATGTCGGCAGTCCCCCTGACGGAAACCGGGGGCACGTACAATTACGATTTCACTTCGGGCGCGGGGCAAGCCTATGGAAGTACTCTGGCCCACAAAGAGCTCACCCAGGACGTCTGGGGCATGATCGCTGCCGACGGCAATGCCGACAGCCAGATCAACAACACCGACAAGATCGAAGTATGGGGCCCCCAGGCCGGATCGGGCGGATATAAATCCGGCGACTACAACATGAACGGCGAGGTCAACAACGCTGACAAGAACGACGTCTGGGCGCCGAACACGGGGCTCGGCGGACAGGTGCCAGATTAGTCAAAATCGATCCGGCCATGAAGTGGCTGGGGCGATTTTGTTACTAATCTGAGCATCCCGACATGCGCCGCAGGCGGATAGTCGGGGTGCCCGAACTTGAGTTAAAAGTGGAAAGTTAAAAGTGGGGGTACTGACATATTTAAAGTTTTCGATGTATATAGCACTTGCGTGATTCCGGATGGAAGGGGATGAAGGATTGTTTATTCGTTGAGTTGTTGAGTCGTTGAGGTGCTGAAAAACCAGTAAATGCAGGTGCCCCCAAAGATTTAATCATAATATCCAAAACAAATATACTGACGGAAATCAGGTCTGCAAATTTAAACTGCCTGATTTCGTCAGTTTTAAAATTCAGACATTTATCGTCTGAAATATGCTGATCTGTAAGATTTTGCTTCGC
>JAFGHD010000169.1 GCA_016939365.1 Bacteroidales bacterium | reverse complement strand
TCACTCAAATATCACACAGATACAATTGATTTGATTACCAAGAATTCCACGAATTCACTGATTCAGGACGAATAGCATCCCCTGCCCGCAGCAAGTGAAAAGTGAAAAAGTAATCTTTTTCTTTCTTTTTACGACGCCCTGCCCTCTAAAGGGGAATCCGCTGGATATTAAAAAACTCTTAGAATTCTCCGTAAAGGGGTTAAGGATTTTTTCATTTCCGGAGCGGCCTCCACTTTAAAAATTTTATTTCGGCACCATCGACCTGAATGCTCCGCTCATGTTTTCCGGCACCTGGCTCCCGGCGCCCCCGTTGGGTACCCACACGTCGATCTTGTCCATGTTGTTCACCTGCGTGTCCATGTTGAAGTCGCCGGAGAAGTACCCGGAGCTTCCGCCCTGGGGTGTCCACACATCGTTTTTATCTAGGTTGTTCACGTTACCGTCGGCATTGCCGTCAGCGCCCACCATGCCCCATATTCCGGGGGATAGCTGCTTGTATCCCAACGCTCCGCCATGCACCTGTCCGGAACCTGTTGAGAAATCATACGTGTACACCCCGCAACTTTCAATGACCGGTATGGCTGACATGATCCCGAGATGATTCCGGTGCCACAGCACAGGGAACAGACCGTACTGAACAGAAACGGAACTAAACTGCAAGGGAGAAATTCCGTCCAGGCCGACCACAGATCCCTCGCTCAGGATAAAGGCCGCCTTCATGGCGATCATCGTGCTTCCGGTTGCCTGTGCAGCGGAAGGAGTATCCCTCAGCTCTAGGAGTACCCAATCGACCACATCAGTACCGGGAATGGCCGCTACCGATTCCGTACCGTAATAGTTCCAGGGCGGCACATTGTAGGGCTGGCTCAGCGGTATGTCAGCCGGATTCAGGCTGGTGTTCATGCCTGTGCCGTTGAATGGGCCCTCGAGAAATGCACGAAGATCAGCCATCAGGCCCACCGGATGCATGATATAGGAGAACTCCACCTGCTGATCCGTCACCTGGATCGTGTCTGCGATGGGTATGTATCCCGGTTTGGAGAGATCAATTTTGTAGCTGGTCTTGAACACATCATTGATCAGCAGCAATCCCGTGGGATTGGTCTGATAGCTGAATTGCTGCTGATAGACGGTATCGAGGCCTATCATTATGACCTGCACTATGCTGTTGGATATGGTATCCGAAAGATCGCACATGATCCGGATATCGGCAAACCGTTTCATTTCAAGCGTATCGGAGAATGCCATGTTGCTCTGGCCGGTGTTGAATACCGCGCTGACTGCATAGACAAAATTTCCGTCCGGATGATTGTACAGGTCATCGGTCCATGACAATCCGGTCACTGTATCGGTCAGACTGACGAAATTGTTATCGTCGAATTTCCGGTATATCCTGAAAGATTGCAAACTGATGGTATCTTCCGTACTTATGGCCGGGTGTGTCCAGCTAAGATGCACCTTATAAACATCCACCCCTTCTGCCTTGACCTCCTCCGGGGCGTAGTAAATGCGCCATGCAGCACAAATACCCAATCCGCCACGGTTCTGCATCTCGTCCTCGGCCTTGATGGAAAAGAAGATGGTGTCATGATGGATCACACCGGTGAGCTTGCTGAGGTCAATGACCAGGCTGTCCATGGTGCCTGCCTCTGACGGATAGGTGATTTGGGGGACCAGAAAAGCGGTCAGATAGTCGTCCTCTGTCAGGATGGGACTGAAGCTGTATCTCAGATCGTATCTGTATGAGGTTCCGCTGGTGTCATCGTCACCCGGGGCGGTCCAGGTCAGCAGCAGGCTGTTGATCTCATCATTCGAGACGGTCAGGTCGGAGATGACGGAAGGAGGAATCTGATCCGACGGCTGGGGCAGGCTGTCGTAGTATGCCTTTGCTTTGTAGATTTCGGTGTTGAAAAGGTATTCCGCCTGTATCGTGTCACCGTTGGAGACACTGATCTCCGAATTCTTGACAAACGACAGCGAAAACCGGCCCAGGTAATCGGACCGGTTCACCTTTCGGCACTGGACAATGGCCTGTTCGCCCGTATTCATGTTGGTAAGGGTCACATCCTGGTATGGATCGGTTGATCTGAAGTTCCTGATCTTGACATACATGTTGTCATCCTCGTAGAGGTTCAGCGAGCTGAACGCCAGCCTTACCTCCATCTGCTCCTGGGTGTAGACGATGACTTTCTGGTATGTGGTATCCCATGCGGTACCGTCCGTCACGGTCAGCATCAGGTTGTAAAATCCACGTTGATCGTTAATCGGCGTCCAGGTCAGGATGGAGTCTGCAATAGCCACGCCCAGGGTGTCGCCGGGAGCCTGGAAAGTCAGGATGTTGCCATCCGCATCTTTGGCCCGGATGATATATTGATCCGTTTCATCCGCCACAAATAGCCATACACTGTCCTTTTCCAATGTGAAGTACGGAGGATTGTTCTTCTCTGCGCTGGTAAACACGAGGCTTTCCACATTGCTGGGTTCGCTGTATGTTCCATTGTCGTTGATAAACCTGCACCAGAGCCTGTATTCCCTTCCGTATTCAAGTTCCCTGATTACCACCATGTTGGTATCGACCACAGGCTTCTGACCTGTCAAACCTGTAGAGATGTCTTCGTAATAGACAATGGCAGCGACGGTGTTGGGCCATGTGGCCTGATCCCAATGTACCAGCACCGAGTCAGCGACCTGAATGACAGTTAAATTCTGTGGAGTTTCAATGTCCGGGTCATTTTCCACGATGATGGAGCCGGGGGCATACTGCAACACCGGGTTGTTGTAGCCATCATCAATGCGGCAATAGATATAATACTCACCATTGGGCACATCCCCATTCTGCCAGGTAAAATCAACCGAAGCATTGTTGACCAGTTTGAACTCATCGACCAGGGAGCCGTCAAAATGCCTGTTGTCGGTATCGTAAAACACCTTGACATGCAGGGTGTCGCTGTAATCGTTGAAGCTCAGGGAAATCTCGTTGCTCTTGGACCCTTTTACTGAAGGGGCAGATACCAATGTAGTTGGTGGCTGGTTGATACCCATGACTTCAAAGGCAAGTGGGCCGACATATGGTGTTTCGAATGTCCAGTCACCATCCATCGGAAAATCGATGACCATCATGGTCTGGTCAGTCTCCGGAAAATGATAGTATTGTGTATTCCCCTGATCGTATATCCTTCCCAGTGGGTCGGTAACTATAAAATCAACTATTGAATGATTTATTGTATCGCCGGCAAATACAGCAATCTGGTGGGTGTTTTCCTGAACCTGAAAAGTAATGGCTTGCTTTCCGTCGATGTTTCCCTTCCATATTTTGATCAGAAAATTATAATTGGGTCCCAGGTAATAATGGAACCATGGGAATCCCTGTTTGCCAAACTGTATCTTCTGGGCCAATGACAAACTGCCCAGCTCAACCTGGCTGAGCATATGGTAATTGGATATATTCACCTCTGCCGATCCGAAAACCTGGTTTGAAGCCCATTTTATCGGCCAGGGCAGATCAGGAGGGGTTTTCAGAGTGGCCATGCAGCCGCCTGAAAAATCACCACCTTTCAAGTTGATATAATTATGCCCGATCAGTATCTCGTAGAGATTCAGGTTTGATTCGCCCTCAAGAGACTTTTTCGAGTGGTCATATGTAATAAAGCCGTCAGCGACAGTGTGACCGAATAGCTCAAATTCGCCACTTCCGTGGAAATAGGAGAACGGATGTATACTGATACCGAAGTCATTGAATTTAATGGGTGAGCCAAGAACAGGGATTTCCAGACCTGTTTCAATGTCCACAGCAGCGACAATTTTCCATTCCCCCGGTATGGCCAGGTCATCAACTCCGCCGGACATTTCAGTAATGAACAGCCCTGTGGCATCCAACGGTATTTTCGCACCCAGAGAAATGATCAGCTTGTTTATGGCGCCCTGGACAAATTCAATCTGCATTCCCACTTCAATCAGTTTTGAACCGAACAACTCCTGCATTTCAACTATTTCACAGAGATTCGTTTTTTCAAGAGTATCTCCGGATACCCCAATAATGTGAACATCAAGAGTCTTTAAATCCTCTTTAACCTGAGACAGGGAATCCTGGCTGTTCATTTTTGTGCTGGGTTCAATGCCCGGAATGACCAACTTGAGACCGCCTCCATATATCTGCTGGTTGGTGTTGTAATAATAGTTCACATCTTCAAGCTTGAAAAACCCGAAGTTATATTTCAGGCCCTCGATGTTGCACGCGGTCTGGATACCGTTTGTTTTGGAAAAAATTCTGCTGGAGGACACCTTTTCCACAAACAGGATCACATCTCCCAGACATTCTTCCTGCACCGCTTCGATGATTTTATTGAGCGGGAACGGGAATTGTACAATGGATTTGACCTCTACATCCGTACCCTGCGGATCAATAACCAATTGGCCAATGGTCACCGGGAAGCCGCCAAGGGAAAAGGCTGCCTGCCTGAGTAATCCAAAATTCTTGGGGGTAAGTGAATTATCTTTGGCGAAATATATAAAAGAGTCGTTGTTGACTTTTATGTTCTCATTAGAGCCCTGTATGCCTGTGGCATAAATATGGCATGATCCTGAAATCTCCGGGTAATACAGCTGGTTGCGTTTATCTACAAAAATGTTATCGGTGAAACATACGATCCCGTTAATATTCACATTACCCGACAGCTTATAATAATTCTGCTCAATCTCAGTGATGGTTGCCGCGTAGGCGGTCAGTTTACCCTCAATGATCTCCAGTGCATTGGTATTCAACGGCACGAGAGAAAAGTTTTCAGTATATACAGGCTGGGAGATCAAAGACACGTACCGGTTATCGGACACATATCCGGTCTTCGACACATTCAGGTTGTATACGCCTGCCTGAACGTTTTGAAATTCGTAAAATCCCTGTGTGTTAGAGCCGGTCTGGTACCAGTTATTCCCTTCCTTATTCAGCACTACCAGGGCGCCCTGGACGGGCAGTCCGGTGGATTGGTCTGTGATGGTCCCGTTCAATGTTACGGATGAAAGCCCTCCTTCTGTGAAAAGGGCATGCAACTCCTCCAGTGAGAGGGCCCTGTTGAAGATGCGGACATCATCGATTTTTCCTTCGAACCGGTCAGTCTGGTTATAGGAGTTGCACCCGATGTTGAGGTCGTAATTACTTGTCGTGATGCTCCCTGAATGTTGCTCGCTGTCCACATACTGACCGTTCACGTAGAGCCTTGCATACTGGCCGTCGTAAGTCATGGCTGCGAAATGCCACTGGCCCGCTTCATAGATTTCCTGCGACACGAGCCATGTGCCGGCACACTGGCCTTCTATTTTGCGGATGTTGTCCGTATCGCGGGTATAGAGGTCATAAGCGTTGGCTTTGTGCACAATCCTGGGGTTTTCAGTTCCTCCGGCATCGAAACGGAACCAGGCAGCCACCGTGATGGCATCGATGATATCCAGGGATGGGCTGTCGTTCACATCAATATGATCGCCGGTGCCGTCGAAGAAGTATGCACGGTTGGTGTTTCCGAAGCGGTCGGATGTCAGTGAGGCACCATGAACCGTACCGTTGTTCCCATTGCCGCTTTCGTCCAATGCATTGCCGTTGAACGGATACCATGCGGCGAGGCCCACGTAGGGATCATTGCCCCCGGAGTAACCATCCCCGATACCGCCAAGGAACAGACACGTTACCGGCATCAGGCTGTCGGAAAAAGCGCCCTGGTAGCCGTCGCCGTCACCGCCGAGGAACAGGCTCGTTACCGGCAGTATGTTGGCCGATGAGGCCTCGTCATAACCATCGCCCTCCCCGCCATGATAGTTCTGGGCAGTGGTGGCCGTACAGGCAGCCAGAAAAAACGCTGTTGATATTATGGTTTTGTAGTTCATGGTACGATATTTTTATGATGTGATCGTCTTTCCAATACACTCTTTATCATCCCACCACAGGCGGGCAGGCCTAAAGGGGGGGGGATTTATTTCCATTTCCACCCCCTAAATCCCCCTGCCATAGACGGGCAGGCCTAAAAAAGGGGGGGGTTATTTCCATTTCCACCCCCTAAATCCCCCTAAAGGGGGACCTTCATAATTCCTTTATATGATCAAAGAACCGATTCAACGCCCCCTTTAGGGGGCCGGGGGGTCAACTGCCCCTTCAGGCTTGCCAGCCTCTGGCTGGGGGCCGGGGGGTGTATTGAGTCCAAGGGTAAACCAACTGCAAAAGGTTACCCTTCTTTTCCCTCCAACCCCAACAAATATTTTCCGATTTCATTGACAACTTTATCCGGATCCTGGTAAACCAGATCATTTTTAAACCTGAGTACTTTCAATCCGAAGTTTTCCAATTCATATGTTCTTTCCTTATCGTATTCTTTCTGATTCCGATTCAGATGGATACCCCCATCTATTTCAATGACCAGCCTGGCTTTGTGACAATAGAAATCGACTATGAATTGCCCAATGGGATGCTGCCGTTTAAACCTGAATCCCATCATCTGGTTTTTTCTCAACCGTTTCCACAATATTCTTTCAGCTTCAGTCATATCAAATCTCAGAGCTCTAGCCTTTTCAAATGTTTTAGGTTTGGCCCCGAAAAACATGTTTCTGGTTATCGTTCTGCTCTTGAGCACAGAGATTTTTATTATTGCTTTTTCATTCCATGAAGCAGACAGACCGAAAGGGGGGTTGCTTTTATCACCTCCTTTACTCCAATAAAAAAGGAAATGACCTGCTTATTCATCCCCTATATCCCCCACCACAGACGGGCAGGCCTAAAGGGGGAAATTACTTCCATTATCACCCCCTAATCCCCCCGACATAGACGGGCAGGCCTAAAGGGGGACCTTCATAATTCCTTTATATGATCAAAGAACAGATTCAACGCCCCCTTCAGGGGGCCGGGGGGTCAACTGCCCCTTCAGGCTTGCCAGCCTCTGGCTGGGGGCCGGGGGGTCAACTGCCTCTTTAGGCTTGCCGGCCTCTGGCTGGGGGTCGGGGGGTCAACTCTCGTCGAAACACCCCTCAGGGGGCGGAACGCCCGCAACGGAAACCGCTGTTGTAGTTCCGATCCGTGTAGGCGTAGGCCGCATTGTAGCGGGACGAGACCTGCAGGTAGTCTGCAGCATAGCTCCAGTCGCCGCCCCGAAATCCCGAACCTTCTGCGCCACTTATCACAACTCCTTGCATTCCAGGCCAGTTTTCTACATCAGCGTGTCCCTCCGCAGATAACATCCCGTTCCCATGAATGGCCGTATAGCTTCTGCCGGCGATGTTGCCCAATGTCACAGTCCTTTCACTTAAATTACCGCTCAGCTCCATCACCCCGTAAAACGATGCTCCCGTCTCCTGGCGGGTTTGATTCACCGCACTGGCCGCACAAATCCCGCAGCGTAAAGGACCGGTTATATAATAGTATGATGTTGTAAAGTATGAAGCATTGCCCGTATTGGTGCAGGGATTGGTGATCAACTCGTTAGGCTGTCCGTTGTTGGCCAGTGTATAGGCCGTACTGCAAATAGAGGTGTTGCCCCAGGCATACTCTCCGGACACCGGAGCTGCGATACCGCGACATACCTTTTCATGCTCCAACTCGGTCAAAGGCCTCAAACCAGACCAGTCGGCATAGGCGCAGCCATCCATCCAGCTCAGGAAGTTGCAGGCCCGGTCAGGGGCCGCAGCAACAATTGATGGCGCGTTTCCGGAAAGGGTGTACCTGTTGGAACTTGTTTGATAATATCGCACCTGTGCCTGACCAGGAGTCAGCAGATTCAGAAAGTTGGCCCATTGCCCCTGGCTGATCTCGTACTTCATGATGTAAAAAGCTTTGAAGCCCATAGGGTAATCCGGATTATCCACCGCCGTGGTGCCGTCCTTGTCGATCCCGTCGTCGCCGTCCACCAGGATGCCGGCGCCCTCCAGCTGGGGGTCATCATAACTGGTGCCGTTGCATTTCACAATTATGGACGACTGTGTGACCGGAGCAGGATTAAGATTGCCAACTTGTCTGAAAGTGCCATTTGCCAATCCATCCCCAAGGAAATAATCTCCCTGGGGGATGTACACCATCTCGATGCCCATCACCTTCACCTGCTTGAAGTCGCCCTGCTGAACCCCGTCGGCTGCATAGTTCCAGCGCAGCTT
>JAFGHD010000168.1 GCA_016939365.1 Bacteroidales bacterium | reverse complement strand
TTGCCAGCCAATTGCCTGTGGCAAACTGGTTTGATATCATCGGAGAGGAAACCATTGCAGATGCCATTCCGGACAGGTTGGTTCACAAAGCGCACCGAATAGAATTAAAAGAAAAAAGTTCAAGAAAAAAACTGTAATATTGCCAATACATCACATTTTTTGAACCAATTAACCCAGGGGGGGCAATATGACTGAAATATCCACGGAGGTGACCCGTCTGCGTTACCCGACGAAAACCGAACATTTACCAGCAGCCCGAATTAAGAATAATGAACAATATCGTTTTCATAGATACTGAAGTAGACGTTAAAAGCGAGAAAATCCTTGATATTGGAGGCACAACAGAGAATGGATTAATGTTACATTCGAATTCAGTCTCCGAACTTTTGATTTTTATTAGTCAGAAGGAATACGTGTGCGGTCATAACATTATAAACCACGACTTGCCATATATTGAAAGGGCTATAAATAGGATTATACCAAACGTAAAACCCATTGATACGTTATATTTATCACCTTTATTATTTCCTACTAAACCGTATCATGCACTCTTAAAGGATGATAAACTCCAAACCGAAGAATTAAATAATCCATTAAACGATGCAATAAAGGCTAAAGAATTATTTTATGATGAAATATCTTCATTCCAAAAAATAAATAATGAACTAAAGAAGATTTATCTTGCTTTATTAGGTGATAAAAAGGAATTTCGATGGTTCTTTGATTATGTCAATTATTCATTCTCTGATATAGACATTATCAATCTAATACAGCTTCAGTTTTCAGATAAAATATGTCGACATGTTGATTTAGAAAAATTAGTTCGCGAAACACCAGTAGAATTAGCATATTGTTTAGCTTTAATAAACACCGACAGCAGGTATTCAATAACTCCTCCGTGGGTAATAAAAAATTATCCGGAAGTTGAGAGAGTCATGTATTTATTAAGAAATAATCCTTGTCTGCAGGGATGCTCATATTGCAATAAATTACTTGATGCAAAAATTGGATTAAAGAAATTTTTCGGATTCGATTCATATAGAACCTATGGTGGCAAGACTTTGCAGGAAGATGCAGTTAAAGCAGCGATTAACAATAAGTCTATTTTAGCAGTGTTTCCTACAGGAGGTGGAAAGTCAATCACTTTTCAAGTTCCTGCCCTAATGAGTGGTGAAAGCGTAAAGGGTTTAACAGTGGTTATTTCGCCCCTTCAATCTTTAATGAAAGACCAGGTAGATAATCTGGAAAATTCAAACATTACAGAAGCTGTTACAATAAATGGTTTGCTTGATCCCATTGAAAGGGCAAAATCTTTTGAGAGAGTCGAAAATGGAACTGCATCAATTTTGTATATTTCACCTGAATCCTTAAGGTCAAAATCAATTGAAAGGCTATTACTTGGGCGAAACGTTGTGCGATTCGTAATTGATGAAGCGCACTGTTTTTCATCATGGGGTCAAGACTTCAGAGTTGACTACCTCTATATTGGCGATTTTATTAAGACATTGCAAGAGAAGAAAAACCTTGAAAGTGGAATACCGGTATCTTGTTTCACTGCAACTGCAAAACAAAATGTAATTCAGGATATAAAGGATTATTTTCAAGAAAAATTATCGTTGCAGTTAGAAATTTTTAGCTCAAAAGTATCACGTACCAACCTTAGCTATAAGGTAATCCCGAAAGATGATGATGAAGATAAATACGATTCGTTACGCAATCTTATTGATGGGAAAAAGTGTCCAACAATTATCTATGTTTCAAGAACACGAAAAGCATATCAAATTGCAGAAAGACTTTCAAATGACGGATATCTGGCAAAGCCCTATCATGGCAAAATGGATAAGCAGGAAAAGTCGGAAAACCAAGATGCATTTATTCGTGGTGATGTAGATATAATTGTAGCAACATCTGCTTTTGGAATGGGAGTTGATAAAAAGGATGTCGGCATGGTCATTCATTATGAATTGTCAGACTCCCTCGAAAACTATGTTCAGGAAGCTGGTAGAGCTGGAAGGGATGAGAATATTTCTGCTGATTGTTATGTTCTTTTCAATGAAGAAGATTTAAGTAAGCATTTTATTTTGCTCAATCAAACCAAGTTAAATATAAAAGAAATTCAACAAATATGGAAAGCTATAAAGGATATTACACGATTTAGGTCAAATGTTTCTAATTCAGCATTAGAGATTGCACGCAAAGCAGGTTGGGACGATAATGTAGCTGAGATAGAAACCAGAGTTACTACTGCTATTTCCGCATTAGAAGAAGCAGGATACCTTAAAAGAGGGCAAAATATGCCACGTATATTTGCTAATAGCATACTATCCAAAAATGCACAGGAAGCCATTGAAAAAATAAACTTATCAGAAAATTTTAATGAGAAACAAAAGCAGCAAGCGGTTCGAATTATAAAAAAATTATTCTCAAGTAAAAGTAGAAAGCAGGCAACTGATGAATCTGCAGAATCAAGAATTGACCACATATCAGACCATTTAGGAATAGTAAAAGAAGAGGTCATTAATATTGTTAATTTATTGCGTGAAGAAAAAATATTAGCGGATACAAAAGACTTGACAGCTTTTATCAAACGAGGCGAAAATAAAAATCGCTCATTAAGCATTGTAAACTCTATTAGTAAAACCGAGAAGTTTCTTGTTTCACAATTTAAAGAACAAGAAAAGTCATTTCATATTAAGGAACTTAATGAACAGGCAGAGGAAAATGGATGCACAGATGTTTCACCCAATAAGATAAGAACCATAATCAATTTTTGGGTTATTAAAGATTGGATAAAAAGAAAACAACAAGATTTCTCAAAAAATCATTTAACAATATTATCAAACTATTCGGAAACGGAACTAAAAGACAAACTTGAAAAACGACATGAAATAGCCCGTTTTATTGTTAATTTTCTCTACTTAAAAAGCTCCCAAAATTTATCGCCTGATGAATCAAATAAAGAACAAGTATTGGTTGAATTTTCAGTTCATCAGATCAAAGAAGAATATGAAAAACAAAATGCTTTATTTAATCTTAATATAAAACTAATCGATATTGAAGACGCTTTGTTTTATTTATCCAGAATTGATGCGATAAAAATTGAAGGTGGTTTTCTCGTTGTTTATAATAAACTAACTATTGAACGACTCGAACAGGACAACAAAAAAAAATATAAAGCAGAGGACTATAAGAAACTAAATCAATTCTATGAAAATAGGATTCAGCAAATCCATATTGTGGGCGAATATGCAAAAAAAATGATTCGTGATTATAAAGAAGCATTACAGTTTGTTGATGATTATTTTCAATTGAATTACTCTTCGTTTTTAAATAAATATTTCAAAGGTAGCAGACAAGATGATATAAAAAGAAATATTACTCCAGCAAAATTCAGACAACTTTTCGGAGAATTATCACCATCTCAATTAGGAATTATAAAAGACAATAGTTCACCATTTATTGCTGTAGCAGCCGGGCCTGGCAGTGGAAAAACAAGAGTGCTGGTGCACAAACTTGCGTCCTTATTACTTATGGAAGATGTAAAACATGAACAACTGTTAATGGTCACTTTTTCAAGAGCAGCGGCTACTGAATTTAAAAAACGCTTGCTTGATTTAATTGGAAATGCAGCAAGCTATATTGAAATAAATACTTTTCATGCATATTGTTTTGATTTATTAGGTAAAGTCGGTTCAATTGAAAAATCACAATCGATTATTAGTAAAACTGTTGAAAAAATTAAAAATGAAGATATTGAAATCAACCGCATAACAAAAACTGTCTTGGTTATTGATGAGGCTCAGGATATGGATAAACATGAATTTGAGCTAATAAAAGCCCTAATGAAGCGAAATGATGAAATGAGAGTGATTGCAGTTGGCGATGATGACCAAAACATCTATGAATTCAGGGGAGCTAGCTCAAAATATTTAGAACAATTTATTACGGAGCAAAAAGCAAAAAAAATTGAACTTATTGTAAATTATCGCAGCAAAGCAAATCTTGTAGAATTTACAAATCAGTTTGTAGAAAAAATATCTCACCGGCTTAAAGAAACATCTATTATTGCCAATACAAGGGAAATAGGTATACTAAAGGTAATTAAGTATTCCAGCTTCAATCTAATTGAACCTGTTGTTAAAAGCATATTAACTTCCGACATAAAAGGTACCACTTGTGTTTTAACGCATACGAACTTTGAAGCATTGCAGATAGAAGGGCTATTACTAAATAGTGGATTACAGGCAAAACTAATCCAAACCAATGATGGCTTCAGTTTATACAATTTAATAGAGGTTCGATACTTTATTGAACAGCTTAATTTTTCTGAAGATAAATATGTAATAAGCGATAATAACTGGAAAACTGCAAAAAGAAATCTTTGGGATAAGTTTAAAGAAAGTACTAAAATTGATATATGTATAAACTTAATTAAGGATTTCGAATTAAGCAATCCAAAAAAGAAATATCAATCGGATTTTGAGATTTTTGTCAAGGAATCAAAATTTGAAGACTTTGTTAATATAAACGGAGAGACAATTTTGGTTTCTACTATTCATAAGGCAAAAGGTAAAGAGTTTGATAATGTTTTTATAATGCTTAATGGTTATAATCCGGACAATGATGAAAAAAAAAGACAGTTATACGTCGCGATGACAAGGGCTAAACAAAACCTTACAATTCACCTAAATGGAAATTACCTTGATGATATTTCTTGCGAAAATATAGAACGGTTAAGTGACGATTTTCAATACGAAGCTTCAAACTTGCTGGTAATGCACCTATCTCATAAAGATATATGGTTAGACCATTTCATTTCTAAACAGGATATTTTAACTAACCTAAAATGCGGTGATAATTTAACAGTTAACAGCGATGGCTGTTCTGACAAAAATGGAAATTGCATTGTAAAATTTTCAAATAAATTCAAAGAGAAAATAATCGAATTTGAGGATAAAGAATATATACTTTCAGAATCGAAAATAAACTATATAATATATTGGCAGAAAGAAGAATTAGAGGGTGAGATTCTGATTATTTTACCGGAATTAAAGTTTAAAAAGAACGATGCCCCAACAAGCAGTAATAACAACAATATTATCAATTAAGAAAAGAGGTTCTGTGGTATAAGAAATGGGAAGTACTTAACAGAAGCCTGACAAGACTGCTCCACCGGAGGCGGGCAGGGACTTAACCGCCAGAGGCGGATAAAAGTCGATGTTGAGTAACGAATCAAAAGAAAAAAACCGGGAACCTGAAAGCGGAACACTCCTGAATACTATCTATCCCAACGGTTCCAGAGGAAATGGCATATCGTGCAGTAAAAAATCCTTCGGCGGGGGATCGGTCAGGAGCAGATTTCCATGTACCGGATCGTCCCATGAAAGTCGCCAGGCATGCAGCATCAGCCGGATCCACTGTGACTGTTTTGACTTGTCTCCATAACGGGCGTCGCCGGCCACAGGATGTCCTGCAGCATAGAGGTGCACACGGATCTGATGCCTTCTTCCGGTGAGGGGATGAACTCCAAGAAGGGTAATGTCCTCTTTGCGTTCGAAGACATCTGCTTCCGTGACGGACGGGATCCCTTTTTCCCTGTCGACGCCCATCCTTCCTGAGCCGAACTGACGTATGGGCAGGTTGATGCGGATATGATCATCTTCCACCACACCGAGCACCCAGGCGAGGTACTGCTTGGTGATGCGTCTTTGCTCAAAGAGTATGTTCAGCCAGCGGTGGGCTTCAGGCGTTCGGGCGAACAGCACGATGCCGCTCACATCCCTGTCGATCCTGTGTACGGGCAGCACACCTCCGCCCCAGTGGTCACGTACCCGGTACAGCAGGCACTCCGGATCGTTGCGGGAGACGGGAACAGTGGTGATGCCGGCGGGCTTGGAGACCGCCAGCAGCCGGTCGTCGGAGAAGATGACATTCAGCATGGCGTCATTCCTCCTGCAGGAACGGATACCGGTAATCCCGCGACGGTTCGAAATTCTCCTTGATGGTCCGCGGTGAAACCCATCTCAGAAGATTGATCAGGCTGCCGGACTTGTCGTTGGTGCCTGACGCCCTTGCACCCCCGAAGGGCTGCTGTCCCACCACCGCACCGGTGGGCTTGTCGTTGATGTAGAAATTTCCTGCAGCATTGACCAGCTTCCGCATAGCCTTGTCGATGGCCCAGCGGTCGAGCGCGAAAACAGCTCCTGTCAGGGCATAGGGAGAGGTACGGTCGACCAGGTCAAGCATATCCTCATATTCCATGTCATCATAAAGGTAGATGGTCAGCACCGGACCGAAAATCTCCTCCTGCATGGAACGATATTGCGGATCGGTGGTCAGTATGACCGTGGGCTCGATAAAATATCCCACCGATTTGTCATAATCGCCGCCTGCAATGATCTCGCAGGAGGGATCCCCCTTGGCATGCTCGATATATGACACGATTTTGTCGAAGGCGGGCTCATCGATCACAGCATTGATAAAGTTCCGGAAGTCTTCAGGTGGCCCCATTTTGAAGGAGTCCAGGTCGGCTTTCAGCATCTCTCGTATCTGCGGCCACATGCTGTGCGGCAGATAGGCGCGTGAAGCGGCGCTGCATTTCTGTCCCTGGTATTCGAAGGCGCCTCGCGTAAGGGCCGTGACCAGTGCCCGGATGTCGGCCGAGGGATGCGCCACGACAAAATCCTTGCCACCCGTCTCACCGACAATTTTCGGGTATGTATTGTGCAGCATGACATTCTCACCGATGGCCTTCCATATTTTCCTGAACACTTCCGTCGATCCGGTGAAATGCACGCCGACGAAGTCGGGATGGGTGGACATGATCTTTCCGCCCACAGGTCCGGGAACAAATATCTGGTTGATCACCCCGTCGGGCAGGCCCGCCTCCATGAACACCTCCATGAGGACACGCGCTGAATAAACCTGGGTGTTGGCCGGTTTCCACACCACCACATTGCCCATGATGGCAGGTGCAGAGGGCAGGTTTCCGGCAATGGAGGTGAAGTTGAACGGTGTCAGGGCGTAAACGAAACCTTCCAGCGGCCTTTGCTCCAACATATTCCAGGTGCCTTTCGCCGATACCGGCTGCTGGCTGTATATCTCAGCCATAAATCTCACGTTGTACCGGAGAAAGTCAGCCATTTCGCAGGCGGCGTCAATCTCGGCCTGGTGAACATTCTTTGATTGTCCCAGCATGGTAGCTGCGTTGATCCGGGAGCGGTAAGGTCCGGATATCAGATCGGCAGCTTTCAGGAAGATGGCGGCCCGGTGCTCCCAGGGAAGCTGCTGCCAGCCCGGCCTTGCTTCCAGGGCAGCATCAATGGCCATATTCACATGACGGGCATCACCCATGTAAAAATATCCGAGCAGGTGCTTCAGGTCATGCGGAGGCCTGATTTCCCGGCGGTCTTCCGTCCTCACCTCCTTCCCGCCTATCAACATTGGTATGTCTGCCATCCGGGAGCGGAACTCCCGGATGACACTCTTCAAATCAACCCGTTCCGGTGATCCGGGAGCGTAGTCCTTTACCGGCTCATTGTAAGCGTCCGGCACGATGAAATTCCCATGATTCATAACAATATTTTTTTGCGATTGAGAGACTGTTTAAATTTATAATTGTTTTCGCCATAATCATTCAACGAAAAGCCTGTTTGAGATCATCGACCAAAACATTTACAGGGTATTTGTATGCAGTTGAACCGAAATTAAATACCGGAAACGCAAAGTGCGCCAGGAACCCGCCAGGATCGCCAGGGGTGTGCAATATTGTATTGATGGGCGCCCGGACAGCATACATATTATGCGTTTCTTCATTGCGTTCTTTGCTCATTCTTTGCGAACATTGCGTTTATATGTTTTTCTGTCAGGAACGGCTGACAATATTAAGTCATCATGATGATTAAGATTTTCAAAATTTCAAACAGCCTCTGAGTCAATGTTTCCGGAATTGTCAACAAGCGGCATCACAAAGAGTTCACTCGTCATAAAAAAACACTGGGATACCTTGACTTTCTCAAAAAAAATTCATATCTTTGTAATATAATCTCATTTATTTGATTCTCAATCATATAGAATTTAATAAATATCATGTACAAGACTGAAACTCACCGGATCAGGGAAAGTTATCCCATCATCTACAGGGCAATCGTAGAGAAAGATATCCACTTTGAATCCGCAATCTACCTCAGTTATATCCTGGATGAAAACCCTGATCTGGGGAGGGTATTGAAAGGTACGGAAAATTTCAAGGATGTCGCCTCATGGCTTCGGCGGACGGCAATGGATTATCTTGAAAATCAGGAAGCTGCCATAGGCATTTACACCGGAGCGGTGGAGGGCCATGAGGCATTCGCCCGGCTTTCCTGGAGGGATATGGCTGCCATCAGAATCCTCGATTTCCTGGATCATGAAGGTATGGAATGCAATGACCTGAACCTTAGAGGAAAGAATCTAGTCTCACGCCCTTTTGAGACGCTCTGGAAAGCCGCCAGGCATGGGAAATCATCAGCAACGGCTGATTTTTTCAGGGATATGTATCAGCTTTTCAGACAGTTTTATGGCCGGTCGGAAAGGGAGGTACCCGGAATCTCTCAGGTTGGGGAATGGATGGATCGGTATCCTTCAGGAATGGACCCTGAGATTGTTGAAGAGCGAAAGAGAAACCGCGACCGTATTATCCGGCTTTTTATCCGCAAGATAGACAACGGTGAAATCAACGATCCCAGGTTCAGGTTCGAAGAGGAAAAGACGTTCCAGGAAAAATACCGCAGGGCTCTGGTATGGTGGAAAAACAAGCTGTTTCACCTGCGTTTTGCCATCCGTGGTCCGGAATCCCTCAATGAATACCTCGGCCACACGCTGAACGAAGAGACCATGGAAACGCTGAGGGATGCCGAAAAGGCAGGTATCCCCTTCTTTGTCAACCCTTACTACCTTTCCATGTTGCTGACCGGCAGGGACGGCTCCAAAAGAAAAGTGGATCAGGCCATCAGGGATTACATTTTTCACAGCAGGGAGCTGATCGAGGAATTCGGTTATATCGTGGCATGGGAGAAGGAGGATATCGTGGAGGCCGGCAGGCCGAATGTCGCAGGCTGGATCCTTCCCAACTCGTACAACATCCATCGCCGTTATCCTGACGTTGCCATCCTGATCCCCGACACGGTCGGCCGCGCATGCGGCGGGCTCTGTGTCTCATGCCAGAGGATGTACGATTTCCAGAACGGCCATCTGAATTTCAACCTGGAGCGGCTGAAACCCAAGGATACATGGTGGGATCGTCTGCCCAGGCTGCTTCAATACTTCGAGCAGGACACCCAACTGTGCGACATACTCATTACGGGCGGCGATGCGCTTATGAGCTCTGACAAATCCCTGGAGCGGATCCTCGATGAGGTGTACCGTATGGCCTGCAGAAAAAAGGAAGCAAACAGTACCTTACCCGAAGGTGAAAAGTTTGCCGGGATGATCCGCGTACGTCTGGGCACCCGTTTGCCGGTATATCTTCCGCAACGCATCACCACCGATCTGGCTGCCATTCTTTCTGCATTCAGAGATAAGGCCATTAAGGCGGGGATCAGCCAGTTCTTCATTCAGACCCACTTCGAGTCGCCCCTGGAAGTGACACCTGAAGCTGCCCGTGCCGTCCGTAAGCTGATCGAGGCAGGCTGGACGGTTACCAACCAGCTGGTCTTCACTGCCGCTGCATCCAGACGCGGCCATACAGCCAAGCTCAGGAAAGTGCTCAACGACATCGGTGTGTTGCCTTACTATACCTTCACGGTCAAAGGCTACCGCGAAAACAGGCACAACTTCGCCTGCAACAGCCGCGTCATTCAGGAGCAGGTAGAAGAGAAGCAATTCGGCAGGCTGCCTGACCACATGAATTCCGTTCTGCGGCGCTTTCATGAAGAAGCCTCCCACATGCATGAAAACATCGACTCCATCAGGCTGTCCCTGGGAATCCCGTTTCTTGCCACGGACAGGAATGTGCTCAACCTCCCGGGTGTCGGTAAAAGCCTTACTTTCAGGACAGTCGGACTGACGCAGGATGGCCGGAGAATCCTGGAGTTCGATCATGACCATACCCGGCGCCACAGCCCCATGATCGAAAAGATGGGAAAGGTGATCATCATCGAATCGAAGTCCACGGGAGCATATATCCGCCAGCTTGAAAAAATGGGAGAAAACCCGGCGGAGTATGAAAGTGTATGGGGATACACACTGGGCTTTACTGAAGAAAGGAGCCCTTTGTTTGAATACCCGGATTACCCGCACCGGGTGACTCACAGGTTTTCGAACCTGGAGATATGAACCATGCCTGATGCACCCCGGAATTATAGATCCTGCTGTTTCCTTCGCCGGTAGATCACATAACTGTATGGCACCGGATTCTTGTCATCCGTATGCAGGTGATCTTCCACCGACTCCACCTCCCATTCTACCGGGTCGATATCCGGGAAAAAGGTATCGGCCTCGAAATCCTCATGAATCCTGGTGATCATCAGCCTGTGGGCGAACGGCATGAACTGCCTGTATATACTTCCTCCTCCGATTATGAAGTTTTCGCCGTCATCCATCCGGTCCATGGCCTCCCGGATCGATCCGGCGATGACACAACCTTCCAGCATTTCGCCAGGGACATCGGTGATCACGATATTCCGTCTGCCGGGCAGCGGCCTGACGGGCAGCGATAAAAAGGTGTTCCTGCCCATCACGACGGTTTTGCCGAGGGTAATCTGTTTGAACCTCTTCAGGTCATCCGACAGGTGACAGAGCAATCGGTTGTCCTTTCCGATGGCATTATTCCTTGCCACTGCCACGATGATCGAGATGGTTTTCATATCTGTGCGCTCATCAATGGATTACACGGCAATATCGCCTTTGATGTGGGGATGCGCCTGATAGTTAATGAGCCGGAAGTCTTCATACCTGAAGCCGAAGATGTCTTTCACATCCCGGTTAAGGTGCATTTCCGGAAGCGGGAAAGGTTTTCTTCCGAGTTGAAGTCTGACCTGGTCGAGATGGTTCAGGTAGACATGGGCATCACCCAGGGTATGAATGAACTCACCGGGTTCCAGGTCTGTCACCTGGGCCATCATGAGCGTCAGCAGGGAATAGGAGGCGATATTGAAGGGCACTCCCAGGAAGATATCGCAACTCCTCTGGTAGAGGTGGCACGAGAGTCTGTGATCTGCTACATAGAACTGAAAGAGGATATGACACGGAGGCAGGGCCATTTGTTCCAGGTCACCTACGTTCCATGCGCTGACGATATGGCGGCGGGAGTCCGGGTTGGTACGGATGGACTCCACCACGCGTGAGATCTGATCGATTCTCTTGCCTGTTGCTGATGTCCAGGAGCGCCATTGGTATCCGTAGACCGGTCCCAGATCGCCCTGTTCATCGGCCCATTCATCCCAGATGGTCACGCCGTTATCATTTAAATAGCGGATGTTGGTTTCTCCCCTGAGGAACCAGAGCAATTCGTGGATGATGGATCTCAGGTGCAATTTTTTAGTGGTCAGAGCGGGAAATCCCTTTTGAAGGTCGAATCTCATCTGGTAGCCGAATACGCTGATGGTACCGGTGCCGGTTCTGTCCTCCCTCCGGGTGCCCCGGTCAAGCACGTGCTGCAAAAGATCGAGATACTGCTGCATTGCTAAAACTCTTCAACGGGGTACACCTCCCAGTGATGATCGATCCAGTAACCGCGTACTTCGGCCTCGGGAAACCAGCCTGCCACCCTTCTGACCGATTCCCGCACCTGGGGTTCCTGTGCCTCACGCGGCAGGGGGTTGCCGGCACAATCGTGATGGCCGAAAATACCGATAAAGGAAGCCCCGTGCTTCCGCACTGAGATATCCAGCCTGTTTTTCACCGATTCCAGAAGCGGGGCGGGTTCCTGCAAGTCAAGTATCCTGACAGGGCCCGGTTCGGTAACCATATCGATATAGTCCGCACCGGTCTTTCTTTTCATAAAGGCGATCACCGGCTCCTGTACCCTTCCATCCATACAGTTGACCGCACATGCAAATTTTTTCATCCTTTCAGTGACTTTTAAAAGTTTTATCAATTTTAAAGTGGCATTTCGAAAATGTCACCCATCCATGACCCATCAGCATTCGAAGAGTCGCCAGGTCATTCCAAAGAACGATCAGCCCATGATCATACCCACCATGGTGGCTGAAAACAGAGACGCTATGGAACCTGCCAGCAGCGCCCGCATCCCGAACCGTGAGAGCAGTACCCTCTGGTTGGGGGCCAGCGAGCCGATCCCTGCGATCTGAATGCCGATGGAGGCGAAATTGGCAAAACCGCAGAGCATGTAGGTTGCCATAATAATGCTTTTCGGGCTGGCGAAGGCGCCGGCCTCCTTCAACTCGGCCAGGCTCACGTAGCCTATAAACTCCGTCATGATGATCTTCTCTCCCAGCAAACGGCCTGCGAGAAGCATATCCTGAGGGGTCACCCCGATGACCCACATCACCGGGGAAAAGACATAACCCAGGATGAACTGAAGTGAAAGTTCGCTGAACTGTCCGTCGGTGGCCTCTGCAATCAGGGGATTCAGGCCTGTCCATCTGCCGATATATGCCGTGATGAAATTGAACATGGCGATAAAGGCGATGAAGGCGAGCAACATGCCTGCAACATTCACCGCCAGCTTTATTCCTTCACCCGTACCGTTGGATATGGCATCCAGGACGTTGCTGCCGATTTTATCCTTTGACACGGAGACCTCCTTGTCGATCTTATCCTTTTGAGGCACGATAAGCTTGGATGCCACGACGGCACCCGGGGCTGCCATCACGGATGCGGTCAGCAGGTGTTTGGCGAATATCAGTCTCTGCACCGGATCGTCACCGCCCAGGAAGCTGATATAGGCCGCCAGCACCCCTCCTGCCAGTGTAGCCATACCACCGGTCATCACCAGAAGGATCTCTGACGGATTCATCCTGGGGAGATAAGCCTTGATCATCAGGGGGGATTCGGTCTGCCCCAGGAAAATATTGCCGGCCACCGAGAGACTCTCCGCACCTGAGAGTTTCATCGCCCGGGTCATCAGCCATGCCAGTCCCCAGACCACCTTCTGGATGACGCCCAGATAGAACAGCAGGCTGGTGAGCGCTGAAAAGAAAATGATGGTGGGGAGCACCTGAAACGCGAAGATGAAACCGTAGGTTTCCGCATCCAGCAAACCTCCCAGGAGGAACTCACTTCCCGCTTTGGTGAAGTCGAGGATGACCACGAATATCTTACCGATAAATTCAAAGAAGATCTTGATGAACGGCACATACAACACTCCGACTGCCAGCAGGAACTGGATCACGAGGCCTGTGATGATCACCCGCCAGGCAATGGCACGGCGGTTATTGCTGAAGAGGACGCATAAACCCACGAGAAGCAGCAGACCCAGCAATCCCCTCAGTACCGGCATCAACCTGAAACCCTGGCGGTTCTGCTCCCCCTGGATCAGGAGGTCGGAAGTCACTTTTCGTCTGGTTTTGTCTTCATCCAGGGAGTCGGTGTCTAAGGCCCCCGCAACGGTGACTGCAACAGAGTCGGACACGATGGATGCGGAATCCGCGGGTCTGGCATTTCCAACCATACATTTGGATAGAGATAATACCAGCAGCATTATGATCAAACCCCACTTCTTCATTCCGGGGAAGAAATAGAATAACTGAAAAGGCAATTTATTCCGCGGATGCGTTGCGCTTCCATATGACGGGTCTCCGGGCACCACTTGTAGCAAAGGGATGCGCCGCTACTTCTTCTTTCTCCTCCTGATCTCATCCCGGATCTCTGAAGCTTTTTCGTATTCCTCGTTTTCAACGGACTTCTGCAGCAATCCCTCCAGCTCATCCAGCGTATGTTTCTCATAATCTCTCTTTTGTCCCCCCTGTTCTGCATCATCCCCCCACTCTTCTGTAGCAACAGTATCCTTTTCATCCACAACGATGCCGGCGGCTGAGAGTATCTTTTCGTAAGTAAAGACCGGGCAATGAAACCGGAGTGAAAGTGCAATGGCATCGGAAGTCCTTGAATCGATCAGGTGCTCGCCATTGTGGTCTACACATACCAGCTGTGCATGAAACACTCCCTCAATAAATTTATTGATGATCACCTCCGTAAGGGTGATACCGAAGTTCTCGGCGAAACTTTTGAAGAGGTCATGGGTCAGTGGGCGGGAGGGTTTCATTTTTTCGAGTTCAATGGCAATGGCTTGGGCTTCAAATCCTCCGATGATAATGGGCAACCGTCTTTTCCCTCCCACTTCACCCAAAATCAAAGCATAGGCACCGCTCTGCGACTGGCTGAATGACATTCCCACTATTTCCAATCTGATTTTATTCATTTTCATCTGTTTAGCCTTGTCACTTCGCGGTTAAACCCCGGATAAAAGTATTAATTATTTATGAAACGGGCTGTCCGGTACGGGTCATAATCCGGAATACAAACTGTTATACTGATGCTGTTTGATTTTGCCTGCCTGTCCGCCTGTCGTCGGACAGGCAGGCAAAATCTTACAGATCAGCATATTTTAGACGATAAATGCCTGAATTTTAAAACTGACGAAATCAGGCAGTTTAAATTTGCAAACCTGATTTCCGTCAGTATAAAAGTCAATAGCCGGGCAGTAAGATGTGGTATCCGGAGTCCAAATGTTTTGTTATTTCTTTTTTTATTTTTGCGCGGGTCAAACTAAACACGGATCTCCTGTTATGAAAAAATTTTTAACCTTCATTTCTGCCGTCATGGGTCCTCTGTTCATTCGTGCGAGTGAAGCAGACCTGGTCATCCCGGACGGAATCAAAACACAGAATATCCTGTATTGGGGATTTCTGATCACCCTGGCCGGATTCCTTTTCGGCCTCTATCAATTCATCAAGGTAAGGAAGATCAGATCGCATGCTTCCATGCTGGATGTGGCGGCTGTCATCTATACCACCTGCAAGACCTACCTGAAGCAGCAGGGGCGTTTTCTCATGATCCTCTTCATTTTCATCGGAGCGGCCGTAGCGTTCTATTTCGGCTATCTTTCCCATGATCCGGCCCATCCGGGGAGCGGGTTCGGTTTCGGGGGCGTGGTGATGATCCTGGGATGGACCATTGCAGGTATCCTGGGCTCATACAGCGTCGCATGGTTCGGCATAAGGATGAATACCCTTGCCAATTCGAGGATGGCATTCGCATCGCTGGAACGGAAACCGATCAAGCTGCTGAACATTCCCCTTACGGCAGGCATGAGCATCGGTGTGGTACTGATCAGCATGGAGCTGATCATGATGCTGATCATCCTCATGTTCGTCCCCGGCAAATATGCAGGTGCCAGCTTCATCGGCTTTGCCATCGGTGAATCGCTGGGCGCTTCGGCACTCAGGATCGCCGGCGGTATCTTCACCAAGATCGCAGATATCGGTTCCGACCTCATGAAGGTGGTTTTCAAGATCGGCGAGGATGATCCCCGTAATCCGGGAGTCATAGCCGACTGCACCGGTGACAATGCGGGTGATTCCGTTGGGCCGACAGCCGATGGGTTCGAGACCTATGGCGTCACCGGGGTAGCCCTTATCGCCTTTATACTCCTTGCCGTACCGGAAATAGATATGCAGGTACAGTTGCTGACCTGGATATTCGTTATGAGAATACTGATGATCATCACCTCGGTTGTAGCATACTGGATTAACGGAGCCTTAAGCAATTACCGTTACAGCAACAAGGAAGACCTTGATTTCGAAGTGCCCCTCACTTCGCTGGTATGGATCACATCCATCCTCTCGATCATCGTGACCTTTGTGGCGAGCTATTTCATGATCGGCAATCTGCCCCACTCACTCTGGATCACCCTTTCGGTCATCATCAGCTGCGGAACCCTTGGTGCAGCACTGATCCCGGAATTCACCAAGATCTTCACCAGCCCGAAATCCAGACATGTCAGAGAGGTGGTGGAATCATCCAGGAAAGGCGGTGCTTCGCTCAACATCCTCTCCGGTCTCGTGGCGGGTAACTTCAGTGCCTTCTGGAAAGGGATGATCTTTTTTGTACTCATGTTCATTGCCTATAAAGCCAGCACCTACCATCTGGGAGCTTACATGGATTATGAGACGATCTTTGCCTTCGGCCTGGTGGCTTTCGGTATGCTGGGGATGGGTCCGGTAACCATCGCTGTCGACAGCTACGGCCCCGTCACGGATAATGCACAATCGATCTATGAGCTTTCGCTGATCGAAGAAATCAAGGATGTGGACAAGGAGATCGAAAAGGAGTTCGGATTCAAGCCCGATTTCGAGAAGGCCAAGTACTACCTCGAGGCCAATGATGGTGCAGGCAACACCTTCAAAGCCACGGCCAAACCGGTATTGATCGGCACCGCCGTGGTGGGGGCCACTACCATGATCTTCTCCCTGATCCTTGTCATTAAAAAGACTCTGGGAGTGGAACCCGAACAGATACTGAACCTCCTGAATCCCTATACGATTCTCGGATTCCTGCTAGGCGGCGCCGTGGTCTATTGGTTCACCGGAGCCTCAATACAGGCCGTGTCAACAGGTGCAAGCCGTGCAGTGGAGTTTATCAGGAATAACATCAACCTCGACCCCGATGCTCCCAAAAAGGCATCACCGGAGAAGTCATCCGAAGTGGTCCGGATATGTACGATATATGCACAAAAGGGCATGTTCAACATCTTCATCGCGTTGTTCTTTTTTGCCCTGGCATTCGCCTGTATTTCAGCACCAGCCGGAGGGGGCATCGCCCCGGTCTCCCTCTTTGTGAGTTACCTGATCTCCATTGCGTTCTTCGGCCTGTTCCAGGCAATATTCATGGCCAATGCCGGAGGTGCCTGGGATAACGCCAAGAAAGTGGTGGAAGTCGACCTCAAGGAGAAAGGCACAGATCTGCATGCCGCCACTGTGGTGGGCGACACCGTAGGTGACCCTTTCAAGGACACTTCCTCAGTCGCACTGAACCCCATCATCAAATTCACCACCCTCTTCGGACTGCTGGCCATGGAGATCGCACTTGCCGCACAGTTCAGGGACATCGCCCCCTATTTCGGAGTGGCCTTCCTGATCATCTCGCTCATATTCGTCTACAGAACATTTTACAAAATGCGGATCAGCAAGTAATCCCTGCGGAACACGTCAACAGAAAAGCCCCGGCCTCCGGGGTTTTTTCTTTTTCAGGAAACACCAGGGAATCATCTTACCGGCGTATAATGACCTGACACAATGTCGCTCTTTTCTGCCTGGCAGGTATTTTGATAGTTCCATCAGGTTTTTTCCGTTTATTTGAAAGATAAATTGAAACCGGATGGATGAAATAAAGGAAAACAAGTCAACCCTTTCCAATACTCCGGACAAGGAGGAGAAAAAAAAGGATGAGGCCCTTTCCACAGGCAGGAAGAAGTCAAGGGATCATCACCTTAAGGAAGCGGCGGAAGAGGAGATTCAAAAAGTCAGGGAGCAATACGATGAGCTGAACGACAAATACCTCAGGCTCTATTCCGAATTTGACAACTACCGGAAGAGGACCGTCAGGGAGAAGTCAGAGATGAGTCGGATGGCTTCTGCCGAAATCATCACGGAACTTCTTACTGTTCTTGACGATTTTGAGCGGGCCCTGCAATCTTCCCATGACAATAAAGAGTGCAAGGCCGTTCAGGAGGGTCTTTCCCTGATCCACACAAAGATGAAAGCCATTCTTGAAAGGAAGGGGCTGAAACCAATTGAATCCAGGGGAGCGGTGTTCAACACTGATTTCCATGAAGCCATATCACGTATCCCTGCTCCTGAGGATCAGCTCAAGGGGAAGGTGGTTGATGAGATCGAGAAGGGTTACATGCTGCATGACAGGGTGATCCGTTATGCGAAGGTGGTTATTGGGGACTGAAGGCAGGGATAACAAACGATCAAGATGTCCAAACGCGATTATTATGAGGTTCTGGGTCTATCCAGAAATGCTACGGATGCTGAGATAAAGAAGGCTTACCGCCAGCTTGCCCTCAAGTACCATCCGGATCGCAATCCGGGTGACAAGGCTGCTGAAGAGAAGTTCAAGGAGGCTGCCGAGGCGTATGAAGTGCTAAGCAATTCTGAGAAGAGGCAGAGATATGACCGTAATGGTCATTCCGGTATCGGTGGTGCTGCGGGCACCGGCGGATTCAGCATGACTATGGAGGACATCTTCAGCCAGTTCGGTGATATTTTCGGGGAGGCCTTCGGCGGATTCGGAGGGTTCGGAGGGTTTACCGGCGGGAGAAGGAGGCAGCGTGTTCACAGGGGGTCCAACCTCCGGGTAAAGGTGAAGCTCACGCTGGAGGAAGTGTCCCACGGGGTGGAAAAGAAAATCAGGGTAAACAAATACGTACCTTGTTCATCGTGCAACGGCACCGGTTCCCGCGGAGGCAGCTCCTACCATACATGTCCGACCTGCGGGGGAACCGGGCAGGTGACCCGCGTGACCAGCACGTTTCTCGGACAGATGCAAACCACCACCACGTGTCCCACCTGCGGCGGCGAAGGACAAACGATCATGAACAAATGCCCGGAATGTGCCGGGGATGGCATTGTCAAGGGAAACGACATCATCACCCTGAACATACCTGCCGGTGTGGAGGAAGGCATGCAACTCTCCCTCAGCGGCAAAGGAAACGCAGGTCCCCGCGGAGGCATACCGGGAGACCTCATCATCATGATCGAAATAGAAGATCATGAGTTTTTTGAAAGGGACGGTCACAACCTGATCCACGACACCTACATCAGCTTCATCGATGCCGCACTGGGCACCACACTCGACGTCCCCACCCTTGACGGGAAAGCCAGGATCAAAATCCCACCGGGAACCCAGTCAGGCAAAGTGCTCCGGATGAAAGGCAAAGGATTGCCCGTGATCAATTCGCAAACCCAGGGCGACCTGCTGGTCAATATCAATGTGTGGACCCCGAAAAACCTGACCCGTGAGGAAAGGGAAATGCTGGAAAAACTCAGAGAATCAGGCAATTTCCAGCCAAAACCGACCGGCCGCGAGCAAAGCTTCTTTTCGCGTATGAAAGAGTATTTCAACTAAAACATCCCTCACAGTACAACAACAGGCTGCTGAATGAACAGGCCCCTCTTCGAAGCCATATCCGTCTCCAAGACCTATTCGTCGACCCGGGCGCTTGACCAGGTCAGCATGTCGGTCCCGAAGCAGTCCATTTTCGGGTTGCTCGGACCCAACGGTGCCGGCAAGACCACCCTGATACGGATCATCAACCAGATCACTGCCCCGGATGAAGGAGAGATCCATCTGGACGGAAAACCGCTTCGCCCGGCCGACATTTCCAGGATCGGATATCTTCCGGAAGAACGCGGACTCTATAAAAAAATGAAAGTGGGCGAGCAGGTGCTCTACCTGGCACGGCTGAAAGGGCTGATGAAGTCTGAAGCGCTTCAGAGGTTGAACTATTGGTTTGAGAAATTTGAAATACGCTCCTGGTGGAATAAACGGGTGGAAGAACTGTCGAAGGGGATGCAGCAAAAGGTGCAGTTCATAGCCACGATCATCCACGAGCCCGAGCTGCTCATCTTCGATGAGCCTTTCAGCGGATTTGACCCCATCAATGTGAATATCCTGAAGGATGAGATCCTGGGGCTGAGGGAAAAGGGGGCCACGGTCATCTTCTCAACCCACAATATGGCCTCGGTGGAGGAGTTGTGCGACCGAATCGCACTCATTGACCGCAGCAGGAAGATACTGGAGGGAAGTGTTCACCAGATCCGGCTTGACCACAGGACACACCTGTATGAGGTGGAATATGAGAATCCTGTTTCAGGTGCCGCATCATGGCTGCCGGAAGGTTTTACCATTGTTGAAGAGACCGGTTCCGGACAAAGGCATACCGCCAGGATCAGGATACCCGACGGTGCCGGTCCCAACGACCTGATCAGCTCAATCATACCTCGCGCCACCATCATCTCATTCAGAGAGCTGTTGCCCTCCATGAATGATATCTTCATAAGGACAGTCAAAGAGCATGGGGCCGGAAACATTAATAACACGGGATCATGAACAGGATATGGCTGATCATCGGGCGGGAATTCGTGACACGTGTAAGGAAGAGGTCCTTTGTCATCATGACCCTTCTGGGTCCGGTGCTGATGGCAGCCCTGTTCGTGGTACCGATGTATATCGCGACACTGGAGGGTGGTGAGAAAACCATCGGGGTCATCGATGAGACGGGCCTTTTCAGCAGCCAGTTTACCGATACCGACCAGATCAGATTCATGGTACTGGACCTTCCCCAGCATGAAGCCAAAAACCGCCTTTCAGAGCTCGGCCTGTATGCCGTTCTGCACATCCCGATGACTGAAGTAACTGTCCCCCAGACTGCAGTGTTATATTCCGACAAGCAACCCAGCCTGATGATAAAGGGCCACATCCGAGATGTCATGTCGAAGCATGTGGAATCGCTGAAGCTGAAGGCTTCCGGAATTGACCCGGAGATACTCCATTCCATCAATACCTCGATCAACCTTCTGACCATCCGTCTCAACAAGGGAGGGGAGGAAGAGAAAAGCTCGACGGAGCTGAGCATGATCCTGGGCATGGTCGCTGGACTGCTGATCTATTTCTTCATATTCCTTTACGGGGCGCAGGTGATGCGGGGGGTCATAGAGGAAAAGACCAGCCGGATAGTCGAGATCATAGTATCATCAGTGAGACCCTTCCAGCTGATGATGGGTAAGATCACGGGGATTGCCCTGGTGGGGCTGACGCAGTTCACACTATGGGTGCTGCTCACCTTCATTATGGTGACCGTTTCTTTTACCTTTTTCTCAGAAGAGATCAGTGAATACAGGTCATCCCAGCTAAAGATGCAGCAGGAAAGCATCACAGGTCAGGTTACAGGGAATATCACCGGGGATGAAACGACGCTGGCTGTAGCAGGTGTGCTCGAGACCATTGAATCGATCAATTTCGGGGTAATGATCTTCACTTTCCTGTTCTTCTTTATCGGAGGATACCTGCTTTACGGTGCACTTTTTGCGGCCATCGGATCTGCAGTGGACCAGGAGACCGATACCCAGCAGTTCATGTTGCCCGTTACCGTTCCGTTGATCCTTTCGATCATCCTGGCCCAGTTTGTCGTTGCCAATCCCGATGGTCCGGTAGCATTCTGGCTTTCTGTCATCCCCCTCACCTCACCGGTGATCATGATGATCCGGATTCCTTTCGGGGTAGCTTTCACCGACCTCGCCTTATCCGCTTTGCTGCTGATCGCAGGGTTCGTTTTCACCACATGGCTGGCTGCCAAGGTCTACCGTACGGGCATCCTGATGTACGGGAAGAAGGTGAATTACCGTGAACTCTGGAAATGGATCAGATACAGGACCTGATCAACAGATTTTGCATCCATCCTGAACGGCATCTTTTTGCCGGTTTGTTATTTGCAAATGTTGTTCTATATTTGCACCCTCAAAAATTGAAGGTATCAGACCATAAATTATCGAGAAATGCAGAGTAAAGGAGCCATCAAGCTGTTTGCCATTCTGTTCGCCCTGGTATGTCTCTTCCAGTTGTCATTTACATTTTTCACCAACAAGGTGGAACGGGCCGCAAGGGATTATGGTGAAAGTGAGGCCACCGCAAAGCTGGCAAGGGAGCTTGCCCAGGGGAATACGGTCATGGAGGGCTATTATGAGGATTCCATATCCCGTGCCCGGAACAGGTATTACCTGGATTCCATGGCAAATGAGGTGGTTTTCAACATCCTGTTGAGAAAATATACCTACAAGGACTGCAAGGAGCGCGAGATCAACCTCGGGCTGGACCTGAAGGGCGGCATGAACGTCACCATGGAGGTATCCATCGGCGACATCATCCGCGGTCTTGCGGGGAACAATCCCAACCCGGTATTCCAGGAAGCCCTGAAACGCACCCATGAGAAGCAGAAGGACAGCCAGAAGGATTTCATCACCCTTTTCGGGGAATCGATCACCGAGATCGATCCGAACTTCCAGCTGGCGTCGATATTCCTGTTTGAGTTCAAGGACAAAGGGATTACGGCTACATCCACCAATGATGAGGTTCTGCGGATGATCCGCCGTGAAACGGACGGTGCCATCGACCGTACTTTCAATATCCTCCGCACGAGGATCGACCGGTTCGGGGTTGCGCAGCCCAACATCCAGTTGATTGCCACCACCGGACGTATCCTGGTAGAACTTCCCGGCATCAAGGAGCCGGAGCGTGTCAGGAAGCTGTTGCAGGGCACTGCCAATCTGGAATTCTGGGAGACTTATAAATACAACGATATCTACCAGTATTTTGCCGATGCCAACAAACGGCTTGCCGATCTGATGCCCCAGGCGGAGGTTGAAGGGGACACCCTTGATGTTGTTGAGGGTTCGGAGCCCCCGGTGCTGACTGCCGACAGCGCGACCGTTGCCGCTTCGGAGCAGGACACCACTGCAGAACTCTCGCTTCTGGACCAGCTCGAGAGCGATACCGCAGCAGTCCCGGAAGAAGATGCTTCCTTTAAGGAATATTCCAAAAAGAATCCGCTGAATGCATACCTGATGCCGGCCTTCTACCAGCAGGGCGGCAGCTATTACCCCGGCCAGACGGCCACGGTAGGTTACGCGGCCATCAAGGATACAGCAAAGGTAGGCCAGATGCTGAGAAAAATAAAAAGCGTCTTTCCCCCTGCACTCAAACTGGCCTGGACCATCAAGCCACGGGATGAGAAATCGGACATCCTGGAGTTGGTGGCACTGAGGATATCCTCGAGGGACGGATCGGCCGCACTGGGCGGGGATGTCATCACCAATGCACGGCAGGATTACGATCAGAACGGACGCGTTGAGGTCTCCATGTCCATGAACTCTGAGGGCGGCAGGATATGGAAAAGGCTGACCGGTGAGAATGTGGGCAACCAGATCGCCATTGTCCTTGATGGCTATGTCTATTCCGCACCCAATGTCCAGGGGGAGATTCCGAACGGGCAATCGTCCATCACGGGTAACTTCACGGTGGAGGAGGCACAGGACCTGGCGAACATCCTGAAAGCGGGTAAGCTGCCTGCTCCCGCCCGTATCGTTGAGGAAGCGGTTGTGGGACCCTCAATGGGTAAGGAAGCTGTGAATGCGGGTCTTTGGTCGTTCATCATTGCGTTCTTCCTGGTGCTGATCTACATGGGTCTATATTACAACCATGCCGGCCTGGTGGCAGACCTGGCGCTGGTTACGAATATCTTCTTCATTTTCGGTGTCCTCGCCTCCTTCGGAGCGGTACTGACCATGCCGGGCATCGCCGGCATCGTGCTCACGCTGGGTATGGCGGTCGACGCCAATGTGATCATCTACGAGCGTGTGAAAGAGGAGGTCAGGGCCGGCAAAGGACTACGGCTGGCCATCAGCGACGGCTACAAAAATGCCTATTCAGCCATCATCGACGGCAACGTCACCACCCTGCTGACCGGTATCGTTCTGTACACCTTTGGCTCCGGACCGGTCCAGGGATTCGCCACCACCCTGATCATCGGTATCCTCTCATCACTCTTCTCCGCCATCTTCATCTCCAGACTCATCTTCAACTGGATGCTCGACCGGAACAGGATCCTTCTGTTTGCCACCAACAGGACAAAGGACTTCCTCGCCAATACCCAGATCAACTTCCTCAACATGAGGAAATACGCCTATATCATTTCCGTTTCCCTCATCGTTCTGAGTCTCCTTTCCCTTGCCCTGCGAGGGCTCAACTTCGGAATCGACTTTTCCGGAGGAAGGACCTTCGTGGTGCGGTTTGACCAGGACGTCAAAGTGAGTGAGGTCAGAACTGCCCTGTCGAATGCTTTTGTAGATGAATCCGGAAGGAACTACCTGCCCGAGGTGAAGACATTCGGGCCCACCAAACAGGTGAAGATCACCACCAAATTCATGATTGACAACAATGAGCCGGAGGTGGATTCCATTATTCAGAGCAGGCTTTTCGCTGCATTGAAGCCTTTTTACAAAGACCAGAGCCTCGACTACAAACATTTCATCTCCGATACCGGGGAAGAGCGGCTTCTGGGCATCCTCAGCTCGCAGACCGTCGGGCCCACCATAGCCGACGACATCAGGAACCGGGCTGTCATTGCCATCTTCATTGCACTGATCATCATCTTTATTTATATTGCCATCCGGTTCCGAAAGTGGCAATATGGCCTGGCCGGGGTGGTGGCCCTGTTCCATGACACGGTGATCACCATCGGTATCTTCTCCATGTTTTACAACCTGCTGCCTTTCAATATGGAGATCGACCAGGCATTCATTGCCGCCATCCTGACCATCATCGGTTATTCGATCAACGATACGGTGATCATCTTCGACAGGATCAGGGAGTACACCTTCCTGCATCACAAACGCGAATTCAGGATCAACATCAACGATGCCCTCAACAGCACACTGGCCAGGACCATCAATACATCCGGTACGACACTTCTGGTGCTTTTCACGATATTCGTTCTGGGCGGAGAGATGATCCGGGGATTCACCTTTGCCCTGCTGTTCGGGATCATCATTGGAACTTACTCGTCTGTCTTTAACGCCAGTCCGATCGTTTTCGACCTGATCTCCTGGCAACAAAAACGCAAGGCCCTGAGGAACAAGGCAAAATAACGGTTGCCAGATCATACAACTTACAGGAGACCGTCTCATATCCGGGACGGTCTCTTTTTGTATTTTTGCAATCTGGTACACAAGGTATGGGGCTCCTTCTTTTTTTTGACATCAGCTCGGGTGAACTGCTGGTCATTCTCGTGGTCGCCTTTCTGGTTTTCGGACCCCGGAAGCTCCCTGAAATGGCACGTACGCTGGGAAAGGGAATCAACGAGTTACGCCGTGCCACGAGCGACATCAGACAGGAAATCCAGCGCGAAGCTGCCGGTATCAGGAAGGAGATCGACAAGGCAGACCCGATGAAAGAAACAGAAACGAAAACCAAAGAACCGGAAAATCCGGAACCCCTTCGCTGATCCATCTGCAACCTTACAGATCATTTGGCAGTCTTATCTCAGGAAAAGAAATAAATAACCATTCAGAACCGTTAGAATATCCGACCAAAAGAACAGCTCTTGCATATGAAATTCAGGGGAACATTACTTCTCTTGCCGTTGATATTATTGTTATCACCGGTCTTTGTCCATGGCCAGAGAAACGTAGCTGAAACGGCTGACCAGGCTTTCGGGGAACAAAAGTATTCCATCGCCATTGACAGGTACAAGAAGGCATATTCCAAGATCAAGAAAGACCGGAGCGAAAAGAACCGGATACGCTTTCAGATGGCGGAGTGTTACCGTTACATGAATGAGACAAAACGTGCCGAGGCGACATACAAATCGCTTTACAGGAATGATTATTACAAGGAGAAGCCGGTCGTTCTGCTCCATTACGGCAACATGATGATGATCAATCAGAATTACGACGAAGCGATACCTGTTTTCGAGGAATACATCAAGTTGAAACCCGATGATCCCCGGGGACCGGAAGGTTTGAAATCATGCCAGATGGCCAAATACTGGACCGAGCATCCGACCAACCACCAGCTGACCAACCTCAGGGAGATCAACACGCGCGAGGATGATTTTGCGGCCGCATATGCCACCGATAACTTCAACACACTGATCATCACCTCCAACCGCGAGGGATCCACCGGGAAGGATGCCGATGAATGGACGGGGCAGAGCTTTACCGATCTTTTTCTGGCACGCCAGGACAGAAAAGGGGTGTGGAGCACCCCCGATCTGCTCGAGAAGGAGGGAAAGATCAATACGGAGACCAATGAAGGGATCGCCAGGATGAACAGCTCGTTCACCACCATGTATTTCACCCGTTGCGGAAATGAGAAGGGCAAACAATCGGGTTGCCATATTTACACCTCACAGAAGCAGGGACGTTCTTTCGGGGATCCGCAGATCATTGACCTGGGAGGAGACAGCACCTCGGCGATCGGTCATCCCACCCTTTCGGATGACGAAACCATGATCATCTTCTCAGCAGATTTCCCGGAAGGATACGGAGGCAAGGATCTGTACATAGCCACACGCAAGAAAGCCGATGATGATTTCGGCCGCCCCAAAAACCTCGGTCCTGTGATCAATACACCCGGGGAGGAGCTCTTCCCCTTTCTCCGTTCGGATACCGTACTCTACTTCTCATCGAACGGCCATGTGGGGATGGGAGGACTTGACATCTTCCGCAGCACACTCAGGGGAGAGGAATGGAGTATCCCGGTAAATGCAGGGTATCCCCTGAATTCCCACGCTGACGACCATGGCATCATCTTCAATCCCCTCTCAGGCGAGGAGGGGTTCTTCGCCAGCAACCGGCCGGAATTTGAAGATCAGCGGGCCAAAGGAGGCGATGACATCTGGTATTTCATTGTGCCGCCTTTGGAGTTTACGCTTGCCGGTACGGTAAAGGACGACCGAACCCTGTTGTTTGTCGAAGGGGCTGAAGTGAGGATGATCGGTTCTGACGGCACTTCAATCAAAGCCACCACCAATTCCGTTGGGCGATATGAGTTCACCAAGGAGCAGTTTCTACCCAAGACCACATACGAACTGATCGTGACCAAAGAGGGTTACTTCACGGCCAGGGGCACAGAGACGACCGTCGGTGTGGAGCGCAGCAAGGACTTTGTACACGATTTCATCATCGAGCCCATCCCGCGCAAACCCATCGTCCTTCCGGAGATCCTTTACGACCTGGCCAAATGGAATCTGAAGCCCCAGTATCAGGACTCCCTGCAGGGACTCATCCAGACCCTCAATGACAATCCGACCCTCGTCATCGAGCTTGCTTCACACACCGACATCCGCGACACCGACGAACGGAATGACATCCTTTCACAAAAGAGGGCCCAATCGGTGGTGGATTATCTCATCATCAGGGGTATCGATCCCGACAGACTTGTCGCCAAGGGGTACGGGGAACGGGTACCCCGGGCTCTCGACCGTCCTTATTACCTGAACGGTGTCATGATACTCGATTCGGCCGCCGCACTCACCGAGACCTTCATCGAAGGCCTTCCCAACACCGAGCAGAAGGAATTCGCCCATCAGCTGAACCGGCGAACTGAGTTCTCGGTTCTGCGGAATGACTTTGTTCCCAAGCAAAAGATCGAGGAGGTCATTGCCCCGACAATCGATATTGTGTTGAATCCCGAATTGGAGACACAGAGTGTGCCGCTGCTTGTTGACGGGGACGGGCGTTTCGGGGTGAGGTGCGAGGCCAACGGCATCAGCATCGATGTCTATATTGACAAGGGGATCAACCGCCCTGTCATGGCACTGGATGCAGCCCTCTATCTGCTCAAGGCAGGAGCCATCAGCAAGGATGACTTCGAAGGCGATCCCAATGAGATTCTGGCCAACGCTTCCATCATGGACAGATCAGAGTTCGTCCTCGAAGAGATCAAGATCGGAAAGAACTACATCACCTTCATCGAAGTTATGGTTGATCACAAAATTGCAGAAGGATTCTACATCGATGAGGAAACTTTTTCCGATATCGGGAACTTCACCATCGATGAAGAAAACAAACTCCTGATCTTCAATTAGAATCATTCTGCCGTAGCGGCCTTTACAGCGACCATCCGAAAGACAACCTTCAGCATTCCTGCGTCACTGAAATAATTCAGTAGATTTGTGAATTATACTGACGGAAATCAGGTTTGCAAATTTAAACTGTCTGATTTCGTCAGTATATGCTGATCTGTAAGATTTTGCTTCGCCTGCC
>JAFGHD010000167.1 GCA_016939365.1 Bacteroidales bacterium | reverse complement strand
CTTTCCCCGGCCATCACGGTGAGAAGTCCGTTCATAACCACTGAGGAATGGTTGCTCACACTGATGGGAAGCGCTGTGGCTGCAGCCCATCCCCCAAGAGCGCCTGAAGCGGAAGATGTAGCGAAGTAGACTGTGTTTCTTTTGGTGCCACCGGTAGTAAAACCGGCAATCACATACACCTTATCCCCCTGTGCCACCATGCTGTGGCCATTGCGTGCCTGGGGCAGGTTGGTGGTATTGAAAAAAGCCGACAAGGTGTTGTCAGCCAATACTTTGGCATAATAAACATTAATTTTTGCTTCGGTGGCTGTCATGGTAGTGGCGCCCCCGGCTACATAAATATAACCATTGGAATACACGGCGGTGTGCCCCCATAAAGTGGCAGGAAGAGTAACAGCAGAAGTCTGCCAGTCCCCGATGGAGCCGTCGGGATTGATCGTGGCGTAATGGATGGCGTCATAAATGCTTGTGTCGTCACGTCCGCCCAGTACATAGATCGTGTTGGTGCCGATCACCACCGCGTGGTCCCTCAGTCCGACCGGCAGGGGATTCAGGGTTGTATAACTGCTGATACCGCCCGTCTGAATGGTGGCACGGTATACGGCATTGCTGTAGGTCAGGTCGTTATAACCGCCTACTACATAAACATACCGGCTGTTCCATGTCGCTGTCTTGTGACCCTCCAGGGTCTGGGGAAGCACCGTCGTCGTGAGCCATGTCTGTAAATCCGTTGCCTGGTAGGGCAGGTAAACATTGTCGGATTCCACAATCAGATCATTGTAGTTGCCTTTGTAAAAATCGGCATTGGTGGTTTGCGTAAACGATACCTGGGCCATGATCTGCACCATTCCCACGAACAGTGTAAACCATCCCAGCAGCAGCATCCTTCTGATGGACGAACCTGCCTCTGCATGTAATAATTTTTTCATGATTAAGGATTTAATGTTAATGTTTCTTTGAGATAAAAGTATTGCTATTATTGTATATTTTGCAAAAATTCTAAAAAATTATTTATCATGTCATGTCCTACTGTTACAATCCCTCCGATCCCCAGGTCAATCTCGGGATGTTCCCCCAGCCGGCAGGATACCATGAACTCCATGTTCACCAGGTGGTCCCGGTGTATCCTGAGGAAGCGGGTGTGCCGGAGACGCTCCTCCAATTGTTCCAGAGACTGGATGGTCTCGATTTCAGTTTGATCCCCCAGTATCAGCCGGACGCCTTTATCTGTCTTTTCTATCCTTACTATATCGGATGTCCTTAGCACATTATATCCCTCCATACCAGGGATGAAAAGCTTTGATCTCCCATGGACCTCTCCCAGGATTTCATCGAAGAGGAAGCGGGAGCCGGAACGCAACC
This sequence comes from Bacteroidales bacterium, assembly GCA_016939365.1. Taxonomy (GTDB): domain Bacteria; phylum Bacteroidota; class Bacteroidia; order Bacteroidales; family JAFGHD01; genus JAFGHD01. The sequence goes on along the minus strand of JAFGHD010000167.1, from coordinate 23,790 downwards.
GCTCCACCGTTGAGTTCAACCTCACGTGTTGTTTGTGTGTGTCGAGGAATTGCCTGAGCTCTTCGCTGCAATACCGGTCTTCGATGATAATGATCCTTTCCAAAGTCACTGACGGGAAGAATGTCGGTTCACCGGGGTAAAAGTATGGCAGGAAACCAGAAAAAAACGGCCGGATTATTATTTGCAGGGGCTGGATTATTATTCGCCTTTATAGGTTTTCAAAAATTCTGAAGAGGTCATCCTTCTTACGGGATGCAACCGGTACTTCGGAACCGTCATCCATGATGAGGAAGCCGCCGTCTGCTTTGTCATACCTCCGGACATGCTCCAGGTTCACCAGATGTGACTGGTGTATCCTGAAAAAGCCTGCCGTTTCGAGCATCTCCTCGAATTCCTTCAGAGTTCTGGAGACCAGCAGCCGTTCCCCGGAATCCAGGAAAAACCGGGTGTAGTTGACATCCGCTTCGCACCTGATGATGTTCCTGATATGGACAATATGAATGCTTTCAGCGGTTTTGAGAACGATCTTCCGGATCTTTTCCAGGTTGGAAAGAAGGGTGGCCAGCTTCACTCCGGTCTCCTCTCTGTTGATGCTTTTCCGGGCTTTTTCCAGTGCCTGAAGCAGATCACCAGCCACAACCGGTTTCAGGATGTAATCGATAGCGCTGAATTTGAATGCCTTGATGGCATATTCCTCATGGGCTGTAATGAAGATGACTTTAAAATTTTCCGGATCAAACCTCCTGACCAGATCGAACCCGGTACCGTCTGAAAGATTGATGTCGAGCAGCACGACGTCGGGTTGCCTGGAGGAGATCAGCTCGTAACCGGAGGATACGCTTTCTGCTTCACCTGCGACTTCAATGTCAGGACTGCCCATTCTGAGGATGTTAATGATGGTTTCCCGGGCCTTTTGCTCATCATCGACTACTGCTACGGATATCATGAAATAATGGTTTTGGGTGGTTTCAATTGTCCGGTCTGACGGGAAGGGTGAACCGTACCCTGGTTCCGGAGGGATTTCCCCTGCCATCCTTCAGATCAACGATCTCCAGGCAGTACTTGTACTTTGACCTTCTGCTAAAGGTTTCCAACCGTTCACGGGTAATAGAGGTAGCCATCGACCGGTGTGTGCCTTCATTGCGGAACTCATGGGATTTTTCCCTGCCGATACCGTTGTCTTCCGTTTCAAAGACCAGTTGTCCATTCTTCTTGAAGAAACGGATACTGATCTCACCCAATTCTTTTTTGTTCCGGAACCCATGCTCAATGGAATTCTCAATGAAGGGCTGGGAAAGCATTGGAGGGATTCGGATGTGTTCCGTTTCAATCCCAGGATCCACCTCGATCCGGTAATGAAACCTGTTCTCGAACCTGAGCGACTGAAGTTCCAGATAGATATTCAGCATCTTCAGCTCTTTTTCCAGAAGCACGAATTCAGCCCGGCTGTTTTCCAGGATCATCCGGATCAGCTCGGCGAACTTGGCCAGGTAATCTCCTGCCTGCAAGGGCTCCTTTTTATAAATATAGCTCTGGATAGCGATCAGGGAGTTGAAAATGAAATGTGGATTCATCTGCGACCGCAACATCCGCTGCTCCAGAATGATGGCTTTCTGTCGCTCTTTTAACCTGATATTCCGGAAGACCACATATCCCACCAGAAACATCAACAATATTCCGAAAACGAGCATTTCCATCAGCCGGTTTTTTTTCCGGATGATCTCTTCCTGAAGGAGGTTCTTCTCTGAGAGCATTGTCAGTTGTTGCTCCTTCTTTTCTGACTGATACCGGATTTCCATTTCGGTGATGGCTTTGTATTTCTCCGCATCAAAAAGGCTGTCGCATGCCTGGATGTATATTCTGAACATTTCGAGGGCTTTGGGGTAATCTCCAAGCGATTTCAAGGCTTCGGACGCTGTCAGGGAAGCATCCCTGAGGTTTTGAAGGTATCCGGTTTCCCGGGCGAGTTCCAGGCTCCGGGTGGCATATCCGGCAGCGCTGCTGAAATTCCCGGTTTGGCTTGATAGGATGGCCAGATGATTCAGTATTTCAGACTGGTTGATTTTATCCTCCTGTTGATCAGAGATAGAGAGGGCTTCGAGATAATAATCCATGGCCTGGCCGGACGCCCCTTCCTCTTTGAAGGTATTTCCGATATACTTGTAACAGTCGTCGAGTTCATGCGAGTAACCCAGTGTATCGTAGAGCCTGACAGATCTCAGGTAGTATGTGCGTGCTTCAGGGTAGTTGCCCCGGCTGTTGTGGATGGATCCGATGTTCATGTAGCATTCGGCCACCCTCATTTTATCGCCGGCGCCCTCTGCCAGATGCAGCGCCCTGTGGTAATAATCCAGGGCCTTGTCAAAGTCGTTCTGTTCTTCATAAAGGTTGCCGATATTCATCAGGCAGATCGCGATCCGCAAATCCTCATCATATATCTCAAAAATATCCAGAGCCTTCAGGTAGTATTCAAGGGCCAGGGTAAAGTTGGCCGTTCGCCGGTAAATATTACCCGCATTGGAATAGCAGGCAGCTGCCCACGCGGTGTCTTTTACCTCCAGGGCCAGTTGAAGTGCCATTTCATAATACTCCAGCGCTTCCCTGTATTCGCCCTGGTATTTATAGACAATACCCAATGAGCCATATACTTCTGACTCCAGACCCCGGTCTCCGAGTTCAAGGCTGACAGCCAAAGCCTCTTTGTAGTAATACTCGGCGCTATCATACAGGCCCTGATAGGACTCTTCGATCCCTATTTCCATCAATGCCCTGAAATGAAATCCGAGATATGTTTTATGGACTGCTTCCGGTTTCCTTCCTGAAGATTTCGCGAAGTCCTGAAGGTTCTTCCTGATGGGATGAAGGGCCAGACGGTAGTAATGAATCAGCGAGTCGGAAGGGCCCTTGTCGATGAAAGTGTTGCCGATGGCAAACAGCAACCTGATGCGGGTGGTGTCTTCAGTGGCCCGGGAAAGCACCGTCCTGAGACTGTCGGTCTGTGCATTCAAGTTTACAATTAAGGCGATATAAGTGCCCAGCACGATAGTCAGGGGCTTCAGCCCCCGTGTCTTTCTCGGATTAACCGGCATGCATCGAATCAAACTTAACAGGCAAATATAAAGAATTTTATACCTTCTGCCGTTAACTGGCTGATTGCTGCCTTTGCCTGAAATGTTATTGACTTCCGCAATTAGTTTTAGTTAATTTTATTATACAGCGTCATCCCAAGCTTCATTCGTAAATTTTTTTGAACAGAAACCTGCTATGGGCATGGATATTCCGGCCAATTAACCAACAATAAGCCATGAAAAAGAAATTATTCCTTCTGACTGTAGCAATGATACTGGCATTTCAGCCCATTGCCCAAAAAAGAACTGATCTGTCCCGTGAGCTTTTCCAGACATCGGTGAAACGCACCTTTACACCTGCCTTGACCGGTGAACCTGTTCCGGTTGAAATGAACACTCCATTTACTAAATCTGTATTTTACAGTTTATCTGACCCGTGGAATCATATATTTGAGGAAGAACAGATCGGCACCACATGGTGGGACCTGCAAACCAATGCACTAACGCAGAACCGCCTCTATTTATTCGACGACGGCACCATCAGTGCGGTGTGGACTTATGGTGATCCGGTCAATAACTTCCAGATACTCGGTACCGGCTACAATTACTTTGATGGAAACAACTGGGGGGCTTATCCAACGGCAACCCTGGAGAACCAGCGGACAGGCTGGCCCTGCGTGACAGCCTGGGGCACAGAAGGGGAGATCATCTGTGCCCACCTGACAGGCCCTGTGAACTACGGACTGCTGTTCAACCGGCGTCCGGTGAAGGGTATCGGCCCATGGGAGGAAATTTATTTCGCTGGTCCGGCCGGATCACCCAAAATCTTCTGGCCACGAATGATTACCTCCGGGCCGGAGAATCAGACGGTGTACCTTCTGGTGCTGACAGCCCCTGTTTCCAACGGAGGGTCAAATTACCAGGGACAGGACGGTGCTCTGCTCTACAATCGCTCCCAGGATGGCGGCAATACCTGGGACATCCACCATCAGGTGATCGAAGGACTGGATTCAAGTTACTATAATGCTATACATGCCGACAACTACATGTGGGCCGGAGCAAGGGCCGGAGTCGTTGCCTTTATGATCGCTGATCCATGGATGGACCTTGTGTTGATGAAATCTTCAGACAATGGTGATTCATGGGACAAAACCGTGGTTTGGAAACATCCTTATCCGTTCTTTGAATGGAGTACCACAATCACCACGGATACCATTTGGTGCCCGGACAATTCGGGAGGAATGGCGATCGACCTTAACGGAATGGTGCATATCGTTTTCGGTATCAGCCGCGTTGCACATTTTGCCATTGGAAACACCTTCGAATTCTGGCCCTTCACTGACGGCATCGCTTACTGGAACGAATCCATGCCCCCTTTCGAAGCGCCTGATCCCCACGACGCACTCTGTATTCATAATCTTGTTCAGGATTATAATCTTATCGGATGGTCTCCCTACTTTGATCCCGACAGTACCATCAATCTTCTGAACCTGGTATCGTATAATGAAATGGGCATGTCCACCATGCCGGATATTATCATCGATGATTGTAACAGGATCTATTTAATGTTTTCCTCCACAACAAACATACTCAGCGCTGGCTCTTACTATCTGAAACACATCCTGCTCAGGCACTCAGAGGATTGCGGAAACACCTGGCATGATTTCTTTGATATCGGATCGGAAATGATTCATATCTTCGATGAAATGATCTATCCTCATGCTTCCTGTTCCTGTTACAGTGATGAATGGTTTTACTTCTATTATATCTTTGATCAGATGCCAGGATTGGCATGCGCCGGAAACCACCCCTTTGTGGAGAACAGTGTCGTTCATTGCAAAAACAAGATATTTCTGGAAGATATCATTGAGCAGGAACCCCCCTCAGGTTTAGAGGTGTCTCAGAATGTGCCCAATCCTTTCACCCGTGAAAGCTTTGTCAGGATCACTTTGCAGCAGAGGGCTCAAGTCCGGATTACCTTGCACACCATCGAGGGAAAGCAGGTGGTGGAAACCCGCTATGGAATGCTCAATCCCGGTATCCACAGGCTCAGAATGGATGGCTCAGGACTGAACCCGGGGCTTTATTTCTATACCGTAAAAGCGGACGAACAGGCCGTGACAAACAGGATGATCATAAGGTGACCAGTCATTCATGAATACCTTAAACTGATCAAATCATACCTTTTTCCGGATGCGTCTTGACTATATGAGAAATAATGGATACCTTCGGGCTTTGATTTACACTAAAACGCACAACTATGAGAAAGCATCTACTTATTCTTGCTGCAGTATGCCTGGCCATAGGTGTTTCAGCGCAAAAGCTCGTACAGCTTCCAACCAGGTTACAACAAAAGGCTGCAGAGCGGATTTATAGCCCTGCATCAGCCGGGGATCCTGCGCCGGTCAACGGGTTCAATCCTTATACCTCTGCCCCTCTCATGCACAGCGAATCGGGCAAGATGCTGGCGCTGGAAGAGGAGCAGATCGGCACCACCTGGTGGGATTTGCAGACCAACAGCATCACACAGAACCGGATGCATATGTTTGATGACGGGACGATGAGTGCCATCTGGATTTATGGCGATACGCCGCAAAACTTTCCCGAGCGCGGTACGGCCTACAATTATTATGACGGCAGTGCCTGGGGACCCTATCCCATCGCCCGTATGGAGGGAGACCGTACAGGATGGCCTTCAGTCGCCTCATGGGGCGAGGACGGGGAGATCATCTGTTCCCATATCTCGGGAGGAGTCAACCAGGGACTGTTGTTCAACCGGAGACCCACCAAAGGTACCGGTGCATGGGAGGAGATCCTGTATGCCGGCCCGACAGGGTCACCGCTGATCTACTGGCCGCGGATGGTGACCACAGGTACAGGCTACCAGACGGTGCACCTCATCGTGCTGACCGCCCCGACAGGTAACGGAGGCAACGTGTACCAGGGGCAGGACGGCGCACTGCTTTACAGCCGTTCATCTGACGGTGGCGCTACCTGGGAATTTGAGCACCAGCTCTTTGATGAACTTAATTCCAATCATTATACCGCGATCCGTGGCGACAACTACATGTGGGCCGATCCCCGTGCAGGCGTTCTTGCATTCATGATCGCCGACCCCTGGATGGACCTGGTCGTGATGAAATCCCTGGATAACGGCGACACATGGACCAAAACCGTGGTGTGGGAGCACCCCTATCCCTTCTTCGACTGGAACAGCACCATCACCACCGATACCATCTGGTGCCCCGACAACTCCGGAGGCATGTCCATCGATAATGGCGGGATGGTGCACATCGTGTTCGGCCTCTCCAGGGTCGCCCATACCGAAGTGGGCAACACATACAGCTACTGGCCCTATACCGACGGCATCGTCTACTGGAATGAAACCATGCCGCCCTTCGAGGCAGCCAACCAGCACAGGGCCCTCGCCTATGAGAACCTGACAGAAGATGTGAATTATATCGGCTGGACCCAGGACGTGAACAACAACGGAATCATCGACTTCCTGACCGACCTCTTTGCTTATCGTGAGCTGGGCATCTCCACCATGCCCGACATCGCCATCGATGCCAACAACATCATTTACCTGACCTTCGCCAGCACTACCGAGACCTATGACAACGGCACCTATAATTACAAACACATCTGGGTCAGGAGTTCGCCTGACGGAGGTACCACATGGGGCAACTTCTATGACCTCAATACCGACCTGGTGCACATCTTCGACGAGTGTATCTTCCCGCATGTGGCCTATTACTGTGATGAATGGGTCTATTTCCATTATAATATTGATGCCACACCCGGGATCGCCTGGAGCGGAGACCATTCATACCAGGAGAATAAAACCATCTTCGCCAAGTATACCGACATTGTCAACATTGGCGAAAAGACAGGCATCAGTTTCAGGGTGTCTCAAAACACCCCGAACCCGTTTGCAGGTGAGAGCATTGTTCAGGTTGTCCTTGACCGGAAAGCGGAAGTCAGGATGGAGGTTTTCGATCTCACCGGGCAGAAAGTGCTCGAGATCAACCGTGGTCTGCTCAACACGGGTACCCACCAGCTCCGTATTGACGGATCCCGTCTGGGTGCCGGCTTATATTTCTACACCGTGACTGCAGGCGACCAGGCCATGACACGCAAGATGATCGTCGGGAAATGATCCCGATCCCGGATTGTGATTCAAAAATTGTACTTTTGTTGACAACTGCTACCGGACAGAAAGAAGCGAACAATCATCCAAAAAAATAAGAGATATGAAAAGACTTCTACTCGGACTGACATGCCTTTGCGTAACCGCAGGCCTTCTGGCACAGGAACGTATCATTGCCCCGAATAAACTGCTGATCAAGGCCATCACCACAGAGTATTCCAGGCCGGTGAAAGACCTGGGAAGCCAGAGCCAGGAGATGATACCGGGCACCAAGAGTGCCGGCTTCTTCGGTGAGTGTCAGGTGGGCACCACCCAGTACGACCTGATGACCAACAAGGCCATTCTCAATCAGCTTTACATGCATGATGACGGCACCATCGGGGTTGTCTGGCCCCTGGGATTCGACCCGACCGGCTTTAATCTTCGCGGTACCGGTTATAATTATTATGACGGCAGCGCCTGGGGACCTGAGCCCACCGTCCGGATCGAGAACACCAAGACCGGATGGCCATCCTATACTGGATACGGCGAGGAGGGCGAGATCTTCGTCTGCCATCACATGACCGACGGACTCCTTTACGGTATTCGCGAAACCAAGGGGACGGGAACCTGGGATATTGCCATCCAGGGCGGCCCTGCGGGTGCTGTGGACATCTCATGGCCACGGGTGGTCACTACAGGCGTTAACCATGATGTCATTCATTTCCTGTCGGCAACGTATGTCACCTACATGGGCCAGGAGACCTGCATCCTCTATTCCCGCTCACAGGATGGAGGCACCACCTGGGATATCGAGAACCACGTGTTCGACGAGCTCGGTTCAGGTTATTATTTCAATACCGGTGCGGACGTCTATGCCTTTGCTGAACCGAGAGCCGGACAGATGGCCTTTGTCGTCGGGGATGCCTGGATGGACCTTGCGCTGATGAAATCGTCCGATGAGGGCGATAACTGGACAAAAACCGTCGTCTGGGAGCACCCCTACCCCTTCTTCGACTGGAATACTACCATCACAGACACCTTTTACTGCAACGATGGCAGCATCGCAGTTGCCCTCGACAACACGGGGAAAGCCCACATCTCATTCGGAATCAGCCGCGTGATGCACCTGGAAGTAGGCACTTCCTACAATTATTTCCCCTTCGTGGATGGCGTGGTTTACTGGAACGAAGACATGACCACATTCGGAAACGACCTGCATGCACTGGATCCTTACGGTCATCCCAACTCCCAGCTGGTGGAGGATGTCAACCTCGTGGGCTGGAGCCAGGATGTCAACAACAACGGACAGCTCGACCTGATGGCAGATGTCATGGCCTACAGGACCGTCGGATTGTCTACCATGACCGGCATTTGCGTGGACGACTTCAACAACGTTTTCCTGGCCTATGCCTCCACCACGGAGACCTATGACAACGGCACTTACAACTACAAGCACATCTGGACCCGGGCCAAACCCGCTGCCGGTGTCTGGGGCGATTTTATGGATCTCAATACCGACCTGATCCACATCTTTGACGAGTGTATCTATCCCCACTGGTCTCCCAACACCGACCAGAATGTGTACCTGTACTATATGGCGGATGCCACTCCCGGCCTTGCCCTGGATGATGACCATCCCTACCAGGAAAACAGGATGATCTTCGTGGACATCGGTAAGTATGAGCTGGGTGTTTTCCCTTCATCCGTGGAACAACAAACGGCGTTGGATGCAAGTGTTTCACAGAATTATCCGAATCCGTGTACCGATAGGACCATCGTCTATGTGGTACTCGATCAGTCCGCCACTATCGGAATGGAAGTTCGCAATACCTTGGGTCAGCTCGTCTACACCATTCCTCCCTCCGAATATGCACCCGGAAGGAATGAGCTGTCCATTGATGTAAATGGCCTTGGATCGGGCATCTATTTTTATACAGTCAGCTCCGGGAAGGAATCTGTGACCAGGAAGATGGTTGTGGATTAATCCCCCTATTATAAGACTCCCCGGATTCTTTGACAGAGGCTTCCCGAAAAGGGAGGCCTCTTTTTTGAATTTTCCGGCGATTGAGGTGATGTCATCCTTTTTGCTAATTTTACCGAAAATATTTACCGGGATGTAGGATTTTAACAATACTAAAAAGAAGGGAGGGGCCTATGATTGATACCATTAAGATCGGGACGCTGAGGTGGCATCATATCCTGAACCCATCTGATGAGGATCTCGAATACCTCCGCGACAACTTTCATTTCCACCCCCTGGATATCGAGGACTGCAAAAGCGTCTACAATCAGAGGCCCAAGATCGATGAATATGATGACTATTACTTCCTGATACTGCACTTTCCCAATTTCGACAAGCAGAACCGGTTCCTGAAAACAAAGGAAGTCAAGATTTTCTGGGGTGAGGATTATGTCATCACCATCGGAAAGTCCCACTGGGTGGTGGCCGAGATGTTCAGAGAGGCCAAATCGAGATTGGAAAGCAAGGAGGAATTTGACATTGGCACCAGCGACCGGCTGCTTTACCGTATCCTGGAACGGTTGATGCAGGAAACCATGTTGATCCTGAAGAAGATCGGCGATGACGTGGAATCGAACAACAGGGATCTCTTCAGCAAACGGCCTGTGAGAACCATTGAAAAGATCACCGCCACCCGGAAGAATATCATCCTGCTCAATACCATTTTCAAACCACAGCTCCCCCTGTTCGCACGCTTCGAGTCGGGTGCCATCAAAGGCTTTGCTGAAAACATGGAGGACTACTGGGGCAACATTCTCGACTATTACAAGAATATGTACGACCAGACGGAGGATTATGCAGAACTCATCCAGGGCCTGGCCATGACCTTCGATTCACTTCAGGCCAACCGTACCAATGAGATCATGAAGATCCTCACCCTGGTATCCTCCATCCTGCTGCCCCTGACCTTCATCACCGGACTCTACGGAATGAATATCAACCTGCCCCTGCAGAATGACCCGAGGTCATTTTATTTAGTTATTGGTGCGATGGTCGTGATCGTACTGTTCATGTACGGTTTTTTCAAAACGAAAAAGTGGCTCTGAACACTGACAGGTGCTATTGGTTTTACCTGCATGACCCACTGCGCATGCCCAACGTAATAAATGACACAGGTATTCAATGATCTGTCGTGCTTCCATTTATCCCATTTCCGGAAACAACCGGATAGGTCACCGTACCCGGGTTGGAACCAGATTTTATTACTTTTGTTTTACATGACAAATCATTTCAGTGATGAAAAAATTATGGCCGGCCCTTCTGGGATTGTTACTCTGCCTGTCAGGGACCTCACAGATTCTTGATGATAATGCCCGGAAAAAATTCACCTTCGGATTTGACCTGTTTAGCGATATCTGGCAGGATCTTCCGGAAACAATAGATGCCAAAACGCTGAATCCGGGGATCAGTGCGTACGGTACCTATAATTTCATACTGGGAGAAAGCAATTTCAGTTTCTCACCGGGTCTGGGGGTGGGAGTGCACAACCTTTTCAATGATGCACTTCCCGTTCTGGTGGATGATTCCACCGTGTTTATCAAGGTCCCTGATACGGTCAGCTATAAGAGAGTCAAGTTCACGACCACTTACCTGGATATTCCCATGGAGTTCCGGTTCAAATCGAAGAAACAGTTCCGGTTCGCCGTGGGATTCAAATTCGGGTTCCTGGTGAAGGGACAGACCAAATACAAGGGCAATGACGTTAATGATCACCTAGTCATTGAGAAAATCAGCCGCATCAGGAATATTGAAAAGAACAGATACGGTTTCACTGCCCGCATTGGTTACAAATGGCTGAACCTGATGGGTTATTATTCCCTTTCCAGCCTGTTTGCCGAGGGAAAGGGCCCGGAGATGTATCCCATTTCCATTGGACTGACCATTATTCCGTTCTGATGAAGAAGAGTCAGGATTGGCAGCTGTTCGTCTGATCCTGATCCTCCCGATTCTGTTCCTCTACCCTCCGGGGATGTGGGTTAATTTCCACCGGAGTGGTCCATTTGGGCAATACTCATCGAGAAATGAAGGTGGTCATCAGCAGTACCAGTACACTGAAGATATAGGTGGCATATACCTGAATCTGGGTGTGGTTCCCTGCTGTGAGACGGGCATAACCTGTGAGACCGGAGAAAAGGACCACCGTCAGGATCTCAGGCAGCAGCAACATGTTGTGAAAAATGCCCAGGCCCAGGATCAATCCTGTGATCCCTCCCATCCCTGCCATATGCATGCTGGCCTTCCAGCGGAAATTGACGATCATCAACAACAGCGACACAACGGTGCATCCTGCCATAAAACCGGTAAAGACGGGAGCCAGCTCCAGTCTGCCCAGCATGTATGTTGAGACGGCAAAGAAAAGGGTCGTTATAAGGTATGGAAAGAACCGTTCCTGACGGCTTTCAAGGAAGATGGAGGTGATGATCTTCTTTCTTGCCATAAAGAATACAAAAACCGCCGGGAAAAAGGCGGTGTTGAGGAAAACCGATCCGGCCAGCATCCACCTTGCCTCGATTGGTATGATCATGGAAAAATATGACCGCATAACGAACAGAAGGAAAAGAAAGGTGTAGGTGGGCAACAACAGGGGATGAAATAGAAATGAAATGAGACGTGCATCTGGATGATCCTTCATACCGTGCGGATGAGACGGTTATAGCTCTTTCCTCAGCCTTGCCACGGGGATATTCATCTGCTCACGGTATTTGGCAACAGTCCTGCGGGCAATGTTATAACCTTTGTCCCGGAGGATAGTGGTGAGCTGCTCATCGGTCTGCGGCCTCGACTTCTCTTCCGCCTCAATGCAATCCGAAAGGATTTTTTTGATCTCGCGTGTGGAAACCTCCTCCCCGCTGTCCGTCTGCATCGATTCGGAGAAGAAACTTTTAAGCAGGAAGGTGCCGAAAGGGGTTTGGACATATTTCGAGTTGGCGACCCTGGAGATGGTGGAGATGTCAAGGTGCACAATCTCAGCAATGTCTTTCAGGATCATCGGCCTGAGGCAGGTTTCATCACCAGTCAGAAAGTATTCCTTCTGATATTCCATGATGGCGTGCATGGTCGTGAACAAAGTGTTTTGCCTTTGTTTGATGGCATCAATGAACCATCTTGCCGAATCGATCTTTTGTTTCACGAAAGCCAAGGCATCCCGGTGCTTTTTCTTGTCCTTGCTTACCGCATAGGTTTCAAGCATGTCAAGATAGGTACGGTTCAATCTCAACTCCGGCGTGTTCCGGGAGTTGAGCTGCAGTTCAAGTGAACCGTTGTTGTTGTAAATGATGAAATCGGGAATGATATAATGATTGGTTCGGGCGGTTTCACCAAGCGAATTTCCCGGCTTGGGGTTCAGTTTCAATATTTCATCAATGGCATCCTTCAGATCACCCTCACTGATCTTTGCCTTCCTGATGATCTTGTCATAGTGTTTCTTGGTGAACTCGTTGAAATGCCTTTCCAGGATATGAATAGCCAGTTCGACGGAATGAGAGGGCTGTTCAATCCGGCGCAGCTGGATCAAAAGGCATTCCTGAAGGTTCCTGGCGCCCACTCCGGGGGGGTCGAACTCTTGTATCAGCGAGAGCATTTCCAGTATCTCATCCCTTGTAGTCCGAATATTCTGGGTAAAAGCCAGGTCATCGACCATGGAATTGATATCGCGTGTGATATATCCGGAATCGTCGATATTGCCGATGATATGAAGGGCGATCTGGGTTTTTCTCTCATCCAGGCTCCGGAGACCCAACTGAGAGATCAGATGGTCGTGAAAAGTGGTCGTCGCAACAAAGGGGATGTCCCGGTGCTCGTCATCAGGACTGCTGTTATGGGTCATTGTTTTGTAGTCAGGGATGTCCCCCTCATCCAGGAAGTCTTCCACATTGAATTCATCGTCGCTGTCCATCGTCTCGGTGTCCATCTCCTCATCATCACTCTCTTCCGTAAGGTCAGGCTGCCCCAGCTCATCCGCCGCTTCACCTGTCGCATTAATATCCTGCAACTCTTCCAGCGCGGGGTTCTCCTCAATCTCCTGTTTTATCCTTTGCTCCAGGGCCACAGAGGGTATCTGCAGCAACTTCATCAACAGAATTTGCTGGGGAGAAAGCTTTTGAAGCAGCTTCTGCTGTAGTTTTTGATTCAGCATGATTTCATTCTCCCGAACCTGAATTCAATCTCCATAACCTAGGCAATATAGTCAAAATTTCAGAGAAATGCAAATTTCATCTCATTCAAAATTCAGCATTTTGAGGTGTGCGGGGGAAGGGTATCACATCCCTGATATTCCCCATACCGGTGATGAAAAGCATCAGCCTTTCGAACCCCAGGCCGAATCCGCTGTGAGGGACCGTTCCGAATTTGCGGGTTTCGAGATACCACCACATCTCCTTTTCTGGAATATTCATTTCCTTCATTCTCCTCAGCAACACATCAAGCCGCTCTTCACGCTGTGAGCCGCCGATGATCTCCCCGATCTGGGGGAACAGCACATCCAGGGCCCTGACCGTACGGTCATCATCATTTACCTTCATGTAGAAGGCCTTGATTTGCTTCGGATAATCAGTAATGATCACCGGTGTACGGTAATGCTTTTCAACCAGGTAGCGTTCATGCTCTGATTGCAGGTCAATGCCCCACCTGTTCACCGGAAACTGGAACCTGTTCTTTCGGTTGTACGGGGAATTCTGCAATACATCAATGGCTTCCGTGTATGTGATCCGTTCAAATGCATTGTCGAGGACGAACATCAGCTTTTCCCTGAGTTCCATGGGAGACCGGTCTTCCACCTTTTTCTGTCGTTCCTCCTCCTGCTGCCGTTTGCTTAGGAACTCCAGGTCATCCCTGCAATGATCCAGGGCGTATTGAACCAGGAATTTGAGCATCTCTTCCGCGAGATCCATATTGTCATGGATGTCATAGAAGGCCATTTCCGGTTCGATCATCCAGAATTCCGCAAGGTGCCTGGAGGTGTTTGAATTTTCAGCCCTGAAGGTAGGACCGAATGTATATACGTCTGACATGCTCAGTGCCGCTAGTTCCGCTTCAAGTTGGCCTGAAACGGTGAGGTTGGTTGGGCGCCCGAAAAAATCGTGGCTGTAATCCACCGCTCCGTCCTCTTTTCTGGGCGGATTGACGGGATCAAGGATGGTCACCCGGAACATCTCGCCGGCGCCCTCCGCATCCGAAGCCGTGATGATGGGGGTGTGGATATTGTAAAATCCCTTGTCGTTAAAGAATTTATGTATGGCAAAGATCATGGAGTGCCTGACACGCGTGATGGCGCCAAAGGTGGAGGTGCGGAACCGGAGATGCGCAATCTCGCGGAGAAACTCCAGGGAATGTTTCTTCGGCTGAAGCGGGTATTCATCCGGATTGGCCTCACCGAGTATTTCAACCTCATGCGCCTTGAGCTCCATATTCTGCCCGGCACCCAGTGACCGGACGATCTCACCGGTGACCGAAAGGGCGGCTCCGCTGTGGATCCTGCTGATCACTTCTTCCCTGATGACCTCCGCATCCAGCACTACCTGAAGATTATGTATGGTGGATCCGTCGTTGAGGGTGATAAAAACCACATTTTTGCTTTCACGTTTCGTCCTGACCCACCCTTTGGCCGTAACCTCCTTACCCCACTCTTCGCTTTGAATCAAGTCTCTGATCTTTGTCCTCTTCAGGGATTCCATTCCTTTCAGTTTAGTGGGCAAAAATAAGCAACTTTTCGTTTGGCGTCAAAGCAGCTATCTGTCACATTGACAGGTGTTTTACAGGCTCCCCGCCTATTCCGGGACCTTGGATCCGGAGTGGGAATTCTGAGGAATGTACCGTTTTCAGGGCCAAATGGTTATTTTTGTCAGAGTATGGGATATGAAATGGATATTGTACCGTTACATGAGTGGCTGGACATGAAGGAACAGCCGCTGGTGATCAGCGGACCATGCAGTGCCGAGTCAGAGGATCAGATCATGGTTACGGCCAGGGCACTTGCCCGGATACCCCAGGTCAGGATTTTCCGGGCGGGGATATGGAAGCCCCGTACTCGGCCGATGTCGTTCGAGGGAGTGGGAACGGCCGGACTGGAATGGCTGAGAAGGGCCGGGCAGGAGACCGGGCTCCTTACCGCTGTGGAGGTCGCCAACCCTTCCCATGTCGAGGAAGCCCTCAGATATGAAGTGGATATACTCTGGATCGGGGCCCGTACTGTTGTCAACCCTTTTTCCCTTCAGGAACTGGCCAACGGACTGAAAGGTGTGGATGTTCCGGTAATGGTAAAAAATCCGGTGAATCCTGATCTCCATTTGTGGCTGGGTGCACTGGAACGGATCAATATGGCCGGAATCCGGAAGATCATTGCCATACACCGTGGTTTTTATTTCTTCAGAAAGTCCCCCTACCGGAATGCACCCATGTGGGAAATCCCCATCGAACTGATGCGGCTGGTACCGCAGTTACCGTTAATATGCGATCCCAGTCATATCAGCGGCGAACCCGGCCTGCTCGGGCCCGTTTCACAGAAAGCCCTTGATCTGGAAATGGACGGACTGATGATCGAATCCCATCACGATCCGGAACATGCCCTGACTGACCGTTTTCAGCAGATCACACCGGCTGCCCTGAGAGAACTGCTGGCTTCCCTTGTCGTCAGAAGTGAAAAGGGAAGCCCCGCCTTCGAGGATATACTCGATGAGTTGCGGTCGGAAATAGACAAGCTCGACGGCGAACTCATCCAGATATTGTTCCGCCGGATGAGCATCGTGGATGAAATCGGCCGGTATAAAAAAGACCACAATGTGACCATCCTCCAGCTCGAACGGTGGAGCCGCATCTTCGAAGAAAGGCTTAAAATGGGAAGAGACGCAGGGCTGGAAGAGCAATTCCTCCACAGGATCATCGGGATCATTCACGATGAATCGATCCGGCGCCAGACCGAAATCCTGAACAAACCGGCAGAAGAAAACGGCCTGAACAACCAAAAGGAATCCTGATCCGGTTTCCAGGGGTGAAAAGAGATCCGGTAATCCCAATTTTCCACTGATCCCGACAAAACAGAAAAAAAAATAACAACCTACTGATGATGTTCCAAATCAATTATTATATTTGATTCAAAAAAAAGAACCATGATTGTCAATTATACCATCGCACTGATCCTGGGACCCCTCATCGCCCTGCTGATATATCTGCTTGCGAGGAGGAGTTTCGGGAAGGATTACTATAATGCCATTATTGCCAGTTTCCTGCTGGGGATTGTCAGCGTGCTGCTGGTAATCATCTTCCAGTATATCGCTTCCTATTACGGTCTTGACTGGTTTCGCAACCTGAGGCGGATCGTTTTTTATTCCTTTGTTGTGATGGGATTCGGATCAGAGCTTGGAAAATTTCTGGTGCTGAGATACTACGCTTTTTCGAAGAAGAATTTCAACAGTCCGCTGGACTCGATATTCTATTCTGTGATGATCTCTATGGGATTCACCTTCATTGGCAATGTGCTTTATTTCATTATGCCGGTATATACCGAGATTGATTTTACCTACTCCATAACTGTTGTTTTTGCCAATTTTTTCTTTGCCATCATACTGGGTTTTTTCGTGGGTCTCGCGAAATCCCGCGAGAACAGGTTTGTCGACTCAATGACGGGTTTGCTGGCGGCTTCCTTTTTCCACGCCCTGTATAATTTTTGCTTTATCACGAAGGACATGCGCCTCTTGCTTTTTCTTTCAATCGGCACCTTTGTTGTAGTAATCCTTCTTCTCTACAAAGCCCTTGAGCTGCATGAAGAGCATAGGCGCCTGAAGCACCAGTGATATCCTCATTAATGCAGAAACAGGTACCTGTTTCCGGGAAGGCACTTCACCAAACCGGAAAATTCGAGATTCAGCAGCGCGACGGCCGCTTTCATAGAGGTGAGGCCTGCATTCAGCTTCAGGAAGTCAAGGCTGGCTTCGGGATGCATTTTGAAAACTTCTATCAGGGCTTTTTCGTCTTCTGACAGATCCAGCGGCAGAATGGTCTGTCCGGAGGAAGGACGGCGGGCATCATCCCATCCCATCAAAGTGATTACATCCCCGGCTGATTGTATCAGCGCGGCACGGTTGGTGCGAACCAGGAAATTACAACCTTCTGAGAAAGGATCGGACCACCGGCCCGGAACAGCAAAGACATCCCTGTCGTAAGAGTTGGCAATGTCGGCGGTGATCAGTGCCCCGCCTTTACCTGCCGACTCCACCACAACAACGGCATCAGACAACCCGGCGATTACACGGTTCCGCTTTGGAAAGTTCTCCCGGTCTGGGATGGTGCGGCTGATGAATTCGGTGACAAGACCTCCCTTTTCCAGCATCCGTTCGGCAAGGGAACGGTTTGTAGAGGGATAGATACGGTCGAGGCCGTGGGCAAGCACACCGACCGTCGGCAAGCCGTTCTCCAGGGCAGCCCGGTGGGCACAGGTGTCCACTCCGTACGCCAACCCGCTGACCACCATTGCATTGAGGGGGGAAAGACCTTCTGCCAGCTTCCGGCATACCTCCCTGCCGTATTCGGTTACCTTGCGGGTTCCCACAATACTGATCACACGAGAGGAATTCAAATCGCCCCCGCCTTTGGCATACAGCATCACCGGCCCGTCGATACAATGCTTCAGTCTTTCCGGATACCCGGACTCCAGGAAAAAGAGCGTGCGGATACCATGCTTTTCAATGAACTTCAACTCCTCCTCCGCCCGCATCAGAACCTCTTTCTCCATGATCGAACGGACCAGGGTGTCTCCGATACCCGGAATCCTGAGCAGGTTGGCCTTTGATTCACGGAAAACGGCCTCAACACCCCCGCAATATGAGATGAGCTTCTTGCCATTGATATCCCCGATGCCCGGGATCAGGGTGATGGCAATCTGGTAAAGGAGCACGGTGGTCGGTTTCTGAAATCCAAAAATAGCTCAATTCACCTGAAAAAACTATTTTTAACGATTAAGGTGATGAAGCTTTATCAGAAACAACATTTGTGTAATTTTCACGGTAACCTGCCAGCACCGTAATACATTTAAAGAAGGCAGGCGGGGGGCAACGTGCATAGAATGATTCCATTGATTATCAATATCAGTTCGCTCTGCGGGTTTTGCAGCTCCGCGTGAAAACCGACATCTGATACATCTTCAGTAATTACCAAGCATTATTGAGAAGGTTTCGGATCATTTACCAATATAAGATACGTGTCCTACCGACCTCACATCCTGGTTTGTCCTCTCGACTGGGGGATTGGTCACGCCACGCGTTGCGTGCCTGTGATCAGGGAACTTATCCGGTCAGAGGTGAGGGTTACCGTGGGAGCAGATCGTTTGCCGCTGGCCTTCCTGAAAAAGGAGTTCCCCGGACTTGAATTTCTCAGAGCCCCGGGGTACCGCTTCGCCTACCCTTCAGGCAGCCGTATGGCACTTCAGATGCTCAGGTACACCCCATTCATTATGGCCGGGATCGGAAGGGAACACCGATGGCTCAACAGGGCGATCCGCCGCTACGGCTTTGATGCCGTCATCTCCGATAACCGTTATGGTCTGTGGAGCCGTCATGTGCCGTCGGTTTTCATGACCCACCAGCTCCATATCCGGGTTCCGGAGTGGTGGAAGCCGCTGCGGCCGCTTGTCGACCAGCTCAATAAGACCTTTATCAACCGGTATCCCGAATGCTGGGTGCCTGACCTTGAGGGCCCGGGCAACCTGTCCGGGGAATTGTCCCATCCTGCATGGCCATACCATCATGTCAGGTATATCGGACCCTTGTCCCGTTTCAACGGGATGGCTCCGCCGGATGGGCCGGAACGCTGCGATGTTGCAGTGATCCTCTCCGGGCCGGAACCCCAGCGGACCCTTCTTGAAAAACGTATCATGAAACAAATGTCTGCTGGCATCAACGGAACGGCAGTCATCGTCCGTGGCCTCCCGGGAGAAACATCCGGCCTGCCCGTCCGCCACGGCATCAGGATCATGAACCACATTGAAACCGCAGAACTGGGCGGTTTGCTGCTGAATGCAGGCCTCATCATCTGCCGTCCGGGTTACTCCACCCTGATGGACCTCACTGCACTGGGTCGGAAGGCATTGCTGGTTCCCACACCCGGACAGACAGAGCAGGAATACCTGGCGGACTATTTCACGGAGGAAAAGGGTTTTACGAAAATGCTGCAGGAATCGTTCGATCTTTCACGGGCATGCTCCTTTGAAGAAATCCGGGAGCACAAATCCATAACGTATGATCCGTTTCCTTTGAGGCAGGCCGTCAATGACCTGATCGAAAGATGCCGGCAGGGACCGGTTCAATGATCTTGATTATTTTTGAGCCCTGATAGCTGAATTTTATGGCAGGATATATCATTTGGGATGTCGGACCGGACCTTTTCAGCCTCGGCACACTGAGTATCAGGTGGTACGGTTTGCTTTTCGCACTGGCCTTCATAGCAGGATACCTGATCATGGGTCATATCTTCCGTCTGGAACAGGTGCCTGCCGGACTGCTTGACAAGCTCACGACATGGATGGTGATCGGAACGGTAGTAGGGGCCAGGCTGGGACACTGTTTTTTCTATGAGCCGGAGTATTACCTGGCAAACCCTGCGCGGATACTCAGGATTTGGGAAGGTGGGTTGGCCAGCCATGGCGCCGCCATCGGCATCCTGGCGGTACTGTGGTTCTTCTCCCGCAAAAGCGGCAGGACCTGGCTCTGGATCGTCGACCGTATCGTCATCGTCGTGGCCCTGTCAGGATTCTTCATCCGTACCGGCAATCTGATCAACTCTGAGATATACGGCGATGAAACCTCCCTGCCGTGGGGATTCGTCTTCGTCCGAACCGGGGAGACTTTCCCCAGGCACCCGACACAGATATACGAAGGCGTTTCTTACCTCATCATCTTTATTCTCTTATACCGCCTTTATCTCAAAAAGGGCACGAAACTCCGGGAAGGAACCCTGTTTGGGCTTTTTCTCACCCTGCTCTTCTCGGTCCGTTTTCTCATCGAGTTCATCAAGGAGCCCCAGGTGGGATTCGAGAGCGGTATGATGCTGAACATGGGTCAGTTGCTCAGCATACCCTTCATCATTTTGGGCATCTGGTTGCTGTGGCGTTCATGGAACAGGAAAGACAGGGGAAGCGTTACTCCATCCAGTCGAGCTGCTTCCTGAAGACGCTGTCGGACATCTGCTCCATCTCCTTCTGGTTATTTCTCCGGGCCACCATCGTAATGGCCTGCAGCGTACCCAGCGCCTGTTCGTAATCGCTTTCGTAATACTTCAGCAGCCGGTCATCCAGACGGTTGTAATAGTCCAGATCCTGGACATACAGATCAAGCACCCGCTTCATGATCGCATTCCCCTTATCGGGAGCACCGGCCTGGTAATACACCTCCGCGAACGGGATCATATAACGGTCAAAGGTGATCTTGCTGTCGGGGAACACCTCCAGGCACCTGTCGAGCAGAGCGATAGCCGAATCGGCCTTGCCCTGTTCCGCAAGGGTTTCGGCTACACGCATGAAATTCTGTTTGGGAATGGCTGAATTCCTGTAACTCTCCCGGTCTACGGTGACATGCGGGTCGTTCAGGTTTCCCCAGAGGCACTTGTTCATGAGGATATCATATGAAATACCGGCATGTACCCCGCCGATACCCTCAATATAATTTTCAGCCTTCACCGGAAGGAACCGGTAGACAAAACCTTCCAGGTGGCAATACTCCTCCACGTCAAGCACCTTCGAGACCGAACTGGGATTGGCGAAATAGACGGGCCGGTCCCAGTTGTTGGTGGCCAGAAAATCGAGCAGCATCAGGTCGTTCTTGTAAAGGTAGTTTTGCCTGATGGTCCATTCAATGGAAGGTACGATCCGGTCCTCCATACCGGCAGGGATCGCACCCTTGCTTACCAGACCGGCAGAGTCGATGGTCAGCCTGAATTTCTTGGTCGGAAGGAAGTTGATCTTTTCTCCGGAAGAAAGGCTGAGCTGGGTGCGTTCGTCTTCGCTGGCGACAAACCGGATCGCATCGATCAGCTCCGCATGATCCTTGATGTTGGTATTGTAAAACACCACGGCATTGTTCACACCGTTCTGGTACTGGTCATAGGACAGGGTGAGGGGAAGCGGGTCCGAATCATACACCTTGCGCATCATCTGGTGAATATACCAGTACCCGGATGCCAGCATGAAATTGACTACGCGGACATCCGTGCGTACTCCTTCCACCTCCTGAACATACCAGAGAGGGAAGGTGTCGTTGTCCCCGTTGGTCACCAGTATGGCATTGGGTTCGCATGAGTTGAGGTAATTGAGTGCAAAATCACGTGCGGTGGACTTCCCGGAACGGTCGTGATCGTCCCATCCTTCTGATGCCATGATCACGGGCACCATCAAAAGGCACACCCCGGTAACGGTAGCGGCAGAGACGGTCCCGCTGACATATCTGGACAAAGATTCCCAGAGGGCCAGTACCCCGATCCCGATCCAGATGGAATAGGCGTAGAAAGATCCGGCATATGCATAGTCCCTTTCCCGCGGCTGGTATGGAGTCTGGTTGAGGTATACAATGATCGCCAGGCCGGTCATCAGAAACAGCAGGATGACCACAAAGGAGTCATGCCGGTGCTTTTTGAGATGGTAAAACAGCCCGATGAGTCCCAGCAGGAAGGGCAGGAGGTAAAACTTGTTCCGGGCAGGGTTCTTCATGCTTTCAGGCAGGTTGTCCTGCGGGCCGAGCCCCAGGATATGTTCGTCGAACCAGTTGATGCCTGTGATCCAGTTGCCATGTTCGATCGCACCCTGGCTCTCGATATCGTTCTGCCTGCCCGAAAAGTTCCACATGAAATACCTGAAATACATGTGCCCCACCTGATATGTGAAAAGGAACCGCAGGTTTTCTATGAAGGTAGGTTTGTAGCGCACCTCGGTTTCACCGTCTGGCAACTCCACCTCAATGGGGATGCCCTTCACCTTCCCGTATTGCTTGTAGAGCTCAATATGACCTGATTTCTGGTTGCTCCACATCCTTGGGAAAAGGGTAGTGAATCGCGGATCATATACAGGGATGGTTCCCAGGCGCTGATCGGTGATTACATATTTGCCCTTTTCGCGATCCTTGATGTAAACAGGCGTCCCGTCCTTCGAGTCGATGGTGGGTGCATTGTAATACTGTCCGTGAAATACCGGCCAGTCTCCGTACTGTTCGCGGTTGAGATAGGAGAGCAGTGAGATGGCGTCCTCCGGGCTGTTCTCATCGATGGGCGTGTCGGCGTTGGAGCGGATGATCAGCAGGAAGAAAGAGGAATACCCGATCAGGATGAAGGTGAAGCAGAGGATGGCTGTGTTGGCGATGACCTGTTGTCTGGCAGCGGTATATCTGAGGCCCCAAATGATAAGCCCGATCAGCACTATGAAAAAGAAAATGGTGCCTGAATTGAACGGCAGTCCCATGCTGTTGACAAAGAAGAGTTCGAACTTGCCGGAGAGGCTGACCACCAGGGGAATGATCCCGTTTATGATGACGGCCAGCAGCAGGAGGGAGGTCACCATGGTCACCAGAATGCCTTTCCAGGAGGGTTTGAATTTGCGGAAGTAATAGACGAAGGCGATAGCGGGTATGGCCAGCAGGTTGAGCAGGTGCACCCCGATCGACAGTCCAACCAGATAGGCGATGAGGATGATCCACCGGAGAGAGTGCTTCTCATCAGCCACCTCCTCCCATCGCAGGATGGCCCAGAAGACCAGAGCGGTGAAGAGGGACGACATGGCGTAGACCTCACCTTCCACGGCCGAGAACCAGAAGGAGTCGGAGAAGGTATAGGCCAGTGCGCCGACCAGCCCGCTGCCCATGACGGCGTAGACCTTGCCCGGCGTGAAATCGCCGTGTCCGATGGCCACCCTCCGCGCCAGGTGGGTGATGCTCCAGAACAGGAAAAGTATGGTGAATGAGCTGGAAAGCGCCGACATGATGTTCACCATCAGCGCCACGTTGGTCACATCGCCGAAGGCAAAGAGGGAAAAGAGCCTGCCCAGCATCTGGAACAGCGGTGCACCCGGAGGATGACCCACCTGCAGCTTGTAGGCCGTTGCGATGTATTCCCCGCAGTCCCACCAGCTGGCTGTGGGTTCCACTGTAAGGAAATAGACCATCGTGGAGACGGCAAAGATGCTCCATCCCAGGATGCGGTTCAGCTTTTTAAAAAGGTCCATCGGGACAAGGGTTAATGTATGCGGTTGATCTGTGCGGGCGAATTTAAGGATTTTTACCCAGAGCACACCCCGTTTGAAACCGAACCGGAAGAACAACAATGCATAAGCCCCATGAAAATCTCCGGAAAAAGCTTAATTTTGCATCCGGTTTTTGTCCCATAGTGTAACGGTAGCACTGCAGATTTTGGTTCTGCCTGTCCAGGTTCGAATCCTGGTGGGACAACCTTTTCTCCCCGGATCATGCCCCTTATCCCTGTCATCGTATTCATGATCATGATCACAATCACAGCCACGACCATGACCAGGATTGCAATCACGATCACGGGATGACTATTGTTAACCGGAAATCAACCTCATGATTCCAATCAGGTACAGTTGG
>JAFGHD010000166.1 GCA_016939365.1 Bacteroidales bacterium | reverse complement strand
ATGGAGGCGATATCGCAGGGATCACCGGCCATCTCGATTACCTCAGGGACCTGGGAATCACCACTCTCTGGATCAACCCCCTGATGGAAAATGACAATCCGGAGTATTCTTACCATGGATACGCCATCACGGATTTTTACAGGATCGATCCCCGCTTCGGTTCGAATGATGATTACGGCAGGCTGGTGGTTGAAGCGCATGCAAGGGGATTGAAGGTGATCATGGATATGGTGTTCAATCATTGCAGCATCCACCACCCGCTCATGCAGGATCTTCCGGATTCATCATGGATCCATCATTTCGACCATTTTACACGCTCCAACTTCCGGGGCTCCACTCTGGCCGACCCCCACGCCTCGGAATATGACAGGACCCGTTTCCTGACGGGCTGGTTCGATACGCACATGGCCGACCTTGACCAGCGCAATCCCTTACTCACTAAATACCTCATCCAGAATACCATCTGGTGGATCGAATCGGCCGGTATCGATGGTATCCGTATTGACACACAGCCATACTCATACGAAGAGTTCATCAGGAAGTGGTCTGAAAGGATATTCCTTGAGTATCCCGGCCTTGGGGTAGTGGGGGAGTCATGGTTGCAGAAGGAATCATTTACAGCTTACTTCCAGGGAGACAGAAACCGGGAAGACGGCCATGATTCAGGTATCCCCAGTGTCACGGATTTTCCGGTGCACTATGCCCTCCGCAACGCCCTTACCGAACCCGAAGGCTGGACCACCGGGCTGGCCCGGATCTATTATGTCCTGGCACAGGATTTCCTTTATCCCGATCCGTATCTGAACCTGGTTTTTGCCGATAACCATGACCTGACCAGGTATTTTTCATCAGTTGGGGAAGACCTTGCATTTTTCAAGATGGCTATGGCTTTTCTGCTCACTGCACGGGGTATCCCCATGATTTATTATGGCACTGAGATCCTGATGACCGGTGAGGAACATCTGGGCCATGGTTTTATCCGCAAGGATTTTCCCGGAGGATGGCCGGGTGACACGGTCAATGCGTTCGTCACCTCCGGCCGCACGGATCAGCAGAATGAGGCTTTTGAATTTTTATCCCGTTTGCTGCACTGGAGAAAAAGCAGTCGGGCGGCGGTTTCCGGACGCCTGATCCACTTTGTTCCTGAGAACGGAGTATATGTTTTTTTCAGAATTGCTGAACATGAACGGATCATGACGGTGCTGAACAAAAACAACCAGCCGGTTGTTCTTCGGACGGAACGTTTCTTTGAGTGCCTCAAGGATTTTTCAGGCGCCCGTGATGTGATCACGGGTACTGTCTCACCCCTGACGGGGATTGAAGTGCCGGGAAAATCCTCTGCCGTATTTGACCTTATTCCCTGACATTCATAATATTTAACCACCATGATTCAAAAAATTTTTTTCAAGGCCTTTCTGATGACCATCTTCTTGTTCTCCATATCTGCGATGGCCCAGGAATTGCCCAGCAAGCCCAAGAATATCATTCTGATGATCGGCGACGGCATGGGGCTTGCCCAGATCACAGCCGCTATGACGGTCAACGGGAACAATCTGCAGATGGAACGGTTTACCCAAATAGGGCTTCAGAAAACCCACTCTTCAGATAATTATGTCACCGACTCGGGTGCTTCGGGCACTGCCATGGCGACCGGGGAAAAAACCTACAACGGTGCGATCGGAGTGGATACCGCAGGGAATCCCTTGCCGACGATCCTGGAATATGCCGAGAAGCATGGAAAGGCCACCGGACTGGTCACAACCTGCGCCATCACCCATGCTACTCCTGCGGCTTTTATTGCCCATGTCCCCAACAGAAGCAGTTACGAGGACATCGCAGCGGATTTTCTCAAAACCGATATCGATGTGTTTATCGGCGGGGGGCTGAAGCATTTCCGTCAAAGGGCTGACGGGAAGGATCTGACGCTTGAGCTTGAAGAATCAGGCTACCGGGTGGTTTATGAAAAAGGGGAACTCATAGATGTCACCTCCGGGAAACTGGCCGGTTTGTTGTACGATGTACATCCGCCGAAGTATTCGGAGGGCAGGGGCGATATATTGCTGCATGCCTCCATGAAAGCGATCGGGATACTGAATATGGATCCGGACGGTTTTTTCCTGATGATCGAGGGATCGCAGATCGACTGGGGCGGACACGACAACGATATCAATTACATCGTTGATGAGACGATCGATTTCGACCGTGTGGTAGGTCAGGTGCTTGATTTTGCAGAGAAAAACGGTGAGACACTGGTCATCGTAACGGCGGATCATGAATGTGGCGGTCTGGGACTGAACGGCGGCGATATGTCCGGAAAGACGGTCGATGCCGGATTCACCGGCGATCAGCATACCGCGGTTATGGTACCGGTGTTTGCATCTGGCCCCGGCTCGGAAGTTTTCCGCGGAATTTACGAAAATACAGGTATCTTCTTCCGGATGATGGAGGCCTTCGGATTTGATCCTGCCCAATAACCAGGGGATATCACTGCTGTTACCGTTTTGTCCTGATCTGCACGGTCCTGACCGGCCAGGGATCAGTAGTATTATCAAAACTGATTATAAGGTTCAGTATCTCTCCTTCCTGTGTCTTCAATTTAGCGCCTTCAACCGAAACAGGTTCCGTTCCGGTGTACCTGCATGTAAGCCGGGATCCGCTGCCCGCCCTGCCCTGCAGTGTCAGTGAGTAGGTGTCATCAGTGAACTCCTCTGAAAGTACCCTCGTCTCCGAAGTGGAGTCTCCGGGAAGAGGAAGAGGTGCCGGCAGTATCATCCCGATACCCCCGGAAACCTGAAATTCAAACACCGCTTCGGTGTCGAAAGATGCAACAACCTCCTCTGCAGGTTCCAACCTTTTGCTTTCGAAAGACCTCCTGAGCAGGATCCGTGTGGGTTCGCTTCCGAAGAGCATCTGGGGTTTCAGATGCAGCTCGATGGGCTCCGGTCCCTCGTGCCTGAAGTGATAAACCAGATTCTTCCCGGATCTTGTCATGGTGAATCCGAGGGTGTGGTTTCCGACGCGCAGGTGATCCACATCGACGGTATCCCACTGGAGCGGGAACTGGGGTGACAGATACGCCCTGTTGTTCATGGCATCCGGTCTGAATCCGAGCATCCCTTCGATGACCGGCTGGATCACCATCGTCTCCGACCAGCACTGATGCCTGCAGACGCCTGAGGGCTCATACCGCCCGCCATGCAGCACCTCTTCGACAAAACCCAGGCCCCAGTGCCGGTAGACGAGCAGGTTGTTCATCAGATGTGTGAAGCCCTGAACGGATTTGCCGGTGCGGTATTCGGCCAGGGATACCCATCCGGTGAACAGCGGCCAGACACTGCCGGTATGGTATCCCCTGGGATTGAAAAGGGAGGATTCCTTACTGACGATGCGGCAGCCCCAGTCGGAGGTGAATCCTTCACCGGCAAGCGGGATGAGCGCCTGTGCCGCCTTTTCGGGCTCAGCCTGTCCGAAAAGGATGGGGATGGCCGGCATCACCGAAGGCTCCTGCAGGAAGGTGCCGTCACGGTATATCCCGTGATAGTAAGTATCCCCGGATTCATTCCAGAACCTCGCGTTGATGATGTCCGTCACAGCCAGACTTTCCTTGGCATATTGCTCAGATTCTTCGGCAAGACCTATTGCTCCGGCCATCGCAGAGGCTTCCCTGAGTGCTTCGGCCCAGCAGGAAGCCAGGTAGAGTGAGGTGTGCGATCCGAAAAGACCTCCCCCTTCCACCCAGCCGTGACCCACCATGGTGTTTTCAATGAGACGGTCGCCATCGGTATCCGTTGAGTAACAATAGTCGACGGCCTTGCTGATCCCATCCCAGTGATCCCGGATGAAATCCAGGTCGCCGGAATGCCGCAGATAACGTCCCGCCAGTACGATGAAGAGGGGAGTGGCATCGGCGGCATCGTAATGCACGAACCCGGAGGTGCTCAGTTCATGGAATATCTTACCGTTCAGGTCCTGGAAGTGTATGAATAACTGCAGATTGTCCCTAACCTTTTCAAAGTTGCCGTTATGCAGCAATGCGAATCCCGACCACTGGCCATCCCTTCCGAAGTACCATCCGTATCCGGGCCGGCCGCTGATGTTGTGCCCTCCGTCCCATCCGGTGGCGGTGGTGGAATAACCGGCCACCAGACCGCTGCCGAGACCGGGGGTGTGGACAAAGAACCTGTCGGTCGCCTCTATCGCCCACCGGTATCCTTCGTTGAAAGAGGCCTCCGGGGTCACAATCCGGACCGATTGCCGTTGTACTTCGCCTGCCCGGGCTTCAGCGCGGTTCAGAATGTTCTCTCCGTGTCCGGCGGCCCCGTTGTATTCCCTGATGGCATCGGGTAGTTCTATGGAACTCCCTGCAACGAAAACCGTAAGCTCTGCCCCGGGCATCATGTCGAAAAGAAACATACCCCGGACCTCGAATGCATTGCCCGGCACACCTGATAATACGATGCCAGGCAATGAGTCTTTCACCGGCTCCAGCCTGACATCGAATTCTTCGAATCTTCCCGCTTCATGTGTCATCGGTCGTTCACTGAAGCCCGCCAGGCAGCTGAACCGCTCATCCCCGTCAGTAACGATCAGCGCATTCAGGGAGGTGTTGTAGTTATAACGTAATTCGCGGAGAGCATGTTCGGAATAAGGCCACATCAGTCTCAGGCTGGATGTTGCCCGGAAGAGAAGCCGGTTCCGGTCCGGGCCTTCGAACCGGTAGTGAACCGCACATGCCGGATCCTCCGGATCGGCGGTGACCGTCTCCGTGATCTCCGTCCTGCCCAGGTTGTATGTCCGTATCAAACAATATGGCAAAACCGTAATACGGCATGGGATTTCAGACAGCCATATGACACTGTCCGAATGACCTGTCACCACACCTGCCTCCAGATCGTGCATTCCCATGAACGGATGGATCCATATCTCATCAATGCCTCCTTTCTCCTTTCCCATCACGAGGATACGCTTCCCGGCCACATCCCAGAACTGATCACTGCCTTTATTTTTATTCAGTGACATCTCCTGATCTTCTGATACCGGCTTCCAGGGCCCTTTGTCCGGCAGCAGCAGATAGGGAAGGTTGTAGTCGAAAGGCTCAACAACCTGCTCCCGGTATGACCAGTAAAGAGGTGCGGAAGACATCTCCCTGCCGGCAAGGAACATCAGCGTGTTGTTCAGGAAATGCTCCAACTGGACCCGTTGATGGTTGGCACCTGACAGGGTGATATATCCCCCGACAGCAATGATCCTGCCATTGGCCGGGGAGTATTCCACGATCATTTTTCTTTCCTCCCGAAGGAAAATGTAATCCCAGTCGACGGCCACCACTCTCCCCTTCTGTGGTGCGTCATTGCCAAAATAACCGAACACCCTGACCGTGGTATCGGTGGGGGGGCTCAGGACGTATGTCCCGCCGTGCAGTCCGTCGAACACAGGGTGGTAGAGGAAGGCATGGTAGCCCGCTTTTCTTCCGTAACCTTCATCCGGCAGCTCCTTGTATTGCAATGCCGGTGGAGCCGGTTCCAGACCCCACCGGTGGATCAGGGGAAATGCTTCCGGAGAAAGCAGCAACCCTCCGCCGGCTTCAACAAAAGCCACAACCTGCGGGCCATAGCTGATATTTTGATCCGCCGGCAAGGTGTCAGAACCATGGATCCACAGGACATCACATTGATCCCTCAGATATTGCCCCGTGATATCCCCGGGCATAAAGGAAATATAGCTGAGTCCGTCCCGATGCCGGATGAATTCCATGGCCGCCTTGTACTCCGGGTTTTCAGCATTGCCGGTGGGTATCAACCCGACCCTGATGGGCTGGGCTGCCACTGAAATCCAGACCGATAAAAGAACCATCAGTACGAATATTCTCATACACCGATAATTTCTGACAAATTACGGCTTTTCCCGTGAGAATCTGAGTGGCCTGCAATAGGCAGGTATAATGATGACTTTACTATGTCAGGGAATTCCCGATCTTCAGTCCGAAGTATATGTATCTTGGATTTGCCGGACCATAAATATAGCCCGGATCGCGGTCGATCCCTGAATCGAAATCATCCTGATAGGAATTGAATATGTTTTTCATTCCGGTATACAACTGGAGTGTCGCTCCGTTGATTTTGATATTGTATCTCATTTTGAACCCCAGGTCGAAGAACCGGTCCGATTTCCGCAGTTCCCCTTCTTCAGGATCGGGTATTCCCAGCCCGAAGTAAGGTACAAGCATCGTTCCGGTATAGTTCAGTGTGGATGAGATACCCAGTTCGCGGGTGATCTGCCAGTCTGCCGTCAGATAACCATAATCCTGTGGCGTCCGGAAGAACTTTCGTTCCCCGAACTCCTGGGCATCTTCATACAGGCTGTTTTGCAATGTGAAGCCGGAGCTCACGTTGAAATCCCTCCATGGCACCATATTCACTTCCAGGTTCACCCCAAAGACCTGTGCGCCGTTTTCCGCATTGATGCGGGTATAAACCACCGTTCCGTTTTCATCGGGCTCGCTGTACTGGTTGGCGAACGGATCATTCAGCAGTGTGTAAAACCCTTCGGACAGAAAGCTGAACAATATTGTGCCTGCCTGTGTGCTGAAATCGCATGAGGCTGTGAAACTGTGACTTGTCTCCTGTTTCAGACAAGGGCTGTTTTTATGGATCACCTGTCTTGAGCCGCTTGTTTCGATGTGCAGATCTTCATCAAATATCTGCGGTGCCCTGTATCCCTGCGAATAGCCCAGCCGGAGCTGCAGATCTGTTCCGAAGTCGTATTTCACGGCAATCCTCGGAATCAGAACATTCCCGGATTTATCCGAGTCGCAATTCTCTATGTCAACCACCTGATAGTGATCAAACCTTGCACCTGCGGTGAGTTTAAATTTTTTAAGCTCGATTTCGTACTGGATGAAGCCCCCAATCGTATGGGTGGACTGGTCGGCTACTGTGACATTATCGGTATGGGGTATGCCGGTGACGGAATCATTGACAATGATGGCATTTGCAAAGTCCGGATAGCCCAGTTTTTCATCTTTCAGCCAGGCACCGGTATTTTCCAACCCCACTGTGACAACTGACCGATCCGAATGTATCTTGTATTGTGATCCTATGATGAAAGAGAAATCCCTGGTGTTTCCATAATCGCTCAATGATTGTCCGGCTCCGTAGTAGGAACCCCGGTTGATCCTTTGTCCGGACGCATAAGCCGACAACAGGTCGTTTTGCCTGAAATACCGTTCAAAGGTCAAAGCCCCCGTGGTCAGATTATGGTTCAGGGCTTCGGCAATATTGGCTTCATGCACGGGGTGACTGAACCGGTCTCCGCCTCTTCTGTCCTCCTTGATGTTGAAGAAGTCAGCGGTGAGTTTTCCGCGGGTACCGAACCGGTGATACATCCGGGCGCCGGCCGTGGTGTTTTTCAGGGATGCGATCTCTGAGAATTCGTCGTTGTTGGCATCGAAAGGGTCCCTGTCGCGGTAAAAACCCCAGAGGGCCATTCCCGTTTTGTTATCGGCGGATACCAGTGATGAGTTGAAGTTTACCATGTGATCGTAAGCAGGATCGCCCGAATCCTCCAATCCCAGGCCGGTCAGGCCGCTGCTCATGCCGAATTCATATGAGTTACTGACAGGGTCCCTGAGAATGAGGTTGATGGTTCCCGCTATGGCATTGCTGCCGTAGAGCACCGACCCGCCGCCCCGGATGATCTCGATCCGCTCGATCATATTGGCGGGGATCAGCTCCAGCCCGTAAACACCGGCAAGCCCACTGAAGATGGGACGGCTGTTAATGAGAATCTGGGAGTAAGGGCCTTCCATTCCATTCATGCGTACCTGGGAAAATCCGCAATTCTGGCAATTGATTTCCATCCTTAGCCCGGGGCTGAAGTTCAATCCTTCGATGAAGGTTGTGGATTGTGTCGCGGAGAATATCCCCGGATTCAGCGTATTCACTATGACAGAGGATGCCCTTCTGCTGTTCTCACTTCTTTCTCCCGTAACAACCACCTCATCCAGTCCCAACAAATCACGCTCCAGCTCAAAATTTACCTCCCTGGTTTCTCCCTTCCGGATGGTTATTACAATTTCCTTTGATTTATGACCGATATAACTGGCCCTGAGGGTATGGGTGCCTACAGGTATGTTGATCAGCTGATAATGCCCCGTTTCATCCGTTGTGGTTCCGATCGTCGTGCCTTTAATGGATACCGAGGCGAAGGACAGGTGCTCTTCACAGGAAATGCATATCACATGCCCGAAAACATTGGCGTCCGTCACCGGTTCCTGGCCGTAGGACATCCATGTGCCTGGCAACATAAATATTGCTGCGGCAATCATATATTTTCTCATATTATTGCGATTGTCAGATTAATATGCGATTAAAAAAACCGGAATGATGACCCGGCAATGGAGTCTGCTGAAAAGAATCAGCCCTTGACAATGTTCATTGCGATACCGGAGGGGCTCTGCCTCTGACAATACTTTGAAAAGCCGATATGAAGGAGGGGGTCGGAAGGTCGCAGAGCTTTTTCCCTTCAGAAAGCGTAAATAATCCCAGGATGGTAAAAATCAGAAAGAAAAGGATCCCGATGTTTTCAAAATAAACCAGTTCAACTTTGGAATGATGATGGGCTTTGCCTGGCAGAGAGTCATCCGACCGGTCAAAGGGATGGGCATGGGTAACGACAGAGCCGTCCTCCAGTTTGTGTGTATGAATGAACAGTCCGTTGTTGACGATCATCACCCCCATGATCCCGATCATCAGGAATGGGATGAACTTCGATGCGATGTTTCTTCGAAGAAGTTCCATGAGGAAGCAAAATTAAGTTTTTCCCGGTTTCCGTTTTTGAAGTTATACTGACGGAAATCAGGTTTGCAAATTTAAACTGTCTGATTTCGTCAGTATAATTAAAATAGCCGGCGACATCTAAATGGCTGACATCCTTTAGCCGGATTTAAAGGATCAGCCTGTCGCATGCGTTTATCTGTCAGCATCGGGCAGGCATCGGTCAACATAGAATGGAATGTTCGCTCAGGTTGTTCATGAACATGTGTATGTGTTCATTTTAACTTAACAATTTCTTAGCTTATTGTTCGCATCCTGTTAACGCCGACTTAATGCTCGGCTGGTAGTTTTGAGCCCTGAAATACCGGATCATCCATTCCGTTGCCAGATTCTGTCAAGTTTTTTTATTCCAGATGTTTAACGCTAAAACACCCATTATGAGAAAAGTTACAACAATGCCGGGCATGAAAGTGCCTGTGATGCAGTTTATGGTTTGGGCCATGATGCTGCTTTTCCTTGGGAATGTGCAAGCCCAATATACGTTGACCATTCTCCACAACAACGATGCGGAGTCACAGCTGATCAATGCCGGTACCGGCGTTGAGGATTTCGGCGGAGTGGCCCGGTTCAAGTCACTGGCTGATTCGCTGAAAGCCGAAGCCATGATGAATGGTTCCGGTGTCGTCATGCTTTCTTCCGGTGACAACTTTCTGGCAGGCCCCGAATTCAACGCCAGCCTGAACAGGGCGGCCGGTTTGCCTTACTACGACGCAGTAGCGATGGACTACATCGGCTATGACGCTATCTGCATCGGTAATCATGACTTCGATTTCGGCCCAGATGTACTGGCGAAGTATATTCATGACTATACTGTCACCCAGCCTCCATACCTGAGCGCCAACCTGAATTTTTCACTTGAGGACACGCTCCGGAATCTGTTGGAAATAGGCCGGATCAAGGCCCGTACCGTGGTGACCACCAATGGTCAGAATATCGGTGTCATCGGCCTGACCACACCCATGCTTTCCTATATCAGCAGCCCCAGGAACGTGCAGGTGAGCAGCGATATAGAAAACATTGTTCAGGCCCATGTGGATACCCTCACATCACAGGGCGTAGATAAGATCATTCTGATCAGCCATCTTCAGAATGTAGCCGAAGATACCAACCTGGTCAGGAACCTTCATGGTATCGATATAGTGATCGCCGGCGGCGGCGATGAGTTGCTCGCTAATCCTGGCAATCTGCTGATCCCGGGCGACACCCCTGACGGCGCCTATCCGCTCAAGGTCGCCGACCTTTTTGGCGACACCACCTATGTGGTCACCACCAGCGGTGAGTATAAGTATATCGGTCGTCTGATCGTCGAGTTTGATGCCAAGGGTAATGTCACATCGGGTACGGTAACGAACATCGACCTGAACAGCGGTCCGAAGAGGGTAGCCGGCGGCGCGAACCCCGATTCTGTTCCGTCCAATTTCCTTGTTCAGACCCAGGTCGTCGACTCTGTAGCGGATTATGTGGCGGCTCTGGCCGGAAATATCATCGGTACAACGGATGTGGCCCTGGACGGTATAAAGAATAATGTACGCACCATTGAGACCAACGAAGGGAATCTGGTGGCCGATGCGCTGCTATGGCAGGCCGGACAACTCGCCGGAACCTTCAGCGTCAATATGCCCGATGTCGCTCTTCAGAATGGTGGCGGGATCAGGAACAACTCTACATACCCCGCAGGAACGGATATCACCGAGTTGATGACATTCGACATACTCCCTTTTGCAAATTTTGTTTCCATCATTGAAAACATACCCCCTTCACAGTTCAAGGAAATACTCGAGAACGCCGTATCACGGGTGGAGTTTGTGGACGGGCGTTTTGCGCAGGTGGCTGGATTCAAGTTTCGGTGGACCACAGCCGGAGTGGCGCAGCAGCTGGATGCCAATGGAAACGTCACCGTTCCGGGTACCAGGGTGATTGATGTGGAGCTCACCGGCGGCATCAAGATCGTTGAAAACGGCATTCTGGTGCCGGGTGCCCCCGACATCAACATTGCCACCATCGATTTCCTTGCCCGGGGCGGCGACCAGTATCCTTACAGGAATGCCCCTTTTACTACCCTTGGAGTGACCTATCAGCAGGCGCTCAATAATTATATCATAACCCCCCTTGGCGGTACCGTCACCGCTGCCATGTACCCTGAAGGCGGGGAAGGCAGGGTCACCCGGAATCAGCCTCCGTACGTGGCCAATCCGGTCCCAGACCAGAGCGTTTTCTCCGGTGTGAGCTGGAACTATACCATCCCGGCCAATACATTCATGGACCCCGAAGGTGATCCCATTACCCTGACCGACGCCCTCCTTTCTGACGGCAACGATCTCCCCGGATGGCTCAGCTTCGATCCGGCCACCGGAACCTTCAGCGGAGTCCCGGCCCATCCGATGGTTCTCGATGTGGAAGTATTCGCCACCGATGGCTATGAAACCGTTTCCGACATCTTCACCCTGACCATCCTCAAGCAGAATCCGCTGCTTGAATACATGACCTCTGTCAGCCTCGGCTCCTTCGATGAAGGCGCCGCAGAGATCGTTGACTATGACCCGCTTTCAAAGAGGCTCTTTGTGACCAATGCCGAGTTCAGCACGATCGATGTCCTCGATTTCTCCGACCCCATGAATCCTTCACTGATCCAGCAGATCGACATCACCCCTTACGGTGGCGGGATCAACAGCCTGGCCGTGAAAAACGGATATGTGGCGGCCGCAATAGAGAATAACGATCCCCAGCAGGACGGTTCAATCGTTTTCTTCGAGACTTCCGGCTCCTGTAATTTCGTGGTCGCCCTGACTGCCGGCGCCATGCCCGACATGGTCACCTTTACTCCCGACGGTGCCAAGGTGCTTACTGCCAACGAAGGCGAACCCAATGATGATTACACGGTCGACCCGCTGGGTTCCATCACGATCGTCGACATCTCCGGAGGCATCCCCGGTCTCACCCAGGCCAATGTCACCACTCTTGACTTCACCGGCATTACCTCCGGAATGCTTGATCCGAGTGTCAGGATATACGGAAACAACGGTACTGCCACTATTGCCCAGGATATCGAGCCCGAATACATTGCCGTTTCCGGCGATTCACAGACCGCCTGCGTGACCCTGCAGGAGAATAATGCGGTGGCTATTATCGACCTGAATACCAATACCATTTCGGCGGTGAAAGGACTCGGCTTTAAGGATCATTTGCTCAATAACAACCATCTGGACGCCAGCGACAAGGCAGCCGGCATTGAATTCAGGAACTGGCCCGTGTACGGCATGTTCCTGCCCGACGCCATTAAAAGTTTTTCTGATGGAACAAATACCTACTTTGTCACCGCTAACGAAGGCGATTCAAGGGATTATAACGGATACAGCGAAGAGGTGCGCGTAAAGGACCTTACCCTCGACCCGGTCTCTTTCCCGAATGCATCCTACCTGAAGCAGAATGTGAACCTGGGCAGGCTGAAGACCACCCTGGCCAACGGCGATATTGACAATGACGGTCAGTGGGAAGAGATTTATGCCTACGGCACCCGTTCTTTCAGTATTTGGGATGCTTCCGGTAACCTGGTGTCCGACATCGGGGACGATTTTGAAAAGATCATCGCTGCTGCTTATCCCTCTTATTTCAACTCCGACAACGACGACAACGATTCCTTCAAGTCGCGGAGCGACGACAAAGGACCTGAGCCGGAAGCCATCGAGATCGCCGAGATCAACGGAAGATTCTTCGTTTTCGTGGGCCTGGAACGAATGAGCGGTATCATGGTGTACGACATCACCAACCCTACCCATCCCGAATTCGTGGAATATGTGAACAACAGGAACTTTACCGTGGATGCAGATTCTCCGGAAGCAGGCGATCTCGCACCGGAGGATGTGGTTTTCATTCCCCAGTCCGAGAGCCCCGTGTCCTATCCGCTGGTAGTGACCTCCAACGAGGTGAGCGGCACCATCGGGGTCTATAAAGTCAATACCATGAACACCGTTCAGCCCGCCACCATCACCATCATGCACAACAACGACGGCGAGTCGCAGCTGATCAATGCGGGCCAGGGGCTGGAGAATTATGGCGGCGTGCATAACTTCAAGGGCAAGGTGGACTCCCTGAGGGTGGCTGCAGCCAACCGTTTGAGCCCGACCATCATGCTCTCATCCGGCGACAACTTCCTTGCCGGTCCCGAATTCACGGCCAGTCTTAACCTGCCTCCGAACCAGCCCTATTATGACGCCGTGGCTATGGACATGATCGGTTATGATGCGGTTTGTATCGGTAATCATGACTTTGATTTCGGTCCGGACATCCTCTCTAAGTTCGTCCATGACTACAGCATGACCCAGCCGCCTTACCTCAGCGCCAATCTTGGTTTTGCCGCTGAAGACACTTTGCAGAATCTCGTGGACATCGGCCGCATCGCTGCCCGTACCATTGTCAGCACCCAGGGCAAGCAGATCGGCGTAATCGGTCTGACCACTCCGCAGCTTCCCTATATTTCCAGTCCGAGGAATGTGGCTGTGGATCCCAACATCGTGGATATCGTCCAGGATCATATCGACACGCTGACCGCTCAGGGGATCAACAAGATCATCCTCATCAGCCACCTGCAGTCGATCCTTGAAGACTCCACCCTGGTCACCCAACTCACGGGTCTGGATGTGGTGATCGCCGGAGGAGGTGACGAGCTGCTGACCAACGATCCTTCCATCGCCCTGCCCGGTATGACCGTCTACGGTGAATATCCCATGAAGGTCAACGACTTGAACAACGATACCGTTTACCTGGTGACTACCCCAGGCGAGTATGTCTATGTGGGCCACCTGGTGGTTGATTTTGATGAAAACGGCGTAGTCACCGGTATCGATAATATAAGCAATCCGGTGCTTGTGACCAATACCATCGGCGATTCCGCGGTGTACTATGCCGTGACCCAACCGGTGATGAACTATGTGGCAGGACTTGCCGCCAATGTAATCGGCACAACGGATGTCGATCTTGATGGGATCAAGAACAACGTCCGTACCTTTGAGACCAACGAAGGCAACCTGGTGGCCGACGCCTTGCTGTGGCAGGCCGGACAGCTTGCCGGTACATACGGCGTCAACATGCCCGATGTAGCAATGCAGAATGGCGGCGGGATCAGAAACAATTCCGTCATCGCAGCCGGCTCGGACATTTCCGAGCTGACTACGTTCGATATCCTGCCTTTTGCCAACTTCCTGTGTGTCGCCGAGAACATTACCCCGGCAGAATTCAAGGAGATACTCGAAAATGCAGTATCGAGGGTGGAGTACGTTGACGGACGTTTTGGCCAGATCGCCGGGTTCAGGGTGGTATGGGACCCAGCAGGCACTGCCCAGGTAATCGACATCAACGGCAACATTATAACTCCGGGAACGAGGATCGTGGATGTGGAACTGGACAACGGCACCAAGATCGTTGAGAACGGCGTGGTAAACCCGGCTGCTCCCGATCTGAACATTGCCACCATCGACTTCCTGGCCCGCGGCGGCGACCAGTACATTCATCTGAACAATAGCTTCACCACGCTGGGTGTTACTTACCAGCAGACGCTTTACAATTATATCGTCAACGGCCTCAGCGGCGCTATCAGCTACACACAGTATCCTTTCGGCGGCGAAGGCAGGATCACAAAGGTGACCGACGCCACCGTCTGGACGGGAGCAGTAGATACCGACTGGTTCGATGCCGCCAACTGGAACAACGGCATACCCGACGCCTCCCTCAATGCCCTCATTCCTGATGTAACACCCAACGGTTTCCCGGTCATTACCGGCGGTCTTGCCGAAGCAGGGAAAGTTTCCATCAATGCTGGTGCTTACCTTACGATTGCACCTTTGGGCAACCTCTCAGCTTACGGTAATGTGATGAATGACGGTTTGTTCTCCATCCTCACCGACAATACCGGCGCTGCCGGATCATTTATCGACAACGGGAACCTCACCGGCTACGGCACCTTCATGTTCAATCGCGACATCACCGGAACCGGTGC
Organism: Bacteroidales bacterium; assembly: GCA_016939365.1. Classification (GTDB taxonomy): domain Bacteria; phylum Bacteroidota; class Bacteroidia; order Bacteroidales; family JAFGHD01; genus JAFGHD01. Next base: position 1,173 of record JAFGHD010000166.1, on the reverse strand, counting down.
CTTCGGCGCAATGGAAGGCTGGCACTATATTTCTTCACCGGTTTCAGGCCTTTACAGTCACCAGATCATTCCCGACTACTTCCTGAACACCTGGGACGAGCCGACCAACTATTGGATCCATCATGAAGAAGTCGGCGGCATTCCGGCGATGATTCCGCTGAATACCATGACCGGCTGGAGCGTCAAGCAGGATCTGGCATACACGGGTCAGAATCCGACCGGCGACGTGATTGAGTTTGCCGGGCTAATGACCAGTGTGCATACCGGCGCGCTGTCGGTGAATTTCACTGCCTCCGGTTTCGAGCCCGGCGATCCCAACGGCCTTAACAACTGGAATCTGCTCGGCAATCCGTATGCTTCACCCATCGACCTCGCCACGGTTACCCTTCCGGCCGGGTTGTATGATGGTGTTTACCAGTACGATGACCTCGCCCTCGACTACGTGGAGTGGGTCGGCGGCGTGGGCGTCCAATATGTTCCCGCCACGCAGGGCTTTATGGTCAAGGCCATCAGCAACGGTTCGCTGACATTTGATAACACTGTCAGGTCGCATGCCGGACAGGATGCGTTCCACAAGAATGATGTGGGCAACCTTCTGGTAATGGAAGCAACCGGAAACAATTACTCCGATAAGCTCTATATCCGGTTCCTGGATGAAGCTACCGAGGGATTCGACGGTGACTGGGATGCCTTCAAGCTTCTGACCAGTGCACCGATGGTGCCGCAGATCTATACCACCGGTGGCGGCAAGGATATGGCCATCAGCAGTCGGCCCGCGGTTGGTTCGGTTCCGGTACATTTTACCGCTGGTCTGCAGGGTGCGTATACCATCAGCGTTGCCGATGCCGGGGATTTCTCAACACTCCTGCTGGAGGACAAGCTGACCGGAATAATGCACGACCTGAAATCGGGTGGATACTCCTTCAGCTATGATCCTGAAGAGGATGACGCCCGGTTTGTCCTTCATTTAAATCCCTTTGGTGACAGCCGGAATGACCTGGGTATTGCGATCTACGGAACCAATGGCAATGTCTATGTGGGCATGCCGGCGGGACTTTCCGGAAAGGCAAGCGTCTATTCTGTCATGGGTTTGGAGATTGCCTCCCGGATGGTTGAAGGTGGTCTGAATATCATTGCTTTGGGCAATACTGCCGGTAATTATATTGTCAGGGT